>NZ_CP095481.1:943593-1258125 GCF_023023025.1 Amycolatopsis sp. WQ 127309
CCTCCGGCTGACGCGCGGTGCCGTTGATGACGGCGGCGAAGATCAGACCCACACCGATGCCCGGGCCGATCGCGCCGAGGCCGTAACCGATGGCGGCGAGGCCGGGGTTGATGTTGACGGCGGCTTCGGCGGCCTGGGCCAGAACGATGTTGCTCACGTGCATTTCCCTTCACTTCGGTCCACGCGCTCGCGTGGATCGGGGGCTTGTGTTCTCAGTGCTCCGACGCCAGCGCGGCGCCGATGTACCCCGCCGAAAGCAGGGCGAAGATGTAGGCCTGCAGCACCTGGATGAAGGCCTCGAGGAAAGTCATCCCGATGGCGAAGATCCACGCCACCAGCGAAACCGGCTTCAACGCCCAGCCCGAGGTCTCGGTCAGCAGGAAGGTGCCACCGAGGGTGAACACGGCCAGGATGAGGTGGCCGGCGAACATGGCGGCGAAAACACGGATGGCGAGCGTGAGCGGGTTGAGAAAGAACTTCTCCGCGAACTCGATCAGCGAGAAGAGCGGCAGCACCGCCTTGGGCACACCCGGCGGCGCGAGTTCCTTCTTGAAGTACCCGGCGAAACCGTGCCGCTTGAAGCCGGCGTAGTGGTAGACCGGGTAGACCACGAGGACCGCCAGCGCGACCGGGAAACCGAAGCGCGCCATGGTCGGGAACTGCAGAACGGGGATGATCCCGTAGAGGTTGTTCACCAACACGAAGGTGAACAACGAGAAAACGAGCGGCACGTACGGCTTGAAGTCCTTCGAGCCGATCTGCTCGCGCGCGATGTTGTTGCGGCTGAAGTCGTAGATGGACTCAGCGACGAACTGCCCCTTGCTCGGAACGACCTTCAGCTTGCGGGTCGCCAGCAGGAAGTACGTCGCGATGATGACCACCGAGAGCACGACGAGCACCATCGGCTTGGTGACGCCGCCGAACAGCGGCGGCAACTCGAAGCTTCCGGCACCGGGCGGTGCGAACACCGCACCCTCGGCCAATACCAGCGCGCCCACTGGGCTCCTTCCGGTTCTCCCGGCCGGCGTTCACTCCGCCGGGGGAATCGTCACGATCTGGACTTAACGTACCCGATACGTATCGGGACGTCGGAGGCGGCTGCCCCACTGTGCGATGAACACGGCTTCACGTTCTGCACATGGGGTTGTCTCGCGTGAACACTGCCCTGCGGTCTACTTCGGACCAGCGGCGGAAGGCGGAACTACACGGTCGCCACACTGCTGATCGCGGTTCGTCTCAGGAAGCGCGCGGCCGAGGCCGCCACCCTTGACGCGGACCATACCAGCAGGTCAATCAGTGCCGTACAGGCGTACTCCATACCAACCGATCAGCCCAGGACTTAGGTCCCGGGTCGACCCGGGACCCAGGTCCGGCGGGGGCCGGGACCCTCCCGGGAACGTCGCAGGCGAGCCGTCCGGGACCCTTTTCGAGGTCCGCGCGAAAGCGCACGGCCGTGACGCCGGTCACACTCGGGTGGCCGCAGGCCGGTTCACCCTGGGTAACGGAACACCCCGGCGAACCGGACGGCGTCAGGAGGGGATGATCGTCGGGATCTTGGTCTTGCGGAAGGCGGCGAACTCGGCCGCGGCGGCCAGCAGGATGGCCACGATCATGGTGATGCCGAGCGACATCGGGTGCAGCGCGGAGACGCCCTTCAGCAGCGTCAGCGCGCCGAACAGCAGGACGACCTTCACGACGTACCCGCCGAGCGCGATCACCATGACGAACATCGGGTCCTGGCCGGCGCTGAAGCGCATCATGCCCAGGGTCGAGAGCGACGCCAGCATCGCCAGCGCCCCGCCGACGAGCGAGCCCCAGAAGCCCGGCATGCCGTTGAGGACGCTGAAGAGCACGATGCAGACGAGCACCGCCGGCGGGGTCACCAGCAGCGAAGCCTTCGTCATGGCGCGGGCCGCCTGCAGCACCACCTTGGCGTGCGGGTTCTCCTGCGCTTCGGTCGAAGTCTCGGTCTCGCTCACAGCTGGCTCCCTGCTCGGTTCGACACCGAGTGTAGAGAACCCCGCGGACTAGGTACGCGGCTGGTGGCGTGAGCGCAGCCGCGGGATGACCGAGACCCCCACCGCGAACACCAGGCCGACGCCGATGATCCAGAGCGCGGCGGCGTCGTCGAACAGGGTCACCGAGACCGCGCCGAACGCCAGGATGCCGGCCCACAAGTAGATCAGCAGCACGGCGCGGCGCTGGGAGTGGCCGATCTCCAGCAACCGGTGGTGCAGGTGCATCTTGTCCGCGGCGAACGGGCTTTCGCCGCGGCGGGTGCGGCGCACGACCGCCATGATCAGGTCCAGCATCGGGACGAACAGCACCGCCGCCACGACCACCAGCGGGGACAGCAGCGCGATCGCGTCCTTGCCGCTGAACTGCGGGTAGGGCACGCGCCCGGACGCCGACGTCGTCGCGCCCGCGAGCACCAGGCCGATCATCATCGAGCCCGAGTCGCCCATGAATATCTTGGCGGGCTGGAAGTTGTACGGGAGGAACCCCAGACACGCGCCGGCGAGGGTGGCCGCGATCAGCGCCGGCGGGTACGTGCCGACGTCGCCGCCCGAGCTGTCGAGCAGTCCCAGGGAAAACGCGCACGTGGCCGCCGCCGCGATGAAACCGAGGCCGCCGGCCAGGCCGTCGAGGCCGTCGACGAAGTTCATCGCGTTGACCATCACCACGACCATCACGACGGTGAGCAGCGCGCCCTGGTTCTTGTCGAGCACCAGCACCGAGCCGAACGAGGCGCCGGTGCCGCCCCACGGCACCCAGAACGACACCCACTGCACGCCGAAGATGACCAGGATCCCGGCGCACATGACCTGGCCGGCCAGCTTCGTCCAGGCGTCCAGCTCGAACCGGTCGTCGAGCGCGCCGATGAGCGAGATGACGCCGGCGGCGAGCAGCACGCCGACCGAGTCGAACGAGGCGTCGAAGCCGTGCGACAGCGCGGGCAGCTGGTGGGCCAGGCCCATCGCGGCGGCGACGCCGAGGTAAATGCCGATCCCGCCCATGCGCGGGATCGGCGCGACGTGCACGTCGCGCGCGCGGGGGTTCGCGATCGCGCCGACGCGGATCGCGATCCGGCGCACGACGCCGGTGAGCAGGTAGGTCACGGCCGTCGCGGTCAGCGCGACGAGGATGTATTCCCGGATCGGGAGAAGACCGGATGTGGGCGGCACGGGTGCGTCACGCTCGCGGGGTCGGGGTCACCCGCGACACGCTATCGTGCCGCGCCCGGCGCCTTGATCCGGCTTCACGCCAACGATTCCGCGGGGACACCGAGCACCTCCGCGATGGCGTCCTTGCTCACGGCGCCTTCGCGCAGCACCACCGGTTCGGTGCCGGTGAGGTCGACGATGCTCGACGCGACGGCCTCGCCGCTGGAGCCGCCGTCGAGGTACACCGCGACCGAGTCGCCGAGCTGCTCCTGCGCCTCCTGCGCCGTGCTCGCCGGCGGCCGGCCGGAGACGTTCGCGCTCGAGACGGCCATCGGGCCGACGTCGCGCAGCAGCTCCAGCGCCACCGGGTGCAGCGGCATCCGCAGCATCACGGTGCCGCGGGCGTCGCCGAGGTTCCACTGCAGGCTCGGCGCGTGCGGGAGCACAATGGACAGATCGCCGGGCCAGAAGGCTTCGATGAGCGCGCGGGCCTGCGGCGGCACGCCGAGCACCAGACCGTCCACAGTGGACCACGAGCCGACGAGCACGCCGACCGGCATGTCCGGGCCGCGGTTCTTCGCGCGCAGCAGCGCCTGGACGGCGCCAGCGTCGAACGCGTCGGCGCCGATCCCGTAGACCGTGTCGGTCGGCAGGACGACCAGCCGGCTCGACCGGACCGCGCCGGCCGCGGCGGCCAGCCCGTCCGCCCGGGAGTCCCGCTTGCTGCAGTCGTAGACCACGCTCATGGCGCCAAGGGTAGCCCCGCGCGCCGGAGGGGCCCGCCGCGGCAGGCCCCTCCGGGTCGTGGTCACGAGGTGCGCGTCAGAAGCCGAACGCCGTGCAGCTCGCGGTGGCCGTCTTCGACGGGTCGCTCACCGACGTCGCCGTGAGCTTCACCCGGGCGGCCAGGTCACCGCCACTGCGCTTCGCGAAGGCGGGCACCTTCACGAACTGACCGAACTTCGCCGTGGCCAGCTCGTTCGGCAGCCGGACCTGCCAGCCCTTCGCGTCGGTCGACGCGCTCAGTCGGTAGGTATCGGTGTCGTACGGCGCCTTCGCGCCCTTCGCCGAACCGGTGTTGAACAGGCCGAAGTCGCAGGTCGCGAGCCCGCCGCGGGCGAACGCCGGCAGCGCCGGGGTCACCGCGGCGCCGCGCGCCTGGCTGCCCGAGCCGTCCAGCGACGCGACCGTGACGGTGTACGAGAGCACGCCCTTGCGATCGCGGGCGAGGTCGGTGATCAGGAACTTCAGCCGGTTCGCCTGGTCGGTGTACTCGTACGGGCTCGCCGCCTCGGTGCCCGCCTTGAACAGCGCGTCGTTGAGCTGGCGGTAGTCGCCGATGGTGATCTTCACCGGCGTGCCGTCCGGCTTGGTGTAGTCGGTGATGCCGATGTCGGCCGGGTTGGCGTCGATCACCCACTCGAAGGGCGCGTTGTCCTTGTCCTTCGTCTTGGCGAGCAGCACGCCGGAGTCCGGCGAGAACGAGTCCGCGCCCATCCGGTCGACGACCTCGACGGTGTAGTTGTCGTAGCCACCGCCGTCGCAGAACGGGTCGGTCGTCTTGTCGCACTTCGGGCTCTTGTCGCCGCCGGTGAGCTTGATGTTCAGCCCGGTGAACGCGCCGGGCTGCGCGTCCGCCTCGCGCGCGGTGATGCGCGCCGACACCGGCCCGGACGCCGCCAGCTGGTTGCGGTCGAGCTGCAGGACGTCGGCCGGGTCGACGATGCCGAGCTTCATCTTGTTGCGCAGCATGTGCTGGGCGCCCATCGAGCTGCCCTGCGTCGCCGGGATCTGCCAGCGCGTGTGCGGGCCGCCGGGGCCGTTGAACGTGCCGCGGGACAGCATTTCCCAGGCACCGGAGTAGTCCCGCCACGGCGGGATCCCGAACGGGTTGTTGTAGTTGTCGCCGATGCCGAGGATGTGGCTGAACTCGTGGGCGTAGGTCGACTGCCCGGAGCTCTCGGCCTGCACCGAGCTGCCGTTCCCGGCGTTGGGCCAGATGCTGGCGGCCGACGCCCACGACGTCCACGGGACGTACCGGGTGGCGGCGTAGTTGGGCAGGTCGTGGTTCGGCGGGCCGAACGCGTCGGGCACGTTCTCCTTGGTGCCGAACTTCATCTCGCCGAACTCCTGCCAGGTCGAGCTCTCGTCCTGGCCGGCGGAGAGGTAGAAGACGAAGTCGAACTGGTTCGCCGTGTCGCCGACGTCGGCGCGCCAGGCGTTCCCGGCGTCCGTGCGGATGTCGCGGTCGCAGTTCGCGCTCGGCGGGCAGGCGTTCGGCTGGAACTCCATGCCGTACTCGAAGGACTGGCCGGGCATCCGGTACGGGCCGAACGCCGTCAGCTGCACGCCGAAGCGGCCGCCGGAGTCCTCCATCCAGTACTCGTTGATGGTGTGCCCGTTGTTGAGGGCTTCGGGCTTGTTGAGGAAGTCCTGGTAGTACTGCGCGACGCCCGCCCGCGGGATGTTCGAGGCTTCGGGACCGGGATTGCCGAACACGGTCGACTTCGGCGGCTGCGTGACGACGAAGTCCTGGTCGGGGTAGTCGGCGAGGACGACGGCGCCCTTGAAGACGCGCTGCGTCGGCTTCAGGGCGGGGTCGGCCCAGTTCGTCCCGGGCACCTTGCGGTAGTCGGACCACGTCATGTGGTCCTGGTTCTCCCAGTGCGCGGCGTCGATCGGGGCGGGCCAGCCACGGGTGAGCGGCTCGGCGGCCGCGGTCCCGGCGCCGAGCCCGGTCAGGACCGTGACGGCGGCGAGCAGGGCGAGCGCTTTCGGGGTTCTGGCGCGCATCTGCGGCTCCTTCACTGGGAACCGGCGGGGTCGCGGTGTCCCGTGATCGACCGTATTGAGCCGCGCTGTCGCGGTTCTGCCCCGAAGCGAGGGTTTACCCGCTTGCCCCACGACGAAAGTCTGGCCGGTTTGTCAGGCCCCGAGCGCCCCAATGTGGCGTTGGGTGCATCTGACGCACCGAACGCCACATTGGGTGCGTTGGACGCACCCAACGCCACATTGGGGCGTTTGCCCGGCACTGTGGACAAGTCCGGCCCCGCGCGCGGCGGGCACCGGGAACTGTCGGTGGCCGGCGGTAGCGTGGAATTCGGGGGCTGCTCAGCCCAGCCGCTTCGCCGTGACGAAGCGCGCGCGGCCCGCCAGGTCGTTGTGGCCCTCGACGGCCGTCAGCACCCGGCGCGCGCGGACCAGCGCCGGGACCGCCGAGCCGTGGGTGTCGTCGTGCTCGATGGCCAGGCCGCCGCCCGGGCGCAGCAGCCGCGCGCCCGCCGCGATCGCGTGGCGGATCACCGCCAGGCCGCTCTCCTCGGCGAACACCGCGCGCGGTGGGTCGTGCTCGGCGACCTCGGGCGGCACCGGCGTGCCGTCCGGGACGTACGGCGGGTTGCACAGCACCAGGTCGACCAGGCCGTCGAGCTCGGCGAACATCGTCGGGTCGCTGATGTCGCCGGAGTACAGCCGGATCGGGGTGTTGCCGGCGTCGGCGTGGACGTCCGCGTTGTGCCGCGCCCAGGCCAGCGCCTGCGGGTCGACGTCCACCGCGTAGACGACGGCGTCCGGGCGCGCGTGCGCGACGCCGAGAGCGAGTGCCCCGGAGCCGGTGCACAGGTCGACGACGACCGGGAACTCCCGGCCCTGCAGGAACTTGACGCCCCATTCGAGCAGCAGCTCGGTCTCCGGGCGCGGCACGAACACGCCGGCCCCGACCGCGACGGTGATGTCACCCAGCGCGGCCCAGCCGGTCAGGTACTGCAGCGGGATCCGCTTCGCGCGTTGCTGGACGAGCTGGCCGATGGCCTCGATGACGGGCGGGTCGACCAGGGGCACCATCGGCAGCCGCCCGCGTTCGACCCCGAGCACGTGCGCGGCGATCACTTCGGCGTCGAACCGCGGCGAAGCGACGCCCGCCCGCCCGAGAATGCGGGTGGCCTCCATGATGGCCAGGCGCAGCGGCTGCCGATTCACTCGTCGTCCTTCACCTCGTCAAGCCTGGCACACCAGGCGGAACTCCCCCGTCAGGACACGCGCCGGTCCCACGCCGTGCAGCGTATCGAGCGAGCGGTCACCCGCCCTCCTCGGTCAGGTACCCGGCCAAGGTGCTGCGACGACGCTGGAGCGTCCCGATCCGGTCGTCCATCGCCGTCAGCTCGCGGTGCAGCAGCTGCGCGAGCTCCGGGCAGAGGTCGAGGTGGGCCTCCTCACCGCTCGCGCACTGCAGCGCCGACGCGATGACCCCGGTGGTCAGCCCGGCTTCGAGGAGCCGGCGGATCTGCCGCACCCGGACGACGGCGTCCTCGCCGTAGCACCGGTAGCCGTTGCGGTCGCGCGACGCCACCAGCAGACCCTGTTCCCCGTAGTAGCGCAGCAGGCGCGTGCTGACGCCCGTCCGTTCCGCGAGCTCGCCGATCCGCATGTGTCCCCCGGACTTGACCTTCACACTGATGTGAAGACCTAACGTCGCCGGCATGACCGAACATTTCCACCACGTCGTCCGCGGCACCGGCCCGGGCCTGCTGCTCGCCCACGGCGGGGGCGGCAGTGTCGAGGGCAACTTCGGCGCCATCCTCGGCGACCTCGCGCGGACGCGCACCGTCGTCGGCCCGGACTACCCCGGCTCGGGCGCAACGCCCCGCAGCGCGACCCCGCTGGACCTGGACGAGCTCGCCGACGAGCTGGTCGCGATCGCCGTCGGCGCCGGGCTGGAGCGGTTCGCGATCCTCGGCTACTCCCTCGGCACGGCCGTCGCGGTCCGCGCCACCACGCGGCACCCCGATCGGGTCACCGGGTTGATCCTGACCAGCGGTTTCGCCCGGCTCGACAACCGGATCCGGCTCGCCGTCGACGTCTGGGCCGCGTTGCTGCACGACGACCCGAAGCTGCTCGCGAAGTTCCTCACGCTGGTCGCGACCGGCCGCGACCACCTCGAAGCCCTGACGCCCGGGCAGCTGGAGACGGCCGTCGACCAGCTCGCCGCGTTCGTCCCCGACGGCAGTCCCGAGCACGTCGCCCTCGTCGCGAGGGTCGACACCCGGGCCGAGCTGGCCGGGATCGCCGTGCCCGCGCTCGTCGTCGCCACCACCCTCGACGGGCTCGCGTCGCCCGCGCTGTCCCGGGAACTCGCGGACGGCATTCCCGGCGCCGAACTCGTCGAGGTCGAAGCCGGGCACAACATCGGCGCCGAAGCCCGCGACGAGTGGCTCGCCGCGATCGAAAAGTTTCTCGGGAGGCTGTCGTGAACCTGGAAGTCGTACTGCCGAACGAGCAGCCGGACCTGCCGCCCGGCCGGCCCGCCGAGCTGGCGCGGCTCGCCGAGGACCTCGGCTACCGCACGGCGTGGCTGCCCGACCACCTGATCCCGCCCGGCGCGTTCGGCGACGTCTTCGGCGGGGTCTACGAGCCGCTCGTCACCCTCGCCCACATCGCCGCGCTGACGAGCCGGATCCGGCTCGGGACGTCGGTGCTGATCGTGCCGCTGCGGGAGCCGTTCGCGCTGGCCAAGCAGGTCGCGACCCTCGATGCGCTCTCGGGCCACCGGTTCGACCTCGGCGTCGGCACCGGCTGGAACGAGCCGGAGTTCGCCGAGGTCGGGGCCGACTTCGCCGGCCGTGGGAAGCGGACCGACACCACTCTCGACCTGCTCGCGGAGCTGTTCCGCGCCGGCCGCGGCCCCGGCGGCGGCCACTTCGAGCCGCGGCCGGCGGGATCGGTGCCGATCACCGTCGGCGGCAACTCCGCGATCGCGCTGCGCCGCGCCGCCCGCGTCGGTTCGGCGTGGCAGAGCGCCGGGCTGTCCCCCGCCGAGTTCGGCGAGCGGGCCGGGAAGCTCGGGGAGCTGGCCGCCGGCCGCGACGTGCGGGCCACCGCCCGGATGGAGTGGGACGGGACCGATCTCGACGCCGCCGTCGCGCGGTTCCGGGCGTATATCCTGGCCGGGGCGGACGCGGTGGCCGTCCACTTCGGCCCGGCCGAGGCGTTCGACCGGCGGATGACCGCGTTCGCCGAGGCCGTCGCCGGTCTTTAGGATGCCCGAGACGCCGAACCCCGGGAGCGCCAGTGCCGACAGAGCCGACCACGCGCCGCCGGGTCGCGTTCATCTTCCCGATCTACAACGAGGAAGGGAACATCGAGCTGCTGCAGCGCACGGTCGACGAGGTCACCGCGCCGCTGGCCGGGAAGTACGACTTCAGCTTCATCTACGTCGACGACGGCAGCAAGGACGGCTCCCTGGCCGCGCTCACCGGGCTGAGCGCCCGCGACGGCCGGATCACGGTCATCGAGCTGTCCCGCAACTTCGGCCACCAGATGGCCGTCACCGCCGGGCTCGACCTGGTCGACGCGGACGCCGCGATCATCATGGACAGCGACCTGCAGGACCCGCCGCGGGTGGCGCTGGAGCTCATCGAGAAGTGGGAGGAGGGCTTCGACGTCGTCTACGCGCAGCGGCGGTCGCGCCAGGACTCGCCGTTCAAGCGGCTCACCGCGAGCGCGTTCTACTGGTTCCTCGGCAAGATGGCCGCCGTCGACATCCCGAAGAACACCGGCGACTTCCGGCTGGTCGACCGCAAGGTCGTCGACGAGCTGCGCAAGTACCGCGAGCGCGACCGGTTCCTGCGCGGCCTGGTCAGCTACATCGGGTTCAAGCAGACGGCGGTGCTGTTCGACCGCGACAAGCGCCACACCGGCGCCACCGGCTACCCGCTGACGAAGATGATGCGGTTCGCCGCCGACGGCATCGTCGGGTTCTCGACCACGCCGCTGCGGATGATCACGCGGATGGGCTACCTGTTCTCGCTGCTGAGCTTCCTCGGCGTGCTCTACGTCATCGGCGTCAAGCTGTTCGCGCCCGCGACCGCGGTGCCCGGCTGGGCGTTCATCACCATCGCGATGTTCTTCCTCGGCGGCGTCCAGATCATCATGCTCGGCGTGCTCGGCAGCTACATCGGCCGGACGTACTCGCAGGTGCAGAACCGGCCGCTCTACAGCGTCGCGTCGGTGCGGACGGGCGCGAACGAGGACAGCCGGAGCACCGTCCGATGAGGCTCGTCACCGCCACGCAGGTGCGCTTCGGCATCGTCGGGATCGGCAACACGCTGGTCGACGTCCTCGGGTACGCGCTGCTGGCCACGCTCGGCGTGCCGACGTTCGTCGCGAACTTCATCTCCACGACGGTCGGCATGCTGCTGTCGTTCACGTTGAACCGGAACTTCACGTTCCGGGCGAAGGACGGCGACGTCCGCCGCCAGGCCGTGCTGTTCTTCGTGGTCACCGCGTTCGGGCTCTGGGTGGTGCAGTTCCTCGTCATCACCCTGGTGAACCACCTGTTCCCGGGGATCAACCTGCTGGTGCCCAAGGGCGCCGCGATCGTCGTCGGGCTGTTCTGGAACTACCTGCTCTACCACTACGTCGTCTTCCGCCACCGGCCGGTGACGCCGGTACCCGGTGCGGCACCCGCCGACTCAGCGTGATCTCGTACGCTGACCTGCGTGCGATCCCGTGAACTGCGCTTCGGCCTGGGCGTCTTCGTCCTTTCCCTGGGCGTCCTGCTGCTCCGGTTCCTCGTGCCGAGGCCGGTCGGGATGGCCGACAACGGCGACGGCTGGCGCCTGCTGTGCGACCTCGGCGGCCGGCACCCGGAGCTGAAGCCCGAGTTCTACGTCCACTTCAGCTACGGGCCGGGTTCGGCCTGCAAGAGCGACTACATCTCGAGCCAGGCGTGGCTCGACTGGTTCGCGAGCAAGCTCGGGCACGTGCTCGGCTCGTCGGCCGAGCTGAACCTGCTGGTGCTCGGCGCGATCACGTGCGTGCTGGTCGCCGTGGGCGTCGCGGCCACCGTGCTGGGCCTGGACCTGAGCCGCCGCAACCGCGTCATCGCCGCCGTCCTGCTGCTGCTCGTGATGGCCGACTCGGCGTTCTTCGGCTACTTCGCCTCGGTGCTCAGCGAAGGCGCCGGGTTCGTCGGGATGCTGCTGACCGCGGGCGGGCTGCTGCTGATGCACCGCACGGGCGCGTGGCGCTACTGGGGCGCGGCGCTGACCGTGGTGGGCGCGCTGATCGGGATCAACGCGAAGTCGCAGACGCTGCTGCTGATCCCGCTGTTCGTGATCGCGCTGGCCCTGGTCCGGCCGCTCGGCGCGAAGGGCCGCGCGCGGTGGCTCGTGCCGCTGGGCGTGCTGGTGATCGTCGGCGCCGGCACGGCGATGGTGCAGTCGAAGGGCGACCCGGCCAACGCCGAGTACCGCGAAGCCAACATGTTCCACGTGGTGTTCGACAGCATCGTGGACGGCAAGCACGACACCGACGCCGACCTGACCGCGCTGGGCCTCCCGCCGGACGCGAAGAAGTTCATCGGCAAGGGCTGGTGGGAAGCGAGCCCCTGGACGGACCCGGGTTACAACACCTACCGCGACAAGATCAGCCGCCGCAACGTCGTGCAGTACTACGCGTCCCACCCGACCCGCACGCTGCAGGTCCTCCAGCAGGGCGCGGTCGACACGCTCACGGCCCGCCCGTCGCGGCTGGGCAGTTTCGCCGAGTCGGCCGGCTACCCGCAGATGGCCCAGGAGTACCGGGTGCCGGTGCTGTCGGGCCTGTCCGCGCTCGCCGCGCCGCTGGGCCTGTTCGCGCTGGTCCCGTTCTGGCTGCTGATCGGCTGGGCGGGCATCCGCGCGTTCCGCCGGAAGGCGCGCGAGTACGGGACCGTGGTGTTCTTCCTGCTGCTGTTCGCGATCGGCCAGTTCGGGCTGTCGGCCCTCGGCGAGGGCGTCGAAGGCGTGAAGCACCAGCTGCTGACGCTGTTCCCGACGTTCCTGGCCTTGGTGTTCGCGGTGCTGAGCTTCTTCCCGCGGCCGTCCCGGGTCGTTCCGGAAGACGCCGGGGAAGAGCCGGAGTCCGAGGCCATGACCGAGGTCTTCGACGCCTTCCGGGAGCCGGAGAAGCCCGCGGTCCGCTAAACCGTTCCGGCCTCCCGGGCGTGGGGAAGGCGGTGGTCCGGGAACAGCCCGGACACCGCTTACCTGTGGGAGGCAAGTGTGCGGTCAGCAGTACGGAAGTTCGCCGTCGTCGCCGGTGTCGTCGTGGCGGCGGCTCTCGTCGCGGTGCCCGGCGCGGAAGCCGCGCCGGTGACGACCTGTCCGGGCACCGAACTCCACAAGGAGGGCTTGCCCAAGTCGCTGACCAACCGGCTCGGCGAGGCGGCCGGCACGCTCCACCTCTGGTACTCCAGTGCGAACGGCGGCACCAACTGCGCGAAGGTCTACGACGACGCGTCCGGGTCGCACTCCATGTCGGTCAGCATCCGGACGGACACCTCTGCCACGGTGACCGACTCCGGCACGTTCTCCACCTACGCCGGCGGAGTGGTGGTGACCGGGACGAACGGCCACTGCATCTACGTCTCCGGCAGCCTCTCGCTGGGCACCGGCCAGGTCAACCAGTTCCGCGCCTCGGCCGGACCGGTCGCCTGCGGCTGACGTGCCGAGCCCGCCGTCCGCCGAGCGGGCGGCGGGCCTCAGCCGGACTGCGAGGCCAGGCGCTCTTCGCGGTCCGCGGTCGCCAGGGCGTCCAGGACGCCGTCCAGTTCGCCGTCCAGGACCTGGTCCAGGTTGTACGACTTGTAGTTCACCCGGTGGTCCGAGATGCGGTTCTCCGGGAAGTTGTACGTCCGGATGCGCTCCGAGCGGTCGACCGTGCGGACCTGGGAGCGGCGGGCGTCGGACGCCTTGGCCGCGGCCTCCTCCTCGGCGACCGCCTGGAGGCGGGCCTGCAGGACCTGCAGCGCGCGGGCGCGGTTCTGGATCTGCGACTTCTCGTTCTGGCACGAGACGACGATGCCGGTCGGCAGGTGGGTGATCCGCACCGCCGAGTCGGTCGTGTTGACGCTCTGGCCACCCGGGCCCGACGAGCGGAAGACGTCGATGCGCAGGTCGTTCGGGTCGATCTCGACCTCGACCTCTTCGGGCTCCGGGTAGATCAGCACCCCGGACGCCGAAGTGTGGATCCGGCCCTGCGACTCGGTCGCCGGCACACGCTGGACGCGGTGCACGCCGCCCTCGAACTTCAGGCGCGACCAGACGCCGTCGACGACCGCCGACTTCGTCTTGATCGAGAGCGTGACGTCCTTGAAGCCGCCCAGGTCGGAGTCGACCGAGTCGAGCACCTCGGCCTTCCAGCCGTGCCGCTCGGCGTAGCGCAGGTACATCCGCAGCAGGTCGCCGGCGAACAGCGCCGACTCCTCGCCGCCTTCGCCGGACTTGATCTCCATCACGACGTCGGAGCCGTCGTACGGGTCGCGCGGCAGCAGCAGCTCGGTGAGCTTCGACTCCAGCTCGGGGATCCCCGAAGCCAGCTCCTCGGCCTCCGCGGCGAACCCGGAGTCCTCCGCCGCCAGCTCGCGCGCGGCCACGAGGTCTTCACGGGCGGTGTCGAGCTGGTGGACGGCGCGCACCACGGGCGTCAGCTCGGCGTAGCGGCGGCCGAGCTTGCGGGCGCGCGCCTGGTCGGCGTGCACCGCCGGGTCCGCGAGCTGGGTCTCCAGCTCCGCGTGTTCGGCGAGCAGCCCCTTGAGCGAGCTCGAATCCACCTCTGCCACCTCTCAGGCCCGGTTTTTCAGACAAAGAAACGGCGCCCACCCGAACGTGCGGGTGGGCGCCGTCGACCAAGCTACTTGGCTTCGGCGTCCTTCTTCTGACGCTTGCCGTAGCGAGCCTCGAAGCGCGCGACGCGGCCACCGGTGTCCATGATCTTCTGCTTGCCCGTGTAGAACGGGTGGCAGTTGGAGCAGATCTCGACGTGGATGGTGCCGCTGGTCTTCGTGCTACGCGTGGTGAAGGTGTTACCGCAGTCGCAGTCGACGTTCGTGACCACGTACTCGGGGTGAATGCCGCTCTTCATGGTGTCCTCTCTCGTTGGCTCCGGGTCCCCAGTCTTCGAGCGGGGTGAACCGGTGCCGGACTTCAGCGGGTGATTCTGCCAGACAAGCTGACGACTACTTGAACAGACCCCGTTGACCTGGTATTCCCGGCCGGGAAAGCCGTGAAGGCCCCCTTCCCGGCCATAAGAGCCGGTAAGGGGGCCTTCACGGATGTTCGACCGGAAACTCAGTCGTCCTCGTTGCCGCCGAGGGCAGTCTTCGAGACCTGCATGAGGAACTCGGTGTTCGTCTTCGTCTTGCGCAGCCGCGAGATCAGCAGGTCGATGGCCTGCTGCGAGTCGAGCGCGTGCAGCACCCGGCTCAGCTTCACGGTCACGGCCAGCTCGTCCGGGTTGAGCAGCAGCTCGTCCTTGCGGGTACCCGACGGGTTGACGTCGACGGCCGGGAACACGCGGCGCTCGGCGATCTTGCGGTCGAGCTTGAGCTCCGCGTTACCGGTGCCCTTGAACTCTTCGAAGATGACCGTGTCCATCGTCGACCCGGTCTCCACCATCGCCGTGGCGAAGATGGTCAGCGAGCCGCCGTTCTCGATGTTGCGCGCCGCGCCGAGGAACCGCTTCGGCGGGTAGAGCGCGGTCGAGTCGACACCACCGGACAGGATCCGGCCGGACGCCGGGGCCGCCAGGTTGTACGCACGGCCGAGACGCGTGATCGAGTCGAGCAGCACGACGACGTCGTGGCCCATCTCGACCAGGCGCTTGGCCCGCTCGATGGACAGCTCCGCGACCGAGGTGTGGTCCGCCGGCGGCCGGTCGAAGGTGGAGGAGATGACCTCGCCCTTCACCGAGCGCTGCATGTCCGTGACCTCTTCCGGACGCTCGTCCACGAGGACGACCATCAGGTGGCACTCGGGGTTGTTCGTCGAGATCGCGTTCGCGATGTCCTGCATGATCGTGGTCTTACCGGCCTTCGGCGGCGACACGATCAGGGCGCGCTGTCCCTTGCCGACCGGCATGATCAGGTCGATCACGCGGGTCGTGAGCTTGTGCGACTCGGTCTCGAGGCGCAGCCGCTCGTTCGGGTACAGCGGGGTCAGCTTGGTGAAGTCGGGGCGGCGCTTGGCCTCGTCCGGCTCCAGCCCGTTGATCGAGTCGACGCGCACCAGCGGGTTGAACTTCTGCCGCTGCTGCTCGCCGTCCCGCGGCTGACGCACGACGCCGGTGATGGCGTCACCACGGCGCAGGCCGTACTTGCGGACCAGCGAAAGCGAGACGTACACGTCGTTCGGGCCGGCGAGGTAGCCCGACGTCCGGACGAACGCGTAGTTGTCGAGCACGTCCAGGATGCCCGCGACGGGCAGCAGGACGTCGTCCTCGCGGATCTCGGTGTCCGGCGAACCGCCGACCTCGCGCTGGCCACCGCCGGTGCCCCTGCGACGACGGTCGCGGAAGCGACGGCCGCGACGGCCGCCTTCCTCGTCGTCGTCCTGCTGCTGCTGGGCGCGGTTGTCACGGTCACGGTCGCGGTTGTTGTCCTGCCCGCGGCTGCCACCGTCCTGCTGGTTGCGCTGACGGTTGCCGTCCTGGCCCTGCCGGTTGTCGTTCCGGTTGCCCTGACGCTGGTCGCGCTGCTGACGGTCGCCGCTCTGCTGGCGGTCACCGCCCTGCTGACGCTCGCCGCTGCCCTGACGCTCGCCACCCTGCTGGCGGTCGCCACCCTGCTGGCGGTCGCCACCCTGCTGGCGGTCGCCACCCTGCTGGCGGTCGCCGCCGTTCTGGCGGTCACCACCCTGCTGGCGGTCGTTCTGGCGGTCGGCGCCGTTCTGGCTCTCGGGCGCACCGGCGGCGCGGTTGGAACCGCGGCGACGTCGGCTGCGGCCGCCCTCCTCGGGCGCGCCGTCCTGGCCCTGCTGGCCGTCCTGCTTGTCCTGCTGCGGGCGCTCGGCCTGCGGCTGGGTGTCCGCGACGGGCGCAGCCGGCGCCTCGACGGACGCCTCCGGGACCACGGCCTTCTTCGGCTCCGGCTTGGTCGCCGGGGCCGCGGCCTTGGCCTCGCTCTTCGGGGCCGCCTTGGGCGGTTCGCCGACGCCTTCCAGAGGCAGGGTCTCGTTCGCCGCACGCTTGCGAGACTTGCCCTGACGCTCACGGATCGCGGCGATCAGGTCGCCCTTGCGCATACCCGTCGTCTCGCCGACGCCGAGCTCCCCAGCCAGCGAACGCAGTTCGGCCACAGTCTTGCCGGTCAACCCGCCGACCGTCTTCTTGGGAGCGGGGGCCGTGCCGTTCGACTCTGCGGCGCCGTTACCCACGTCGCTCAAAAGATCGGTGTTGCTCACACATGTCCTTCCTGACCGATCCACGCCTCCAGGCGGATCAGCGGACTGCCGCTCGCTTCTGATCGCGAACCGGCGTAACTGCCCCCCGATACGGGAGATGAGCTCTTCGGCCGTGCGAAACACAGCTGGAGCGCCTCCACCACAGGGGTTTGCGTCCTCCATTCGGAGGATGCGGAATCCGACACCGCCGAGACCGGAAACCCGCCTGCGTCCCTCCGCGTTACCCCGCTTGCCAGGCGGTGCGGATCTGGCGGATCGACGAAGGATGCGATCCGGGAAACTCCCCTGGACCGGCATCGGGTGCGGAAACGCACGGTGATCGAACGCCCCCGAGGGTAGACCGCACCGGTGCCGGGTGCAACAACCACCCCCCGCGTGGCGGCCCCCACCGCAGGCACGTGACCCAGCCTTTACTGAGCCGCAACCTGCACACCCGCGAGATCCGCGGGCAGCTCGCAGACGTCGAAACCCTCAACACCGGCCCCTGGCGGCAATATTCCCGTCGTGGTCAGCGCGAGCACCGTCGGGCCCGCGCCGGAGATCGCCGCGGCCACGCCTTGTGCACGGAGCGTGTCCACCAGCGCGGTGCTCGCCGGGTAAGCGGGCGCGCGGTAGAGCTGGTGCAGGCGGTCTTCGGTGGCCGCCAGCAGCAGCTCCGGTTTCGCCGTGAGCGCGTGCACGGCGAGGGCGGCGCGACCGGCGTTGTGCGCGGCGTCGCGGTGCGGCACCGTCGCCGGCAGCAGGCCGCGGGTGGTCGCGGTGGCCGAGCGGACCGCCGGGACCGCGACGACCGGCCGGATCCCGGCGTGCGGGGTCAGCCGCTCGGCGTGGAACACCGTGCCCTCGCACCAGGCCAGCACGAGCCCGCCGAACAGGCTCGCGGCCGCGTTGTCGGCGTGGCCCTCGAAGCCCGCGGCCAGCTGCAGGGCGTCGAATTCGTCGATTTCCCGGCCCGCCAGCGCGTACCCGGCGGCGACGCCGGAGACCACCGCGGCGGCCGACGACCCGAGCCCGCGCGCGTGCGGGATCGCGTTGTAGCAGCGCAGGTGCAGGCCGGGCGGGTCGACGCCGAGGTGCGCGCAGGTCCGCCGGATCGCCCGCACCACGAGGTGGGACTCGTCGGTGGGCACGTCGGCGACACCGCCCGCGCCCGCGTCGATCACCTCGACCTTGAGGCCTTCGTCGGTGACCTGCACCTCGACGACGTCGTAGAGCGCGAGCGCCATCCCGAACGCGTCGAAGCCCGGCCCGAGGTTCGCCGTCGACGCCGGGACCGTGACGCGGAAGGCGCCGCTCACCGCAGGTCCAGCGCCGCCGCGACCGCCGAGGGGTCCACGGCCAGCGGCTCGACCTCGACGTTGCCCGCCAGCGCCGTCTGCGGGTCCTTCAGGCCGTGGCCGGTGACGGTGCAGACGACCGTGGCGCCCTTCGGCAGCCGGCCGTCGGCGGCCGTCGCGAGCAGGCCGGCCACGCTGGTGGCCGACGCCGGCTCGACGAACACGCCCTCGCGCCCGGCGAGCAGCCGGTAGGCCTCGAGGATCTTCTCGTCGGTGACGGCTTCGAAGAGCCCGTGGGACTCGTTCTTCGCCTTGACCGCGGCGGTCCACGACGCCGGGCTGCCGATCCGGATCGCGGTGGCGATCGTGTCCGGGTCGCGCACCGGTTCGCCCAGCACCAGCGGCGCCGCGCCGGCCGCCTGGAAGCCGAACATCCGCGGGGTGTTCTTCACCACACCGTCGGCCGCGTACTCCGAGTACCCCGCCCAGTAGGCGGTGATGTTGCCCGCGTTGCCGACCGGCAGGCAGTGGATGTCCGGCGCCCGGCCGAGCGCGTCGCAGACCTCGAACGCGGCGGTCTTCTGGCCGGCGATGCGCACCGGGTTGACCGAGTTGACGAGCGTGACCGGGTAGTCGGCCGCGGTCTTGCGGGCCAGCTCGAGGCAGTCGTCGAAGTTGCCGTCGACCTGCAGGATCCGCGCGCCGTGCAGCACGGCCTGGGCGAGCTTGCCCATCGCGATCTTGCCCTGGGGCACCAGCACGGCGCAGGTGAGCCCGGCGCGCACGGCGTAGGCGGCGGCCGAGGCCGAGGTGTTGCCGGTCGACGCGCAGATCACCGCCTTGAGCCCGCTGGCGAGCGCGTGCGTGATGGCCACGGTCATGCCGCGGTCCTTGAACGAGCCGGTCGGGTTGACGCCCTCGACCTTGAGGTGGACGTCGCAGCCGGTCAGCTCGGACAGGTAGCGGGCGGGCAGCAGCGGGGTGTTGCCCTCCCCGAGCGTGATCACCCGCGCGCCGTCGGGGACCGGGACGCGGTCCCGGTAAGCCTCGATGATGCCGGGCCAGGCCTTGATACTCATGCGTCTTCGCCTTCCACCCGCATCACACTGACAACATGGTGGACGACGTCGAGCCGCCCGATCTCGTCCACAGTGGACCGCAGGGCCGCGTCGGGGGCCTGGTGCGTGACGACGACCAGGCTCGCGCGGTCGTCGACGTGGAGCTGGCGGACCGCCGCGATGCTCACGCCGTGGGCGGCGAACGCCTGCGCCACCTGGGCGAGCACCCCGGCGCGGTCGGCCACGGAAAGGCTTACGTGGTACCGGGTCGGGGTCTGGCCCATCGGCCGCACCGGCAGCGCCGCGTGCGCCGACTCGCGCGGGCCGCGGCCGCCGGCCACCTGGTTGCGGGCCACCGCGACCAGGTCGCCGAGCACCGCGCTCGCCGTCGGCGCGCCGCCCGCGCCCTGGCCGTAGAACATCAGCTCGCCGGCGGCGTCGGCCTCGACGTAGACGGCGTTGAACGCGCCGCTCACGCCGGCCAGCTGGTGGCTGCGCGGGATCATCACCGGGTGCACGCGGGCGGACACCGACTCGACGCCGTCGTCGTCGGTCACCCGTTCGCAGATGGCCAGCAGCTTGACCGTGCGGCCGAGCACGCGCGCCGCGCCGAGGTCGGCGGCGGTGACGTCGGCGATGCCCTCGCGGTGCACGTCCGAGGCCGTCACCCGGGTGTGGAAGGCGAGCGAGGCGAGGATCGCGGCCTTGGACGCGGCGTCGTAGCCGTCGACGTCGGCGGTCGGGTCGGCCTCGGCGTACCCGAGCCGGCTGGCCTCGTCGAGCGTCTCGGCGTAGCCCGCGCCGGTCGAGTCCATCGCGGACAGGATGTAGTTCGTGGTGCCGTTGACGATGCCCATCACGCGGGTGATCCGGTCACCCGCCAGGGACTCGCGCAGCGGTCGCAGCAGCGGGATCGCCCCGGCGACGGCGGCCTCGAAGTAGAGGTCGACACCGGCGGCGTCGGCCGCCTCGAACAGGTCGGCGGAGTGCTCGGCGAGCAGCGCCTTGTTCGCGGTGACCACGGACTTCCCGGCCTTCAGCGCGGCCAGCAGCCAGCTGCGCACCGGCTCGATCCCGCCGACGAGCTCGACCACGACGTCGACGTCGTCGGAGGTCACGAGCTTCTCGGCGTCGGCGGTCAGCAGCTCCGGGGGCAGCTCGGGGTGCTTGTCCGGGCGGCGGACGGCGATGCCGGCCAGCTCGACCGGCGCGCCCGCCCGGGCGGCCAGCTCGCCGGCCTGCTCGGTGAGCAACCGGGCGACCTCGCCGCCCACGGTCCCGCAGCCGAGCAGGGCGACCCTGATCGCTCGAGGTTCAGCAGCAGACACGGTTTCTCAGACCTCCAGGCGCAGCATGTCGTCGGTCGTCTCACGCCGCAGCAGCAGCCGGGCGCCGCCGTTGCGCACGGCGACCACGGCCGGGCGCGGCTGCCGGTTGTACGTGCTCGCCATCGAGTAGCAGTAGGCGCCGGTCGCCGCGACGGCCACCAGGTCGCCCGGAGCCAGCGTGTCGGGCAGCCAGCAGTCTCGTACGACGATGTCGCCGGACTCACAGTGTTTTCCCACGACCCGGGACAGCACGGCGTGCACCGGCTCTTCGTTGTCGCTCGCGGAGCGGGAAACCAGCCGGACGTCGTACACCGCGTCGTAGAGCGCGGTGCGGATGTTGTCGCTCATCCCGCCGTCGACGCTCACGTACCGGCGCACGGCGTTGTCGCCGAGCGCGACGTCCTTGATGGTGCCGACCTCGTAGAGCGTGATCGTGCCCGGCCCGGCGATCGCGCGGCCCGGCTCGCCGGCGATGCGCGGCACCGGGAGCCCGGCGTAGGCGCACTCCTTGCGGACGATCTCGCGGATCTGCGTGATCATCTGCGCCGGCGGCGGCGGGTTGTCCTTGTCGGTGTAGGCGATGCCGAAGCCGCCGCCGAGGTCGACCAGGTTCAGCTGGTCGAGCAGCTCGGGGCCGTGTTCCTTGGCCAGGTCGGCGAGCAGCCCGACGACGCGGCGGGCGGCGACCTCGAAGCCGTCGGCGTCGAAGATCTGCGAGCCGATGTGGCTGTGCAGGCCGGTCAGCTTCAGCGACGGCGCGTTGAGCACCCGCCGCACCGCCTCCGCGGCGTCCCCAGCCGCCAGCGAGAAGCCGAACTTCTGGTCCTCGTGGGCCGTCGCGATGAACTCGTGGGTGTGCGCCTCGACGCCGACGGTCACCCGGATCAGCACCGGCTGCACGACGTCGTGGCGCGCGGCGGTGTCGGCCAGCCGGGCGATCTCGTAGTAGGAGTCGAGCACGATCGTGCCGACGCCCGCGACGACCGCGGCTTCGAGCTCCGCCGGCGACTTGTTGTTGCCGTGGAAGGTGATCCGCTCGGCCGGGAAGCTCGCGCGCTGCGCCACGGCGAGCTCGCCGCCGCTGCAGACGTCCAGGCTCAGCCCCTGCTCGGCCACCCAGCGGGCGATCTCGATGGAGAGGAAGGCCTTGGACGCGTAGTGCACGAGCGCCGGGTCGTCGAACGCCTCGGCGTAGTCCGCGCAGCGGGACTTGAAGTCGGCCTCGTCGACGACGAACAGCGGCGTGCCGTGCTGCTCGGCCAGCTCGCGCACGTCGACGCCGGCGATCCGCACGACGCCGTCCGCGCCGCGGAAGGTGTTGCGGGGCCAGACCTTCGGGTAGAGCCGGTCGAGCTCGTCGCCGCTCGCGGGCGGGAACCCGGAGGAGTCGGCGTGGGGGTAGACGTCGGCGTGCCGTGGGCCCGCGGGGTGCGCCATCGATTACATCCGTTCCGGAGCAGAAACACCGAGCAGGGCGAGGCCGTTGGCCAGGACCTGGCGGGCCGCTTCGCACAGCGCGAGCCGCGCGTGGGTCAGCGGGGTCACCTCTTCGTCGCCCTGGGGCAGCACACGGCCCACGGTGTAGAACTTGTGGTAAGCGCCCGCGAGTTCTTCGAGGTAGCGCGCGATCCGGTGCGGCTCCCGCATGTCGGCGGCCCGACGCACCATTTCCGGGAACTCGCCGATGGTGCGGATCAGGTCGCCCTCGGCGGGCAGCGTGAGCAGTCCGAAGTCGACGTCCGAAAAGGACTCGGCGGACTTGATGCCCAGGTCGGCAGCATTGCGCTGCAGGGACGCCAGCCGCGCGTGGGCGTACTGGACGTAGTAGACCGGGTTGTCGTTGGAGTGCTTGCGCAGCAGGTCCAGGTCGACGTCCAAAGTGGAGTCGACGGAGTAGCGGATCAGCTCGTAGCGGGCCGGGTCGACGCCGACCGCCTCGACCAGGTCCTCCATCGTGATCACGGTACCGGCGCGCTTGGACATCCGCACCGGCTTGCCGTCGCTGACCAGGTTCACCATCTGGCCGATCAGCACCTCGACCGTGGCCGGGTCGTCGCCGAACGCCGCCGCGGCCGCCTTGAGCCGGGCGATGTAGCCGTGGTGGTCCGCACCGAGCATGTAGATGCAGAGGTCGAAGCCGCGGTTGCGCTTGTCCTTGAAGTAGGCCAGGTCGCCGGCGATGTAGGCCGGGTTGCCGTCCTGCTTGATGACGACGCGGTCCTTGTCGTCGCCGTACTCGGACGACTTCAGCCACCAGGCGCCGTCCGCGAAGTAGAGGTTCCCGGAGTCCTTCAGCTGCTGGACGGCGGCGTCGACCGCGCCCGACTCGTGCAGCGAGTTCTCGTGGAAGTAGACGTCGAAGTCGGCGCCGAACTCGTGCAGGCTGTCCTTGATCTCGGTGAACATCAGGTTGATGCCGATGCGGCGGAACGTCTCGTGCCGCTCCTGCTCCGGCAGCGACAGCGCGCTCGGCTCGGCCTTGATGACCTCGGCGGCGATGTCGTTGATGTAGCCGCCCGCGTAGCCGTCCTCCGGCGCGGGCTCGCCCTTCGCGGCGGCGATCAGGGACCGGACGAACCGGTCGATCTGCGCGCCGGCGTCGTTGAAGTAGTACTCGCGGGTGACCTCGCCGCCCTGCGCGCCGAGCACGCGGCCCAGCGCGTCGCCGACCGCGGCCCAGCGGGTGCCGCCCAGGTGGATGGGGCCGGTCGGGTTGGCCGAGACGAACTCGAGGTTGATCTTGGTGCCGGCCAGCGCGTCCCCGCGGCCGAAGGCGGCGCCGGCCTCGATGACCTGGCGCACGATGTCGCCCTGCGCGGCCGCGGCCAGGCGGAAGTTGAGGAATCCCGGGCCCGCGACCTCGGCCGAAGCGACCCCGTCGGCCGCCGCGACCGCCGCGGCCAGCGCCTCGGCGAACTCACGCGGCTTCAGGCCGGCCTTCTTCGCCACCTGCAGGGCCAGGTTCGTCGCGTAGTCGCCGTGGTCGGGGTTGCGCGGGCGTTCGATGGTCACCTGCTCCGGCAGCACGGTGTCGTCGATGCCGCGTGCGGTCAGTACCTGCACGGCGGAGCTGCGGACCAGGTCGGCGAGAGCGGCGGGAGTCACTCGTCGAATTCTAGGTGTGCCCAGGTCGGGCGCTTCCGGCGGTCTCGGCGACGTCACGGCGGGCATCCACAGACCGCTTTTCGGGGGTTCCGGGTGGCGGAGCCCTCGGCCCTCGGTGGGCACTGTGTGAGGTGTTAACGGTGATCAGACGCGTGGTCTCTACACTGGCCCGGGCGGGAATCCGTCCGCAGCCAGCAGAGGAGAACGCGGGAGCCATGGCGAACCGGACAACTGGGAAAAAGGGGTCGGCCGTGAAGGCGGCCCGCGGTTCCGTGGTCAGCAAGAAGGGCACGCCGTGGGGCACGATCATCGCGGTCGTGGCCATCGTCGCCCTCGCCGCCGCCGTGATCACCTACTACATGGTGGCGTCCGCGCCGAAGCGTGACCAGGCGAGCCGCGAAGAGGCCGCCGCCGCGTTCGCGCCGACCGCGTCCGACCCGGATCCCTCGAAGCGCATCCCCGGCGTCATCACCGCGACCTACACCGGCAGTGTCCACGTCCTGCCGACCGAGCGCGTCGCCTACGACAAGACCCCGCCGTTCGGCGGCCCGCACGACCAGACGTGGGCCACCTGCACCGGCATCGTCTACCCGAACGCCGTCCGCACCGAGAACATGGTGCACGCGCTGGAGCACGGCTCGGTGTGGATCGCCTACAACCCGCAGCAGATCTCGGGTGACGCGCTGAACCTGCTGAGCGTGCGCGCCAAGGACAAGCCGTTCACGATGCTGTCGCCCTACCCCGGTCTCGACAAGCCGATCTCGCTGCAGTCCTGGGGCCACCAGCTGAAGCTGGACAGCGCCGACGACCCGCGGATCGACGAGTTCATCGCGGCCCTGCGCAGCAACCCGAACGGCGTCTACCCCGAGGTCGGCGCGTCCTGCGACGCGGTGCCCGGCTCGTTCGACCCGGACAACCCGCCGCCGTTCGACCCGTCGAAGCCGGGCCCGGACGCGAAGCCGATGGACTACAAGGGCAGCACCGCCGCGCAGGGTGAGCAGGGCGCCCCCGGCGGCGTGCCGACCGCTCCCGCGTCCGCCCCGGCCTCGGGCGCGCCGTCCCAGTGAGTTCCGGAGCCGACCTCGACGACCTCGAAACCGATGAGGTCGTCGAGCAGCCGACGTGGTCGCGCTGGGTGATCATCGGCGGGACGCTGCTGGCGGTCCTGCTGATCGGCGGCGTCGCGGGGATGTTCGTCACCCGCGCCGTCGACGACCCGGCGGCCACGGCCACACCGGCCCGCGACTCCGTCGAGGTCGGCTTCGCGCAGGACATGTCGACGCACCACCTGCAGGCGGTCACGATGTCGGGCATCGCCCGCGACCGCACGACCGACCCGGAGATCAAGCAGCTCGCGTTCGACATCGAACGCACGCAGCTCGAGCAGGTCGGCCGCATGAAGGGCTGGCTCATGCTGTGGGACCAGCCGGAGCAGGCGATCGGCGCGCCGATGAAGTGGATGACGGAACCGATGTCCGGCCACGACGGCATGTCGATGGCCCCGTCGTCGCTGTCGCCGTCGGGCGGCGCGTTGATGCCGGGCATGGCGACCGACACGGAGCTGACGAAGCTGCGCTCGCTGTCGGGCCGCCCGTTCGACGTCTACTTCCTGCAGCTGATGCTCCGCCACCACCAGGGCGGCACGTCGATGGCGCAGTACGCGTCGGAGCACTCGAACCTGCCGGCGCTGAAGGCCCTGGTGAACAGCATCCTCACGTCCCAGGGCGCGGAGATGGACCAGATGAAGCTGATGCTCGCCGGCCGGGGCGCCCAGCCGCTCCCCTGACGGTTCCGAAAAGCCGTGAAGGCCTCCTTACCGGCTCTTATGGCCGGTAAGGAGGCCTTCACGGCTTTCGGGGGCTGGGGCGGCGCGAGCTACCAGGAGAGTTCCTGGCAGCGGCGCGCGCAGTGCGGTGCCTCCACCTGCAGGGTCGCGTGCTCGATCGCGTAGCGCGTCGAGAGCAGGTTCTGAGCCTCGGTCAGCACGTCCGATTGCTGCGCCGGCGGCGCGAGCGTCAGGTGCGCGGACGCCACCTCCATGCCCGACGTCAGGGTCCAGACGTGCAGGTCGTGCACGTCCGCGACGCCCGGGAGAGCCGACAGCTCCGCGCTGATCGCGCCGACGTCGACGCCCTGCGGGGCGTGCTGGAAGAGGATGCGCAGCGCGCGGCGGGCCAGGGTCCACGTGCGGGGCAGGACGAACAGGCCGATCGCGACGCCGATGATCGGGTCCGCGTAGCGCCAGCCGGTGAGCAGCGTCAGCGCGCCGCTGACCAGCACACCGACCGAGCCGATCAGGTCGGCCAGCACCTCGAGGTACGCGCCGCGGACGTTGAGGCTCTCCTTCGCCCCCGAGCGCAGCACCGCGAACGACACGATGTTCGCCACCAGGCCGGCCGTCGCGGCCAGCAGCACCGGCAGGCCGGCCACCGCGGGCGGGTCGCTGATCCGGCCGACGGCCTCGACGAGGACGTACCCCGCGACGCCGAACAGCAGGATCGCGTTGCCCAGCGCCGCCAGCACCTCCGCGCGGTAGAGGCCGAACGTGCGGCTGACGGTGGGACCGGAGCGGCGGGCCAGGATGATCGCGGTCAGGGCCATGCCGACGCCGAGGACGTCGGTGAACATGTGCGCCGCGTCCGAGATCAGCGCCAGCGAGCCGGTCGCGAAGCCCACGACGAACTCCAGCACCATGAACCCGGCGCCGATGCCCAGGGCGATCGTCAGGCTCCGGACGTACCGGCCCGACGCGCTCGCCGGCGCGGCCGCCTGGCCGTGCCCGTGTCCGTGCCCCATTTCGCCTCCGTTCCCGGTTCACCGTCGAGACCCAACATATAGTCGGATGCGCATATATGCAACAGAGGGCAGCCTAAGTTCACCCATCCGAAAAGTACCCCGCACGCGCGCGCCGACCAATCCACCAGGAGGGGTTTCCCGCCTGGCGGACCGATTACGCTTCGGCGCTTCTTCCGGCTAGCGCACCAGCCGGAAGAAGCCGCGGACCTGCTGGACGAACAGCTCGGGCTGCTCCAGCGCGGCGAAGTGACCGCCGACGGGCAGCGTTTCGAACCACCGCAGGTCGGCGTAGCGCTGCTCCGCCTGCCGCCGCGACGGCCGCACGATCTCCTTGGGGAACACCGAAACCCCGGCGGGCACGGTGATCGGGGACAGGTCGCGGTCGGTGTTCTCCCAGTACATCCGCGCCGACGAGGCGGCCGTCGCGGTGAACCAGTAGACGGAGATCGCGTCGAGGAGCCGTTCGCGGGCGATGGCGTCCTCGGGCTGTCCCTTGTGGTCGGTCCAGGCCCAGAACTTCTCGGCGATCCAGGCGGCCTGCCCGGCGGGCGAGTCGGTCAGGCCGTAACCGAGCGTCTGCGGCCGGGTGCCCTGCTGCGCGGCGTAGCCGCTGCCGGTCCGCCGGAACTCCGCCAGGTCGGCGCGGGCCTGCCCTTCCTGCTCCGTCGGGTCGTCCCGGTCCAGCGACACGGGCGCGTAGTTGACGTGCACCCCGGCGACGCGCTCGTACCGCGCGAGCGCGTTGGTGACGGCGGCACCCCAGTCGCCACCCTGGGCGCCGTAGCGCGCGTAGCCGAGCGACGTCATCAGCGCGTCCCACAGCTCGGCGACCCGCGGGATCTTGAGCGCGGGCTTGTCACTCCACCCGAACCCGGGCAGCGACGGCGCGACGACGTGGAAGGCGTCGGCCGGATCCCCGCCGTGCGCCCGCGGATCGGTCAGCGGCCCGAGCACGTCGAGGAACTCGGTGACGGACCCGGGCCAGCCGTGCGTGAGCACGAGCGGCAGCGCGTCCGGTTCGGGCGACCGGACGTGCAGGAAGTGCACGCCGACGCCGTCGACGGCGGCCCGGAACTGCGGGAAGGCGTTGAGCCGGCCGGCGAAGCCGAAGTCGTACTCTTCGCCCCAGAACCGGCAGAGCTCCCGCACGTAGGCGAGCGGCGCCCCCTGCGACCAGTCGCCGACGGTCTCGGCCTCGGGCCACCGGGTCCGCCGCAACCGCTCCCGCAGGTCGGCGACGTCGGCCTCATCGAGCGGTACCCGGAACGGCTCAACCACGACAGCTCCTTCAGGTGGGCCTCCCACGCTATCGAGACGCCCACGAATGGATCAACTTCAGCCCCCTGACCAGCAAATTCGTTTTGCGGCGCCCTGCCCGCGCGGGTCACGGGGGATGCGCTAAGCTTCTGACGTCGCCCAGCGATGGGCCCTCGTAGCTCAGGGGATAGAGCACTGCCCTCCGGAGGCAGGTGTCGCAGGTTCGAATCCTGCCGAGGGCACCCAGATCCATTGCGCAAGACCGGCCTCTACCAGCGAGAACGCGGTAGAGGCCGACTCATTTCCTCCTCCGTGCCCCCCTGCAGCCGACCCGTCTCGGCTTGACAAGTTGTGGACAACCCGGCCCAGACCCGCCGCTGGACGGTTCCCGTGGGGTATGTCCCTCATGCATAATGGAACAACGCGATCGCGATAGGGAGGCTGGTCGGCGTGAGGTCAACCGATTCAGAGGTACACACGGAATTGCTCGATCTCACCGGAGTTCCCCTCGGGGAACTCCGCACGCTCCACACTCCATCGCTGAACACGGCAATCAGAAAAGTGTTCGACCGCTCCAGGCGAGTCGACGTCGACGAGATTCAAGGACAGATTTCGATCTGATCCACGACGGACGATCCTGCGCCTGAATCTCCGTGATTCGCTTCAGGCGAACCGGCGAAAAGGAGCACAATCGAATGCAGGCCGAACTGCCGCGTCACCGGCTGCCGTGGTCGTTCTTCGTCCAGCTCTGCACCGGGCCCGCATCGGCCGCCGTCATCGAAAACCTGCGCTCCGGGCAGCTCAGCCGGCGGAAACTGCAGGCTCGCGCACTGACGGAACTCCTCGCCACCAGGCCGGACAGCCCGGCGCACGCCTGGTCCGTCCTGGTCGCGGCCGACCGGCGCGATCCCGGCCTGGTCAACGAACTGCTGCTGCACCCCTCGGCCGGTGTCTGGCTCACCCGGACGCTCCGGAAATTGTCCGGAGCGGCCACGGACAGCACGCCGCTGCGGACCGACCTGGACTACCTCGCCTCGATCGCCGGTGCGGCGGCGACGCGCTGCGGGCTACCCTGCACGCTGGAAGTACCGGTGGTGCACGGGGTGATCACGCTGCCGACCGTCGGCCAGGTCACCCTGCCCTCGGCGTTCCCCGCGGGCCGCGCGGTCCTCGAAGTCTCGCCGGACGGCGCGGCGGCCGTGCGGACACTCACCTCGAGCGCGTCTGTCACGTTCTCCGCACCGGAACCCAGCCCCGGATTCGCGCCCGTCACCCGGCACACCGCGACTTCGCACCGGCTCCGCCTTTCGATCGAAGTCGACGACCGCGGGCCCTACCGGACCTTTTCAGCGCCGATCGGCCCTCGCCCGCTCGACCCGCTCGAGTACGCCGAATGGACCAAACTGCTCGACGAGGCGTGGGACATCCTCACCACGCACTACCGGGGATTCGCCGAAGAACTGTCCACCGGTATGTCCACACTCGTTCCGCTGGAAAGCGAGAACTCCATCACCGGCGCGTCTTCGTCCATCGCGTTCGGCGCGATCGCGATGACCCCGAAATATTCGGCCGTCGACTTGGCCGAAGCGCTCGTCCACGAACTCCAGCATTCGAAGCTGAACGCGCTGTTCGATCTCGTCGAACTGCACGACCCGGACTGCGATGAACTCTTCTACGCGCCGTGGCGTGACGATCCGCGTCCGATCGGCGGCCTGCTGCACGGCGCCCTCGCGTTCGTGACGGCCGTGGAATTCTGGCGGGTGCAAGCCGAGCACGAACAGGACGACGAGCTGTACGCGCAGTTCAACTACGCCTACCGGCGACGGCAAGTGCGGCAGACGGCCGAGACGCTGCTCGCGTCGCCGGCGCTGACCGGGTTCGGCCGCCGGTTCGTCGCCTCGATCGCCGAGCGGTTGTCGGCCGTCGAAGACAGCGCGGTCACCGACGAGGTACGAGAAGTGGTGGCGAAGGTCGCGGACGAACACCAGGCCGCGTGGCGACTCCAGCACCTGCGCCCCGATGAGAACCAGGTCCTCGCCCTCGCGAAAGCCTGGTCGACCGGCGCCCAGGAACCTCCCGGCCCGCTCGGACCGGCCGTCGTCGTCCCGTGCCACCGGTCACTCACCCGGTCGCCTCGCTCCGATCTGCTCAAGCTGCGATTCCTGGGCCAGGAGAACGCGGTCCCACCCGCGCGAACGCGCAACCTGTCCACGGCCGACCTGCACTACGTGGCGGGAGACCGCGACCAGGCCCGGGCGGCCTACACCGCCACAATCCGCGCGAGCCCCCAGGACGACCAGGCATGGCTCGGGCTGGGGCTCACATCGCCGGCCGAAGCCGACGGGACGCGCAGCATCCTGCTCACTTCGCCGCACGTCGTCCTCGCCGTCCGGGACAAGTTGCTCGCCCGTAACCACCGGCTCGACCGGCCGGTCGAGCTGGTGCGCTGGTTGAACACCGCTTCCGTGCCCGCCGATTAACGGCGAGCACGGAAGCGTGTGCGTCAAAGCTGCATGGTGTCGGTGTCGCAGTTGGCCCGCTCGGATTTGACCGCCGCGGCCACGGCCTGGTGCTGCTCGCCGAGGGCCTTGCGCAGTCCGGCGAGCGTGTTCGCGTGCAGGATCGTGGCCTCGTCCTCGCGGCCCATGGCGCGCATGTCGATCGAAAAGTTCAGGGCGATCGCCAGCGTGGCGGGGTGTTCCGTCCCGAGTACCCGGCCCGACCGCTCCAGGTTGGCGACGTCGAGTTCGTACGCTGCCTCGGTCTCGCCGAGCGCTTCGAGGTCGCTGGCCAGGTTGGTCACGCACACCATGGTGGATGGGTGGTCGTGGCCGAAGACCCGCTGCAGCGCCGCGCTCGTCCGCTCGTCGATCAGCCGCGCCTGCTCGATGTCACCCATCAAGCGGAGGGTGATCCCCAGGTTGATGGCGGACACCAACGTGAACGGGTGTTCCGCGCCATGGGTATCGACGAACAGCTGGTGACTCGACTCGCCGAGCTTGCGAGCACCGGCCAGGTCACCCAGGTGCCGCAGGTCGGCAGCCATGCAGGTTTCCGACGTGATCGTGTCGAGGTGGCGGTCACCGTGCCGTCGGCGGTAGCGCTCGACGCATTCCTGCGAAAGCTCGAACGCCCCCGTGTGGTCGCCGGCCTTCCGCCGGGCGACGGCGAGGTTGCGCATCGCACCGATCGTGCGCGGGTGGTCGTCGCCGACGACCTCGCGCTGCCGCTTCAACGTGCCTTCCTGAAGCTCGCACGCCTCGACGTACTGGCCGCACTCACGAAGATCCATGGCCAGCGCGTTCAGGGTCAGGAACGTGTCGATGTGCTCCTCGCCCAGCGCGATCTTCTTGCGCCGCCAGACGTCTTCGTCGAGATCCCTCGCCTCGAAGAACTTGCCGACCAGGCGGAGCGTGCTCGCCAGGTTGCCGCCGGCGGCCAAGGTTGCCGGGTCGTCCTCGCCGAGCACCCGCCGCGACCGCTCGAGGATGTCCTCGCCCATTTCCAGTTCCCGGTCGAACCGGCCGAGGGACCGCATGTCCTGCCGCACGGTGCCGGCGACGTTCAGGAAGAGCTCGTTGTCCTCCCCCACGGTCTCCCGCACCAGATCGTAGGTGCGGTTGTTGAGCGCCCGGGCCTCTTCCGTTTGGCCGAGCCGCCACAGTGAGACACCCTGCAGCCGGGCCATGGCCAGCGTGTCGGGGTCACTCTCGCCGAACATCTCGGTCCACTTGGTCAACGCCTGCCGCGAAGTTTCGCGCGCGCCCTCGTAGTCACCGTAGCTGACGAGGTAGCGGACCAGATTGATCATCATCCGGCGCACCCACGCGTCGGACTGGCACTCCATCATCCGCGACACCATGGCGTGCGGGAGCAGCTCGGAGTACGTCTTCCAGTTGGCCGAGTTCTCCGGGTCGTTCGGGTCGCCGTGCACCAGGAGGATGTGGACGGCGTGCCGCATCACGTCGTGCTCGGCGTCGTCCAGTTTGTTCTTGAGCACGGTCTGGACCAACCGGTGCAGCTGGAGGGTGTTGCTCCGGTGGTCCAGCCGGGCCAGGCTGTACCGGCTGATCTCGCGGATCGCCAGGTTGAGCTTGATCGGCTGGCTGAACGCGGTGGCGAGATCATCGGGCACCGGCACGCCGCGCACCGCGGTGAACAAGTTCCGCGAGATGGGTTCCGGCCCGAAGAAGGCACACACCTGGAGCAATTGGAGCGCGGCCGGGTGCGACGCGCGAAGCTTGGCCAGCGGGACGTTCCACGCCGCGGCCACGGATCGCTGGTAGTCGGCCGAGCCTTCGCTCTCCGTCATCTCGGCCAGGTTCTGGTCGAGCAGTTCCAGGTATTCGGCGACGGGCATACCGGTTTGCGCGCGCCACGCCGCCGCCTGCTCGATGGCCAGCGGCAGGTCTCCGAGTGCCTCGGCGAGCCGGTCGGCGTCACCGTCGTTGATCTCGCCGCCGGCGCGGCGAAGCAGTTCTTTGCTCTCTTCGCGGGTGAAAAGGTCGACCTCGACCGTCCGCGCCACTCCGGACCATTGGGAGTTCCGGGAAGTCACGACGATATGCCCGGTTTCGCCGGCGACCGCCGGGAAGAACGGGCTCACGATCTCCGGCCGGTCCGCGTTGTCGAAGACCAGTAACCAGCGTGAATAGGGATCGCCCTTGCGCAGTGCTTCCAGAACACTGGGCACCGCCGCGTCCGCCGTACCCGGAACTTGCAGGCCGAGCCGTTTGGCCAAGTCGACCAAGCTGCTCGAGATCTGCGACGGGTGCTCGGCGGGAATCCACCAGATGACGTCGTAGTCGTTGGCGTGGCGGTAGATGTACTCGACCACGGTCTGCGACTTGCCGACACCACCCATGCCGTGCAAGGCCTCGGGGAGCACCGCCGTCGCTCCGCCGGCCTGGACGAGCCGGGCCCTGAGCTGGTCCAGCAGATCGATCCGGCCGACGAAATCCGGGTTGCGCAAGGGAATCGTTCCCCAGATCTGCGGCCGTGATGTTCGCAGTGGACCTGAGGCGGCCGGTACAGGCGAGGCGGGAACTGTCACGGCGTCGTCTCCTCCGGAGGGGGTGGTGGTACCCGCGGGCTCACCCGACGAGGTCCGGGTGTCGGTCGTGGTCAAGGCGTGGTCCTCGAGGTCGGGTCCGGATTTCTGAATTGATCCAGAAACAGTGTCAAATACCACATTAGGGGCTCCGGAGGTACGGCCGCTCATCGCATCTGTGTGCGGAGCCAGATCCGCCTCGAGTTTCTTCGCGCGGCGCGCGTACCTGCCCGAGAGCGCGCGGAATACAGCTTCCTGAACACGCAGGTAGGGCACGTTTTCCGGAGAGGCGTCAAGCAACGACGCGGCATCCGGGTCGTCGACCGCGTCGCGGTAGTTCCGCAACGCCGCGATCCGGGCACCGGCGTACTGACCGAGAACACGAGCGACTCTCACAGTGGTGTCACGCCGCTCGCCGGAAAGGAGTTCCGCCCGGACTCCGTCCCGGAATTCGAAAGTCACTTCCGACGGATCGGCCGCGGCATGGTTTCGCGAGACCCGGTGGAGCAAACCGCCGAGGAGCACCTCGGCCAGCGCGGGAAGTCCGGAACCCGGGAGCAGCACGCGTTGCACGAGCCGCATGATCGGCAGGTTCAGGGGCGCGGCCGCGAGCAGGCCCGCCAGCTGGAAGGCCTGCTCGGACGCGTAAGTACGGAAGCGGAGCACCTGGTTCCGTGGCGTCACTTCTTCGGGTGGCTCGACTTGGCCCGCGGTGTCCAGCAGCCGCTTGCGGTGGTCGGGGTGGGCGAGCACGGCGGTCGTCTCGATCGTGGTCGCCGTCGAAACCAGTTTGGCCCAGTCCCGCAACCAGGCTTCCGACAAGGTCAGGACCGGAACGGCGACCGCGCCCTCGGTCGCCGCCGAAGGCATATCGCCGGCCGCGGGCGCGCCGGAGCCCTTGGTGTGGACCCGCAACCGGCGGTTGGGCACGCCAGGAGCGGACGCCGACAGCCGCAGCCTGCTGGGGGAAAGCCCACCCCACATCCACAGCCGCTGCGGGAGCATGTGCGCCACGGCCACGGGCATCTGCTCGGACCACCGGGCCAGCATTTCGTGGGCAACGCCGTCGTGCCAGGTCGTGCCGATCGCATCCGTCATGACCATGATCAACCTGCGCCCGGTCGGATCGGCGAGGTCCTTGGCCCGGTAGACCGCCCCGCCATTCCCTTCCGCGCGCAGAATGGGATCGCCGGCCGACGGCTCCGAACTGTCCATCAGGTGCACCCGCACGTCCCGGAAGGCTCCCTGCCTGCGGGCCAGGTTCCGGAACTCGCCGACGGTGTGCTGCCAGAGCTCCATCGACGGCGCGGTGTCCACCACGAGCGCGAGTTCGAACCGGTGCCACAGGTCCGGCTTCCAGACCGGTAACCACATCCCGTCGTCGGCGGCTCGAGTGGCGGTGGCTTCCTCGTCGAGGATCGTCGCCCACGGCGAGGGCGACGACCGCATGAGCGGCCGGAGCGCCCGGCTGATTTCCCGCGCCTGTGGCAGCGCGGGCGCGGTCGGCCAGTTCAGCGGCGCGGTCTCCCGGCCGTCGTCCGCTGTCACGCCCGCGGCGTGGACGAACCGGGTCGGCCCCGGCAGCCAGTCCTGCCTGCGCAGTGACGACGCCCCCGGGTCCGGTGGGGCATTCCCTCCCGCCGGACCGGTGTTGTCCGTGTCGTCCGGTTGCCGGGGAGCAGCGCCGGTGTCCGGCGTTTCGGGCGGTGCTTGGTCTGTCCCGTCGACCGCCGGCGGCGGATCCTTCTTGCCAGGCCTCGCCGGTTTCGCCGCCGCTCGCGGCACACCGAGCCGGCCGGCCAGCCACAAGATGTCCCGGGCCTCCCGCCACGAGAGGTCCCGCACGCGCAGCACCGGCTCAGCCGCGCCCGGTTCCCGGGGCGGCTGAGCTCCACTGGGCGTCGCGGTCACTCCGACTCCAAGGACGACAACGGGTGCCAAATCGCTTCGAGGAGTTCGGTCCAGTCGCCGTCGCGCTGGTACGCCCCCGAAGTCGCGAGTTCGGCGGCCATGTGGACGGCGTTCAGCAATTGGTCGGCCGCCAAGCCGCCCACGCGTTCACTGCGTTCGAGGAACTGCTCGATGAGCAGCCGGATGTCCAGGCCGTCGGTGTCGCCGAACTGGGCCGCCACCATCAGCCCCAGTTGCTCGAACGTGGGCGGCCGCATTTCGAGTTTCAAGCACCGGCGGAGAAATGCGGGCGGGAAATCCCGTTCTCCGTTGCTCGTGATGATGACGATCGGAAAGGCCCGCGGCCGGACGCGGCCGTCCTTGACCACAGCCGTACCGCCGCGGTCGTGCGTGAGCACGGTGACTTCCGACCGCAGTTTCGCGAGACGGACGAGTTCCGGAATTTCGTATTCGCCGTCTTCGAACACGTTCAGCAGATCGTTCGGCAGGTCGATGTCGCTCTTGTCGAGTTCGTCGATGAGCAGGACCCGCGGTTTCTCGAACGGCAGCAGAGCGGTGCCGAGCGGGCCCACACGGATGTAGTCGCCGATGTCGGCCGGTTCGGCGTGGTGCTCGCCCGCCGCCTGGACGCGGCCGATCGCGTCGTAGAGGTAGAGCCCGTCCTTCAGGACCGACCGACTGGAGATGGGCCACTTGAGCACCGGACCGAGCCCGAGTTCCGTGGCCACCAGGTAGGCCAGGCTCGATTTCCCGGTACCCGGACGACCGGTGACCAGCAGCGGGCGCCGCAGGTAGATGGCCGCGTTGACCATCGCGACCTCTTGCCGGTCCGAGACCCGGGCCTGGCTGCGCAGCCGTCCGATCCGGCGTTGCCCGTCACCGCCGTCGTCGGGCGGCAGGGTGACTGGCCCCTCACCGCCGAACTCACGCCAGGGCGGCGGGTCCGGCAGCGAGACCTCCCCGGTTCCGGCGGGAAGCCCGGTTCCCCGGTAGACCTGCCAGTCACGTTCGTGGTTTTCCGATTCGGCACCGGTCATACGCTCGACACCGCCTCGGGTGCGGTCGGGCGCTGCGGTACCACCATGCGTTCGGGGTCGTCCCACAAGATCGCCAGCCGGCTGCCGACGTGACTTCCTTCCGGCCCTTCGGCGAACGCGGACAGCCTGATGAGCCGAAGGCGTTCCAGCAGGTGGTGCGGGTCTTCGGCGTGCAGTAGCTCTTTCACGGTGTGGGAAAATTCCTCCGAACGGCAGTCTTCTCGATGCCAGACCATGACGGGAAAGCCGGCGCGCAGGCCCACGGCGATCTCGTCGCTTTCCACGGTGAACGGACGAGGCGGCTCACTGAGCACGAAGGCGACGAGATCCGGTTTCGCCTCGAACCACGCCGTCAGCTCACGTAAATTCCGCGCCTCGTCCCGCGGGCTCCAGAACCCGGATTCGGGCGCGATCGAGCCACCGCCCCCCGCCTGCGCTTTGAGTTCTTTCCACCGCACGTACCAAGCACGGTGCCATTTCCTTGCCTTCATTCTTTCCAGACTTCGCACCCCCATGGGAAAATGGCAACCGAGCGGTTCCGGAATGCTGGTCTCGACTTCCCACTGCCATTGGTCGACGTCCAGGTGCAACAGGTCCCGGGAAAGGATGAAATCGAGCCGGATGTCCGGATCGTACGGCGCCCACTCGCCTTCGACCTTCTCGGCCAGTTCGGCGACTTTGCGCCGCACCTCTTCAAATCCACCGAAGAAGTCGGGCCCGCGTTCCGGGTACCAGCCACCGGAGACGTCAAGCTGCCGCCAGTGCGACAACAGATAGCCGTCGCCGGTCGGCCCGTCGGGCTGCAGCAGGAAAACCAGGTAGGCCTCCGACCGGGGTTTCGGCGGATCCACCAAACGGGCTACACCCTTGATCTGATTACGGAAACCTTCGAGTTCCTTGACCAGATCCATCCGGCGGGCCTTCTCGTCCACCCATCCCCGGATCTCCGCGGCCAGGTCGAACCGAAGCCGCGCGGCGACGTGCTCGACGAGCATCAAGCTCTTCGGCACCCCGTCCGGACCGCAGTTCAGGGTCTCCAGCAGCAAAAACGCCTGCTCCAGCTGCGCTTCGGGCGGCAGTGGGGGCGCACCGGTACCGGCGACGTGCGCGTAGATGTCGGTGACGTCGGACGCGGTCACGCCGGACAACAGGCCGAACAACTGGTGCCGCTCCTCGGCCGTCCAGGCCTGCAGCGACGTCAGGTCGAGAATTATCTGCCGGACCTCTGTCAGCGCGATGGTGCCGGGCTCCACGCTCTCCAGCACACCGAGGAGGACGAGCAAGCCGTCCGGCCGCTGCCGGCACGAGTCGACGATCGCGAGCAAATGCAAGTTCGTCTGCGAATATTCGTTAACGGGCAACAAATAGCCCAGTTCGTCGGAGAGCAACCGGAGGACCAGCCGACGGCTGTTGGGGTCGCTCAGGCACGACACGCCCTGCAATGCCTGGACCAGAGACCACAGGGCACCCGCGCCCGGTGTCTCACCCATCATCGCAAGTCCTCCACCTCACTATGGGCATAGCCCAGGCCATCTTAGCGAGGTTCTGCAACAAACTTGCTCATCCTTGCCGTTTTAGTCCGATTGGGCTCACTGTTCGACCCGGCCCAACAAACTCGACAGCCACCGAAATGAGCCTGACCAGCCAATATTCGAGGCTTTCCCGAACTTGTCACCGATAGCGATCCCCCGCGAGAATGACTTGTTCGTCAAGATAACGAACGAAAGATCATTTACGACCGGAGCTCGAGCGGTATGTGCCGGGCGCGACTTCGAACTGGCGTTTGAACGCGTGCGAGAAGGTGAACGGCGAGCCGTAACCGATCTTCGACGCGATCGACGGCAGCGGCAGGTCCGTGTCCTGCAGCAGCCGGGCCGCCGTGGTCATGCGCCACCACGTCAAGTACGCCATCGGGGGGCGGCCCGTCAACGCCGTGAAGCGGCGGGCCAGTGTTGCGCGCGACAGGCCGACCCGGGCCGCGAGGTCCTCGATGCGCCACGGGGCCGCGGGATTCTCGTGCAACGCCGCCAGTGCGGCCGCGATCTCGCGGTCCCGCAAGGCTTCCGGCCAGCCCGGGTGCTCCGTCGAAGCCAGCCAGGCCCGGACCAGGTACACCAGCAGCAGGTCCAGCAGGCCCGTCACCACGGTGTCCCGGCCGGGGCGGGACGCCGCAACCTCGCCGCCCAGCAGGTCGATCGCCGCCCGCAGCTCCGGGTGGTGGCCGATCCTCGCGGGGAGGTGGACGACCTCCGGGAGGGCCGCGAGCACCGGGTGCTGCCGCGCGCGGTCCAGGCGGTACTTGCCGCACAGGAACTCCGTGCGGCCGTCCGGCTCGGGCACCGCCGTCTCGAACGGCACCGCGCCGGCGGCGTCCGGGGCGGACGACAGCGTGTGGGCGCTGCCGTGCGGGACCAGGACCACGTCGCCCGCGCCCAGGGGCACCGGCTCGCCGGACGAAGGGACCAGCCAGCCGCTCCCCCGCAGCAGCACGTGGAACCCCGCGCCCTCGTACGGCGCGAAGCGGTAGCACCACGTCGAGCCGGCGCGCAGGCGGTTCGACGTCGGCTGCCCGATCCGCATCGCGGCGATCGCGTCGCTCAGGAGGTCCACGAGTCCATCGTAACCGTGAGACGATCGCGCATTCAGACGAGCATTTCGGCCATGGAAACACTCACGTGAACGTCTTAGCGTGGAGGCATGCAGATCGGTGACGTCGAAGTGCTCAAGGTCGTCGAGTGGCAGGGCGAGATCGCCCCGCTGCGGACCATCGTGCCGGACAGCCCGGCCGGACTCCGGCGGGACAACGCATCCTGGCTCTCCCCCGACCACTGGCACCCGGAGACCGACGGCTACCACGCCGCCGTCCAGACGTGGGTGCTGCGCAGCGAGGGGAAAGTCGTCCTCGTCGACACCGGCGTCGGCGACGACCGGCAGCGGCCGCAGATCCCGCTGTTCGACCACCTGAAGACCGGCTTCCTGGACCGCCTCGCCGAAGCCGGGGTGCGGGCCGACGACGTCGACGTCGTCGTCAACACCCACATCCACTACGACCACGTCGGCTGGAACACCCTGCTGCGCAACGACGAGTGGGTGCCGGCCTTTCCCAACGCCACCTACGTGATCCCCCGCGCCGACCAGACGTACTTCGACCCGCGCAACGCCCACCGCCGCCCGGCGCCGCGCACCGAGCAGGAGCAGTTGCGCCGCGACGGCAGCCTTCTCGTCTACGCCGACAGCATCGCCCCGGTCCTCGGCCGGGCCGTGCTGTGGGAGACGAGCCACCGCATCGACGGCAACCTCACGCTCGAGCCGGCGCCCGGCCACACGCCCGGCTCGGCGCTCGTGCGCCTGACGTCCGGTGCGGACCGCGCCGTGTTCGTCGGCGACCTGCTGCACAGCCCGGTGCAGATCCTCGATCCCCGCCACAGCAGCTGCTTCTGCGAAGACCCGCGCCAGGCCGCCGCCACTCGCCGGAGCGTGCTCGAACGCGCGGCCGACAACCGGGAACTCGTTGTGCCGGCGCACTTCGCGGGCCCCGGCGCGGCCGAGATCCGCCGCGACGGCAGTCACTTCGCGATCCACCGCTGGGCGGATACGGTCGCGGAGTGCCGGAACTGATCACGCCCACCGCGGACCGTCGCACCGCCTGGCTGGACGCGCACGCCGAGTGGGGCCCCGGCCGCCACGAGGACGGCTTCGGGCTGCTCCCCGCCGACGAGGTCGCGACGCCAGCCGGATTCGCGGCCTGGCTGACGCGGCTGACGACCGACGAGTCCACCGAGTACTGGTGGATCGTCGACGGCGAGCGCGTGCTCGGCGGGATCGCGCTGCGCCGCCGGGACGCGGGTGCCGGGCACATCGGCTACGGCGTCCGGCCGTCCGCGCGCCGGCGTGGGCTCGCGGGCTGGGCCCTGGCCCGCGTGCTCGACGAGGCGCGCGCCCGCGGGATGCCCGAGGTGGTCCTCGTCTGCGAGCCGGGCAACGTCGCCTCGGCGAAGACCATCGAGCGGCACGGCGGCGTCCGCGAAGACGGGTCGTGGCGGTACCGCGTCACCCTGGTTCCTGTCGAAAAGCTGTGAAACCGGACAGACCTGGCACTCTCCGCCACCCCCGCGCGTTCATCGGGTAGCAAGACGGAGGAGGACCGATGGGTGCGTTGGGGACGTTGCTGGGGTTCGCGCTGACCCTGTACATGCTCGTGCTGATCGCGCGGATGGTGCTGGACTGGGTCGGCATGGTGGCCGACAGCCCGCCGTGGACCCGGCGGGCTCGCGGGCTGGCCTACGCGGCGACCGAGCCCGTGATCGGGCCGGTGCGACGGGTGGTGCGGCCGGTGCGGCTCGGCGGGATCTCGCTCGATCTGGCCTTCACGCTGGTGTTCGTCGCCGTGCTGGTGCTGCGGTCAATCGCCTTCAGCCTGTAGCGTGCCGCGGAAGCTCGCGGACAGCCGGTCGACGCCGCGCTCCAGCTCGGCGCGGACGCCGCGCAGGTCGATGCCGTCCGGGTCGATCAGGGCCTGCATCGAGATCCCGCGCAGCTGGGCGAGCAGGGCGGACGCGTACGCGTCGGCGTCCCGGACGCCGGTGATGCTGCCGTCCGCGACGCCGCTGGCGACGGTCTGGGCGATGGCGAAGCGGAACCGGCGGTCGGCCTCGGTGAGGGCGGCGCGCATGGCCGAGCTCTCCGCGGACGCGTCACCCCAGAGGGCCAGGAACGCGTGGTTGAGCGTCGGCATCGTCGTGATGAGCTCGAAGATGATGTCCAGCAGCGCCCGCAGCATGTCCATCGGCGTCGCGGTGGCGGACCCGGTCCGGGCCGCCACCGCTTCGCTGTAGGCGTCGGTGAACTCTTCGACGGCGTACTCGACCAGCTTGCCGCCGAGGCCGTCCTTGTCGCCGAAGTGCTGGTAGATCACGGACTTCGCGTACCCCGAGCGCGCGCAGACACCGCCGAGCTTCATCCGGCCGAAGCCGTCCTCGGCGATGAGGTGCGCGGCGGCGTCCAGAATGCGCGCCTCGACGGCCTCGTCGGCGTCTTCCTGGATCCGGCCTGCGGCGGAACGGTCCACCGCGCCATGCTAACCACTGGAACCGGACATCACCGGCCAACTGACGCCTTACCCGGCTGACCTGCGGTTACTCGACGAACCGGCCGGCGAGCTCGGCGAACTCCGTCGTCCCCGGGTTCTTCAGCTGCCGCTCGCAGGTGGCGTGCGCGATGGCGTGCGGCACCTGGTGGCCGTACTCGCCGGAGATGACGAGCATCGGCCCGCGGTCGGGGTCGAGGTTGTCGGCCTTGACCTCGGTGCGCGGGTTCCGCACGGCTTACGGCGTGCTGCCCAGCGAGTGGCGCCGCCGTCAGTGAACGGTGCGCGGGTCGTCAGCGGCGGCACGCAGTCTTCGGTCATCACCGACCGAGAGGAACTCCCGATGACCGCCAAGACCGTGCTCGTGTCCGGGGCCAGCATCGCCGGCCCGTCCGCGGCCTACTGGCTGCACCGCAGCGGCTACCGCGTCACCGTCGTCGAGACCGCGCCGGAGCTGCGGCCCGGCGGCCAGGCCGTCGACTTCCGGGGTGAGCAGGTGAAGCTGCTGGCCGCGATGGGCGTCCTCGGCGACGTGCGCCGGTTCGAGACGGCGATGGGTGAGCAGACCGTGCTCGGCCTCGACGGGAAGCCGCAGCTGAGCGTGCCCGGCGCCGCGTGGAGCGGCGAGGTCGAGATCCTGCGCGGTGACCTCGCCCGCGTCCTGTACGAGCACACCCAGGACTACACCGAGTACGTCTTCGGCGACCGCGTCACGAGCCTGACCGAACACGCGGACGGCGTCGAGGTCACCTTCCGGCGCGGGGCGCCGCGGAAGTTCGACCTGGTCGTCGGGGCCGACGGCGTGCACTCGGGGGTGCGGGCCGCCGCGTTCGGCCCGGAGCGGGACTTCCGCCGCGACCTCGGTTTCGGCATCGCCGGATTCACCGCGCCCAACCACCTCGGGCTCGACCACACGAGCGTGCTCTACAACGAGCCCGGCCGCGGCCTGATGGTCGGCAGCCACCGGCACGCCGACCGGCTGCACGTCGGGCTGGTCTTCGCCGCCGACGACGTCGAGTTCCGCCGCCGCACCGCCGACGAGCAGCGGGCGCTCGTCGCGCGGCTGTTCGCGGACACCGGCTGGGAGACGGCGAAGCTGCTCGAAGCGCTGCCCGCGGCCGACGACCTCTACGTCGACTCGATCAGCCAGATCCACCTGGACCGCTGGTCGACGGGCCGGGTCGTGCTGCTCGGCGACGCCGCGTGGTGCGCCGGGCCGGGCGGGTCCGGCACCGGGCTGGCGATGATGGGCGCCCAGGTGCTGGCCGGGGAGCTCGCGGCGGCCGGCGGCGACCACACGGCGGCGTTCGCGAAGTACGAGGAGCGGCTGCGCAAACCCGCCGCGGTCGGGCAGAAGAACGGCAAGGGCTCGGGCAACTTCCTCGCGCCGCGCACGACCAAGAAGATCCGCAACCGCAACCGCGCCTACAAGATGCTGAGCACGCGGCTGTTCGGTGGCATCTTCCTGCGGATGACCGACCGGGCGGCCAACGCGCTGGAGTACCGCGAATACCCGCTGCTCACATCGGCGTGACGCGGCGATCTTCGCCTCTTCGGGGGACCCCACTGGCGGCCCGGCGTGACGTGCGTCACCCTTGACGCCATGTCAATACGCCGGGCCGACGCCGCCCCGGTCCGGACGGCGCTCGCCGGCCTGGCGGTGCTGACCCTGGGCGTGGTGACCGCGATGAACGCCCGGTCCCTGCCGGTGATCGGCGACGGGACCACGTATTCCGCCGAGTTCGGCGAAGCCGCGGGCCTGTTCGCGGGCAACGACGTCCGGATCGCCGGTGTGCGGGTCGGCCGCGTCTCGGACATCCGGCTGGCCGGCGACCACGTCCTGGTGTCGTTCCAGGCGAAGGGCGCGTGGCTGGGCGACACGACGAGCGCGGCGATCCGGCTGAAAACCGTGCTGGGCCAGAAGTTCCTGGCCCTCGACCCGCAGGGCGACGCCACGCTCGACCCGGACGAGCCGATCCCCCGCTCGCGGACGACCGTCCCGTACGACGTCCTCGCCGCGTTCGGCCGGCTTTCGTCCACTGTGGACAGAATCGACACCGCGCAGCTGGCGAAGAGTTTCGACACGCTGTCCGCGACGCTCGCGAACACCCCGCAGGACGTCCGCGCCGCGCTCACGGGACTGTCGCGGCTCTCGGACACGCTCGCCGCGCGCGACGGCCGGCTCTCGACGTTGCTCGCCAACACCCGGACCGTGTCGCAGACGCTCGTCGACCGCGACGCCGCCCTGCTCGACGGTTCGCGGCAGCTCGCGACCGAGCTGTCCGGGCTGATCGAGGACGACGAAGGGCAGCTCGGGCCGCTGCTCACCCAGCTCGACCAGCTGACGTCGATGCTGCAGCGCAACCAGGACGCGCTCGCCGCCGGGATCCGCGGGTTCGCGCCGCTGGTCCGCCTCGGCGTCAACCTCTCCGGCAACGGCCGGTGGCTCGACGGTTACCTGTGCGGGCTGCTGCTGCCGTCGTTCGGTCCGCTGAACCAGGAAGGCTGCTACGGCTGAGCCGCGTGGCATGCTGACCGCATGCGATACCTGCTCCTGCTCGCCGGTGACGAATCCGCGGAGGCGGCCGCCGGCCCCGAGATGGCTCAGCGCTGCCACGAATGGGGCGCCGAGCTGGCGCGGCGCGGGATCCGGCAGACCGGCACGGGCCTGCGTCCGCCGGCCGAAGCGAAGACGCTGCGGGTGCGCGACGGCGACGTCCTGCTCACCGACGGCCCGTTCGCCGAGACCAAGGAGCAGATCGGCGGCTACGTCATCCTCGACTGCCCGGACCACGAGACGGCCGTCGAGGTCGCGTCGCGGCACCCGTGGGCCGAGGCCGGCGCGCTCGAACTGCGCCGGATCGCCGACGGACCGCCTACACCTTCGTGATCTTCACCGTGACCTGGTTGTCGTTGTAGGTGTAGGCCACGTACTCGAACTCGACGCCGGTGCGCTCGACGTACTCCGTCCAGGCGCGGTATTCGTGCCTCTTCCAGCCGGGGAAGTTGAAGAACTCGTCGAAGTGCACGATGCTGCCGGCGTGCAGCCGCGGCCCGCAGAGGTCAAGGACGGTCTTGGCGGAGCTGTAGAGATCGCCGTCCACGTGCAGGAAGTCGACGTGGCCCGGGTGCCCGTCCAGAAACCCGGGGAGGCTGTCGGCGAACAGGCCGACGACCAGCTCGGCGCCCGGGACGTCCGGCAGGTCGTCGCGGGCGAACGCGCCGGCGGGCATGCCGTTGAGCCACGCCTCGGGCAGGCCGTCGAACGAGTCGAAGCCGTAGACCTGCTCGCTGTTGCGAGCGCGGGTGATCGTGCGCAGCGTGTTGCCGGACGCGACGCCGAACTCCAGTGCCATTCCGCCTTGCGGCGCCAGGGAAAGCGCGTACTCGAGTGTCTGCTTCGGACGGCCGAAGTGCGGGGCGCCGACCAAGTGCTCGCGGGCGAAGACGTTGCTCTCCAGCGCGGCGTCCTGGTCGCCGGCGTAGACGATGTCGCGGCGGCTGCGGATCTCGAACTCCACCACCCGATCGAGGAGCCGGTCACCCTGGCGGACGATCTCCTCACGCAGTTCCGTGCGCATCCGGTTCAGCTGATCGGTGTACGGGTCGTGCACTTTCGAGGCCACCCGGAACAACAGCCTGCCCAGCGTGCGCCTCAAGGTTTTCGCTGCGGACGAAGGGCTTTCCGTCTGGTTCATCCCGGGACGGTACCCGACACGGCCCCCACCCCACCGAGGTAGTTCACGCCCGCTCAAGCGACGACGAGCCGGAAGCCCGCGTCCCACTCCGGGAGGTCCAGCAGATCCCGGTGCGCCTCGTGCCAGCGACCCGACGCCAGGTCCGCGCGCAGCCGGGCGATGCCGCGCGCCACGGCGTCAGGTGCCGTCTGGGCCAGGGCCGAGCACGCCTGCCGCACCGCCGGGTCGAGGTAGGCCTCCGGGCGCCGCCAGTGGGCCGGGAAGACGCCGTCGGTGAAGTCCCACGGCACCGGCAGCGGGACGACGCTCCGCGCGCCCAGGAAAGCCGCGACGTCCGACGCCGACGGGCGTGACCGCTCCAGCTCCGCCACCTCCGGCACGTACTCGCGCACCAGCCAGAAGTCGTTGTGGCGCCCGGTGTCGTAGGCCAGGACGACCTGCCGCCGCGCCACCCGGCGCAGTTCGGCGAGGCCGCGCCGCCACCCGGGCCAGTGGTGCACGGTCAGCACCGCGAGCGCGGCGTCGAACGTGCCCGCCGCGAACGGCAGGGCCTCCGCGACCGCGCGCACCACCGGCGCGGCGCCGGGAGGGCGTTGCCGGATCATCTCCGCGGACGGCTCGACGGCGGTGACCCGCCGCCCGGGCGGCTCGTAGGATCCCGTGCCGGAGCCGACGTCGAGCACCGTGCCCGCGTCCCCCAGCGCGTCGAGCAGCGGCGCGAGCCAGCGCGGGTCGGTCCGCCGGCCCAGCGCGTAACCGACGCCGATGCGGTCGTAGGTCGCCATCGCCCACCCCCAGGTCGAAGCCGATTTCCTTGCGGTAACCGGCACCCCCGAGCCTAGTTTCACCGGCGACGGAAGGGGATTCCATGAGCAGGATCATCGTGTTCGGCGCCGGCGGCCGGGCCGGACAGCGTGTCGTCGCCGAGGCGACCAGGAGGGGCCACCAGGTCACCGCGGCGGTGCGCGACCCGGGTCGCCACGAGGGGGTCGCGGCCGACGTCACCGACGCGGACAGCGTCGCGGAGGTGGTGGCCGGGCACGACGCGGTCATCAGCGTGGCCTACGCCGCCGGAACAGCGTCGGGCGAGTTCTTCCCGGCCGCCGCCCGCGCGCTGGCGGACGGCCTGAAGCGGGCCGGGGTGAGCCGGCTGGTCGTCGCCGGGATCGGGACGACGCTCGAGACGGCACCCGGCGTCGCGGTGCACGACGCGCCGGACTTCCCGGCCGAGCACCGCGCGTTCTCGCTGGGGCACGCGGCCGAACTGGCGGTGCTGCGCGAGAGCGGCCTGGACTGGCTGGTCGTCGCGCCGCCGCCGGTCGTGCTGGGCGAGGGCGGCGGCACGGGCTCCTACCGCACAGCCGTCACGACGCTCCTCCCGGCGGAGACGTTCGCCTACGCCGACTTCGCGCTCGCGCTGGTCGACGAGGCGACGACGCCGAAGCACTCGCGGGTGCTGCTGGCCGTGGCCTAACGCTCCGGGGTCTCGCCGCCGTTCTGCTCGGCGAGGAACCGCTCGAACTGCGTCCCGAGCTCCTCGGCGGTCGGCATGTGCTCGACGGACTCGGCGAGCAGGCTGCCCTTCTCGGACGCCTCGACGAACGCGTCGTACTGCCGCTCCAGCGCGCGGACGACGTCGCCGGCGTTCTCGTCGGACGCGGCGATCTGCCGTTCGATCTCGGCGGCGGCGAGGTCCGCGGCCCCGCGCAGCTCGCCGACGGTCAGGTTCAGTCCGGTGGCGCGGCCCAGCGCGTCGAGCAGGTTGAGCGACGCGGTCGGGTAGGCCAGCTGGGCGAGGTAGTGGGGCACGTGCGCGGCGAAACCGACCGCGTCGTGCCCCCACTCGCCGAAGCGGTACTCCAGCAGCGCGGCGGCGCTGCCCGGCACCTGCAGCCGGTTGGGCAGCGGCTGGTGCTCGCCGACCAGGTCCTGGCGGGTGGCGTGCGCGGTGACGCCGAGCGGGCGGGTGTGCGGCGCGCCCATCGGGATGCCGTGGAAGCCGGCGGTCAGCCGGACGCCCCAGCGCTCGACCAGGTTCCGGACAGCGGCGCAGAACCGCTCCCAGTCGTGGTCCGGCTCCGGGCCCGCCAGCAGCAGGAACGGCGTCTCGTCGGCGTCGTGCAGCAGGTGGACGACCAGTTCCGGCGCGTCGTAGTCCTCCCAGTGGTCCACCGCGTAGGTCATCGTCGGGCGCCGCGAGCGGTAGTCGATGAGGCGGTCGACGTCGAAGCGCGCGACCACCCGGTGCTCCCCGCTCAGCAGGTGCTCGGCCAGCAGCCGACCCGCCGAACCCGCGTCCATGAACCCCTCGAAGTGGTGCAGCAACACCGCCCCGGTCAGGTCGGGGACGTCCGAGTCCACCTCGTACAGGTCGTCGGGATCGAATCCCACCGGATCCTCCTGCTCACTGCTCTCCGACACGTATGTGAATCCTTCAAGCACAACACACCCCGACGGGGATTCCATTCCACCGGCTGTGCCCGGGATCGTAACGGCATGCGATCGAGCCCGGACCGGATCGGCATCGTGACACTTGTCCTGGGCACGCAAGCCACCGATCGGGCACGCTGAAGCAGTGAGCGAGCACACCGAGAGTACGGCCCTGCGGCTGCGGCCGCCGGCACACCGGGTCAGCCCCCGGGCCATCGGCTACTGGACGACGACCGCCGCGATCCTCTGGATCGTGCTGATCGGGGTGCAGACGCTCATCGTGGCGACCAGCGACGACGCACCCGCGTTCCTCGACGTGACGCTGGTGATCTCGTGCGTGCTCGGCCCGCTGCACCTGATCGTGATGCCGCAGTGGCGCTACCGCGTGCACCGCTGGGAGGTCACCGGGGAAGCCGTCTACACGCAGGCGGGCTGGCTGAAGCAGCAGTGGCGGATCGCGCCGATCTCGCGGATCCAGACCGTCGACATCGAGCGCGACCCGTTCGAACAGCTCTTCGGGCTGGCGAAGATCACGGTGACGACGGCGTCCGCGGCCGGCCCGCTGCGCATCTCGGGCCTGCGGCACGACCGCGCGCTGGAGCTGGCCGACGAGCTCACGAAGACGACCCAGGCGATCCGGGGGGACGCGACATGAGCAGCACCGCGGACACCGAGACGGCCGTGGTCCGGCCCGCCGAGGGCACGCAGGACGCGCCGTGGCACCACCTCGACCGGCGCATGCTGCTCATCCGGCCGGTGCTGGACCTGGTGAAGTCGCTGCCGGTGCTGCTGGGCGCGCTGCTGTTCGGCCACGGCGAGCCGTGGCAGTGGATCGGCCTGGCCTTCACCGCCATCGCCGTCTTCACCGGCGTCTCGCACGTACTGACGTCGCGCTACCGCATCACCGAGTCGCAGGTCGAGTGGCACACCGGGCTGCTGCTGCGCAAGCAGCGGGCCATCCCGCGCGACCGGATCCGCACGGTCGACGTCACCTCCGAGCCCAAGCACCGGCTGTTCTCGCTGGCCGCGACGCGGATCGGCACCGGGCGGCACAACCACGGCAAGGGGCCGAACAAGGACGAACTGGTGCTCGACGCCGTCACGGTCGCCGAGGCCCAGCGGCTGCGGACGCTGCTGCTGCACCGGAAGGCCGTGGCTGCTCCGTCTTCGACGGAAGCCGCGCCCGCCGCGCCGACGGAGCAGCTCGTCGCCGCCGTCGACAAGCGGTGGCTGCGGTACGCGCCGTTCACGCTGTCCGGGCTGGCGGTGGTGGGTGCGGCCGTCGGCACCGTCTACCACTTCGCGCACGAACTGCACTTCGACCCGGTCCAGTTCTCGCTGGTCCGGACGGTTGTCGGGCACTTCGCCGACACCCCGGCGTGGGTGAGCGTGGTGCTCGCCGCCGTCGGGCTGCTGCTGCTCGTGTCGGTGCTGTCGGTCGGCGGCTACATCCTGTCGTTCTGGAACTTCCGGCTCACCCGCGAGCCCGCCGGCACGCTGCACATCCGGCGCGGCCTGATCACGACGCGCTCGGTGTCGATCGAAGAGGACCGGCTGCGCGGCGTCGAGGTCCGCGAGCCGCTGCCGCTGCGCCTGGCGGGTGGCGCCCGCTGCGTCGCCATCGCGGGCGGCCTGCGCGAGGGCAAGGGCGCGGACAAGAGCGGCGGCCTCCTGCTGCCCCCGGCGCCGGTCGCCCGCGTCCACGAGGTCGTCGCGGCGGTCCTCGGCGAAGACCCCGCGGCGACGCCGCTGGTGCGGCACCCCCGCCGGGCGCTCTACCGCCGGCTGACCCGCGCGGTGATCGGCGTGCTCCTGCTGGGAGCGGCGCTCTACGCCCTGGCGTGGCTCGCCGGCTGGCCGGACTGGCCGTGGCAGGTGGCCGTGGTGCTGCTGCCGTTCGCGGCGTTGGTCGGCTGGGACCGCTACCGCGGCCTGGGCCACGCGCTCACGGGCCGCTACCTGGTGACGCGGTCGGGCTCACTGGACCGCGGCACGGCGGTGGTCCGGTGCGACGGCATGACGGGCGTCGTCGTCGAGCGTTCGTTCTTCCAGCGCCGCGCGGGCTTGGTCACGGTGATCGCCCCGGTGGCCGCGGGCAAGGGCCACTACAAAGTGCTGGACGTCGGCGAGACGGACGGGCTGACACTGGCCGACGAGGCACTTCCGGGGCTGCTGACGCCGTTCCTGGAGCGTCGTTGAACACCGTTGTGCTACAACAAAAATCACTTCGGCGAGCGCAAGTGGGAATCTGACCGGGATTCGGAAATGCTGGCTTTCGTTTCACGCAACGTGCTAATTTATTCACCCCGTGTGATAGCGAAGGTCGTTTTTGTCTCACCGAGAGGTCATGATGACGCCTGCCGTCAGTGCCGTCGACGGTTCCGCCACCACTTCCCCCCGCCGTACCCCCGGGGCCAGCAGTTCCCGGAAGGTCCTGCAGCTGCTGCTCGCGTTCTCCGAGCGCCGGTGGGAGGCCAGCGTGGCCGAGCTCGCCGCCACGATCGGCACCCCGGTCGCGACGACCTACCGCTACGTCGCCCTGCTCAAGGAGCTGCAGCTGCTCGAAGAGGGCACCGCCGGGCACTACCACCTGACCAGTCAGGTGATGCCGCTCGCGCGGGCCGCGCAGCTGGCGAACGACCTCGTCCGGCTGGCGAAGCCGGCCATGGAGGAAGCGGCCCGCGAACTCGGCGAGACCGTGATGCTGTTCCAGCAGTTCGGTGACGCCGCCGTGTGCGCGGACCGCGTCGAGTGCGACCGCGCCATGCGGTTCACCTTCGAGCCCGGGCATTCGGTGCCGCTCGGGCTCGGCGCGTCCGGCAAGATGCTGCTCGCGCTGCTGCCGGAGATCGAACGCGACCGGCGGCTGCCGCCGATCATCGACCAGTACGGCACCGGTGTGCGTGACGAGCTGAAGTTCGCGCAGGAGAACAGGTTCTCGGTCAGTTCCGGCGAAATCGACGAAGGTGTCTGGGCTTGTTCGGTCCCGGTGCCGACGATGGGCAGGCGGCCGACGGTGCTGACCGTGGCCGGTCCCGCCGCCCGGATCTCCGAAGGCGCCCGCGACGACGCGATCACGGCGTTGCGCGGCTACGCCGACCGCATCCAGCGGACGATTTCGTCGTACTCGCTGTAAAAATGCCGCGCGCCGGAGCCGGCGCGCGAGTAGGAATGCGCGGGTGATCCGGCTCGCGCGCCCCGACGACCTGCCCGCCCTGATCGACGTCGAACGCGAGGCCGGGCAGCTCTTCCGCGACCTCGGCATGGCCGCGATCGCCGACGACGACCCGGGCTCGGTCGCGGAACTGTCGGTCTACCAGGCCGACGGCCGCGCCTGGGTGAGCGTCGACGCCGACGACCGCCCGGTCGCCTACCTCATCGCGGAGGTCGTCGACGGACGCGCGCACATCGAACAGGTCTCGGTCCGGCCGAGCCACGCGCGACGCGGCCTGGGCAGCGCGCTGATCGAGACGCTCGCCGAGTGGGCGGCCGAGCGCGGTCTGCCGGCGCTCACGCTCACGACGTTCACCGAGGTGCCGTGGAACGCGCCCTACTACGAACGGCTGCGGTTCCGGGCCGTCGAGGACGCCGAAATCGGCGACGGGCTGCGTGACATCCGCCGCTCCGAGGCCGCCCGCGGCCTGGACACCTGGCCGCGCGTCGCGCTGATCCGTCCGCTCTGACCTGCACAAATGCCCTTTTCTCCCCTACCTGGGGGATCCACTGGCGCGACCAGTCGAACATGTGTTCTACTGTGCGGGCCGGTCCCGGAGGGGGAAGCTCCGCGGGCCGGCCCAATCTTTTCGGGGAGTTCTGAGGAGGCAGCGTGGCGGTCAAGATCACCCACCTGGCGAACGGCCAGCAAGTGCGTTTCGCGAACGCGGACGGCGCCCGCCGCTACGCCGAGATCATGGGCGGCGGCGTCGACAAGTGGCGGTTCACGGTGGTGCCCGAAGACCTCGCGCTCCGGAAAATGTCGGACTCGGTCGTTAACGTGCCGGTATGGCGTATGACTTCCAGGTGACCGTCGACTCAGCCGACCCGCACGTGCTCGCCGACTGGTGGGCCGAGACGCTCGGCTGGGCCGTGGAACCGACTGATGAAGACTTCATCCGCGAGATGATCGCGAAGGGTTACGCGAGCGACGCGGAGACGAAGATGCACAACGGGGCACTGGTGTGGAAGACGGGTGCCGCCATCCGGCACCCGGATTCCCCACCAGAAGGCCCGCCGAAGCGGGTGCTGTTCCAGCTGGTTCCGGAACCCAAGACCGTGAAGAACCGCCTCCACTTGGATGTCTGGGTAGGCGCGGCCAACGTCGACGCGACGGTGGAGAAGCTGACCACGAGGGGCGCGAAGTTCCTGCACCGCGGACAGCAGGGACCACACAGCTGGGTGACGGTGGCGGACCCGGAGGGCAACGAGTTCTGCGTGTCCTGACGTTCGCGACGTTCGCCCAGCTCGCGACCGGCCCGCCCGCACGATCGGCGAGCAGCCTCGGCGCGCCGAGGGCAGGAGCAGCAGGCCCGCACAACCGCGACCGGGGCCAGCTCACGCGATCGTGAGCGGCGGGCTCCGGCACCGCGAAGGCCAGCGGCAGGCCCGCACGACCGTGAGCGGGCGCATCCAGGGCGTCGGAGGCCTTGGATGCGCCGCTCGGCGGCGTCAGCGCAGGCGGTCCAGGGCCTTGGGCAGCGCCGTGGCCAGTAGGTCCAACTCCGGTTCCGCCGCGATCAGCGGCGGTGACACGGCGATCCCGCGGCCGAGGTTGCGCACGATCACGCCCTCGTCCCGGCACGCGCGCTGCAGCTTGACCGGAGCGCCCGGGTCGGCGTCCATGACGTCGCCCGTCAGCTCCACCGCGGCGAGGAAGCCCAGCCCGGCGCGGACCTCCGCCACCAGCGGGTGGTCGCTGACCCCCGACACGGCGTCGGCGAGTGGCTTCTCGAGTTCGCGGCCGCGCGGGATCAGGCCGTCGCGCTCGTAGATGTCCAGCGTGGCGAGGCCGGCCGCGCAGGCGACGGGGTGTCCGGCGTACGTCGCGCCGTGGCGGAAGATCGGGGCGCCGGGCGCGCCGGTGAAGAACGGTTCCGCCACGCGCGGCGCCACGACCAGCGCGCCGAGCGGGATGGTCCCGCCGGTGATGCCCTTCGCCGTCGTGATCATGTCGGGTTGCACCGACCACCGGTCGATGCCGAACCACGTGCCGAGCCGGCCCCACGCGGCGATGACGCAGTCCGCGACGAACAGCACGTCGTGGCGGCGGCAGATCTCCGCGACGGCCTCGATGTACCCCTCCGGCGGCAGCAGCACGCCACCCGCGCCGATCACCGGCTCGCAGAAGAAGGCCGCCACCCGCGACGCGCCCACCCGCTGGATCTCGGCCTCGAGCGCGCCGGCGTCGTCGAACGGGACGTGCGAGAACTCCGGCGGCTGCGGGCCGACGCCGGCCGCGTTGGCCGGGATGCCGCCGACGGCCGTGCCGAACCCGTGCGTGCCGTGGTAGCCCTGTGTCCGGCCGATGACGTGCACCTTCTCCGGCCGCCCGGTCTGCGCGAAGTAGGCGCGCGCGAGCTTCACGGCGGTGTCGATGACGTCCCCGCCGCCCGATCCGAAGAACACCTTCGAGCCGGGGGTCGGCGCCAGCTCGGCGACGCGGTCGGCCAGCTCGATCGCCGGCTCGTTCGCGTTGTAGCCGAACAGGTTGTACGAGTCGAGCGCCCGCAGCTGCTTGCCGACGGCCTCGGTGATCTCCGGCCGCCCGTGCCCGAAGTTGGCGTACCAGAGCGACGCGGTGGCATCGAAGTACCGCCGCCCGGCGTCGTCCCAGACGTAGGAGCCCTCGCCGCGGGTGATGACCATCCGATCCCCGTCGACGGCCCCCATATCGGCAAACGGGTGCCAGAGGGCGTGCTTCGGTTGTGCTGACATCGGTCCTCCTCAGGTCCCGCCCCCATCCTTACCAGGGCGAAGCAGTCGGCGCGAACACTCCATCGTGCACAGTTCGGCGGCCGGACCTGGCCGGAACGGCACTGCAACCCGTAACACCGACGCCGCCCGGCACGGGCTGACCCCTCACTCCAGGAACTCCGCGATCTCCGCCTCCGAATAACCCAGCTCCGCCAGCACCTCCGCGGTGTGCTGGCCCAGCGTCGGCGGCGCGGACGTCGGCCGCGCGGGGGTGTCCGACGCCTTCACCGGGAACCCGTTGCCCACGTACGTGCCCACCGTCGGGTGCGGCAGCCGCACCACCTGGTCGCGCGCGGCCGTCCAGGGGTCCGCGTAGACGTCGTCGAGCTCGTTGATCGGGGCCGCCGGGATGCCCGCCTCGTCGAACGCCTTCAGCCAGTCCGCCGCCGCGCGGGTCAGGAGCACCGGCTCCAGCAGCGCGTTCAACGGATCCCGGTGCGCCGCGCGCGCGGCGTTCGAAGAGAACCGCGGGTCCGCGGCGATGTCCAAGCCGAGCACGCCGCAGAACGCGTGCCACAGCTTTTCGCTGCCCACCGCGATGATCAGCCAGCCGTCGGACACGGGGTACGCCTGGTACGGGACGATGCTCGGGTGCGCCGAACCCATCCGGCGCGGGCGCGGCGCGTCGTAGAACACCGCGCCCGCCGCGTAGACGTGCCAGGCCAGCTGACTGTCCAAAAGGGACACGTCGAGGTACTGGCCGCGGCCGGTGGTGTGGCGGGCCTGCAGCGCCATCAGCACCCCGATGATCGCCCACGTCCCGGCGTTGAGGTCGGCCACCGGCAGCCCGACCTTCGCCGGCGCGCCGTCGGGCTCGCCGGTCAGCGACATGACGCCGCCGAGGGCCTGCGCGACCAGGTCGTAACCGGCGCGGTCGCGGTAGGGCCCGGTCTGCCCGAACCCGGTGATCGACACGTGGATCAGCCGCGGGTTCACCGCCGACAGCTCCGCGTAGCCGATCCCCCACTTCTCCAGCGTCCCCGGGCGGAAGTTCTCGACGAGCACGTCGGCGCCGGCGACCAGCCGGCGCAGTGCGTCCCGCCCGCGGTCGCTCTTGAGGTCGAGGACGATCCCGCGCTTGTTCCGGTTCGCCGCGAGGTAGTAGACGGCCTCGTCGCCGACGAACGGCGGGCCCCAGCCGCGGGTGTCGTCGCCGTGGCCCGGCGGCTCGACCTTCACCACGTCGGCGCCCATCTCGCCGAGGTGCTGCGTGCAGTACGGCCCGGCGAGGATGCGGGAGAGGTCGACGACCTTGATCCCGTCCAGCGGCCGGAATCCGTCAGGGGCAGGGGGCATCAACGGCTCCTCGTCGGGCTCGGCGTCCGCCCCTTTGTACCTCGCGCACCCGGGTAAGGGATTTCCTACCAACGGACCTAGACGACGATCACCCCCATCGTGTTGATTGTTGAGCGAGTCTGTGCAGAGTTGCGCACTCCGGGAGGGAACAATGCGTCGTCTTGTGGGAATGGCGGCCGCGCTGGCCGTCTGCGCCACGCTGGTCACGGTCACCCAAGCCGCGGCCGCGGAGCCCCAGTACTTCGCCGCCCAGCGCGTCGGCGACCGCCCGCCGATGGGCTGGAACAGCTGGAACAAGTTCGGCTGCGCCATCAACGAGGACCTGGTCCGCGGCGCGGCCGACGCGCTCGTGTCGTCCGGCATGAAGGACGCGGGCTACCAGTACGTCAACATCGACGACTGCTGGGCCGAACAGAACCGCACGGCCGACGGCAAGCTCGAACCGAACCACGAGAAGTTCCCGCACGGCATCAAGGCGCTCGCCGACTACGTCCACGGCCTCGGCCTCAAGCTCGGCATCTACACCAGCGCCGGCACGCTGACCTGCCAGAAGACCATGCCGGGCGCCCTCGACCACGAAGACGCGGACGCGCAGTCGTTCGCCGACTGGGGCGTCGACTACGTCAAGTACGACTTCTGAAACCTGGCGCTTCTGACCTGGGGACTTTCGGTGCGCCGGGGCTTTGACCAGGTGTTTTACGCCGGTTGCGTCCGGTTGCGTCCGGTTAGGTCCGGTCGTTTGACGGCCTGGTGACGGCCTGGCTGGCCGGGCCTGCTCGGTCCAGAGAGTGAGTTGGTAGTGGCTGAACAGGGCGATCTGGTTCGGACTGAGCTGGCGGCTGGACATGTGTCGAGTCCTCTCGTTTGTTCAGCTCTTCACGGCTCGCTAGCCGATGAGTCGAGTCGGAACCGGATTGCCTATTTGCTGCCTTTCCCTCGCCCCTGCCGCCTCTAGCGGTGAGCTGGCCGGGTCAAGGCACGCTTTCCCGCCTTGACGCGGCCAGCTCACCGCTAGACGCTGCGATGCGAGGGAACCTCTGGGGAGCCGCGTTGCGTCGTCGTCAGAGTGTTGCGGGGCAGCGATCATGCCGGGACACTTAATGCGGCCCCCGGCGCCACTCCCTCCCCCTCGGTGGCGCCGGGGGCCTCTTGGTCCGTGCCGAAAGTGCGGGATATCGGGGTGCCTGATCCAGTCGTCCTGCGTTCGGCGGGTGCCTGACTCAAGCTGACGGTGGTGACGAGTCCGATGGTGTTTCCGAGCGGCATGGATGGGCCCGACGACCGCTTGGTGCGCCTGTGGTTTGCTCACTGTTGGCGCGCAGTGGACGACCTGATCGCCGTTGAACGGGCCACCGGAGTACTGATGGAGCGACGAGGCTGCGAGCCGACGCAGGCACGGGCGATCCTCTTGCGCGAAGCTAACGCGGCCCACCTGGCGCTGGAGGATATGGCCCGTGTGGTTGTCGCGCGACGGTGGTAGTCGCCCTGCACTCAGCCAGGTTCCGGCCCTTCTGGTTGGGGCCTGCATGTCAGTATCGTCAGAGGATGGACCAGCCAGACCATGACCTGGCGAGGTTTCAGTCTCTGAACCAGCGTGAGGCTGCGGCTGACGCCCGTGACACCGAGTCCGTTGAGGGCGATCGGCTCACTGATGAACATGACCGGGCTGTCGATTGGCGCGATGACATAGCCCGTGCCAGAGGTCGGGCTTATGCACTGAGAATCAAGGTGGACGAGCAGATCCAGCGCCGCGTCGAGCTGTTGGCGCGGTCGCGGGAGATATTGGATCGCTTGCTGCGACGGCTGAACCGGATCGACGCTGCACGCGACGCCCCCGCCGTGTGGGCAGATCGGGAACGGGTCGAGGTTGAGTCGGCCAAGGCAGACAGCGCGTCGCTCGGCTCGGCGGATGTGGCTGCGGGGAACGATGGTGTTCCGGCGGCGCGCGTGCGGGTGCCGAGTCGTCGGCGGGCTCGCCCGGCGGCCGGCCGGAGCGGAGCGGGAGGCCGGTCCGCCAAGGGCGGGAGCCCGCCGCACGCAAGGTGACCCGTGCGCGCCGCCGCAGGCGGCGCCTTGATCCCATAGAGCCAAATTCGGCAACCCAATGCCAGACGCTAGCTGCCATCTAGCGCAACCGATCGAGCAATGCAAGTTCGAGCCCTGGCGCTGTGGCGATTGTGGCAGTGGAACTGAAGTCGTGGCGCACGCCGGTCGCATCGACAACCAACGCGCCAGCTTCTCTAGCGATCAAAACACCTGCCGCAGTGTCCCACGGCTTGTTAGCGAGTATGACGCACGCGTCCGTCCGGCCGTCTGCAACAAACGCTAGATCGAGCGCAGCAGATCCCCACATGCGAACACGCTCGACCTGTTCAGCAAGCATTCGAGTCACGGCGAACCGTCGTTCATTCTTCTTGGCGGCACCCGAACCGGTTGCGTAATCGCCTATTGAAACAATAGCGCGATCAATCTCGGTAACACTACTTGAATTGATCGGCTCTCCGTTGCAGAATGATCCGCCACCTTTAGAGCCGTAGTAATTGAGACCAAGGAATGGTGCCGTTATGACACCAATGACAGGCTCACCCCTATGAATCAAAGCTAACTGACTCGCACAAAGAGGAATTCTGTGCGCGAAGTTCGAAGTGCCATCTATCGGATCGAGGGCCCAGACAAACTCCTCAGATTCGTCTACCGAGCCGCCACCCTGCTCTTCGCCTAGGAAGTTAAAGTCCGGAGTCTTCTCCTCAAGGAAAGTGCGGACTTGTTCTTGAATCTTAATGTCCATGTCGGTGACAAGATCCCTATCGCCCTTCAAATGCACGCCACCAGGGCCATCCTTTAACATAAGTTTGCTACCAATGGCAACCGCCTCCTGTGCAACAGCAAGAAGCTCTTTCAGGGCCTTCATTTCAACACATCCGAACCGCGCTCCCACATGGTCTCAAACACGGACGAAAAAGTATGAAAAAGTCCAGAAGGATGCTCATCCTGTCGTTCCAAAACCAGCGTTGGTGATTCAACACCTCTCGCATCAGGCAGGTAAGGCTGAACTATGCACAGGGTGTTGTCGATTACCGTGATATTGAATCGAACCGCTTCATCGTAGGTGCGAATATGCAAATTTGCACACGCATCATCCGAAAGCTTTGTTCGCAGTCGGCGCAATGCGTCGATATTCAGTTTGGTTAGCGTGATCAACACGCCATCAGGATGCGATTCTTCACGCTCGCGTGATTTAATATTATAGCCGTCAGGATCAAGAAAGAGACATTTGACTATTGTTCCACGCTCAAGGAGTTCCTTCAATGCGCGATCCGAATACTGTTGACAAAGCATATTTAAAGAAAGTCCAACCATGCTGATATTCTCGGCATCATCAAACAGTTCATGCGGAGGCATTTCGTGCGCGAATTGTGGTCGAGTTTCAAATACGGCGGTAACGTCAGCCACTCCATCGCGCACGGAAGCAACCTGATTTGCGGTCTCGGCAATCAATATAGGCGACTTCGTGACGGGCGGTTCTGGCACGAAACCAATTCCTCCCGAATGTTTTTGGAAAAGCTGCTCGACCGTCCATCCGGGAAACATACTTTCCAGTATTCGACAGTGATGCGGATAAGGCAGGCCGATGATGTCACCCGCGAGCCAGCGATAAAACTGCGCTTTTTTTGGAAAGCTGTCCACGAGATCGTGATCAATTGCTTTGGCAAGCTTATTGTATTCTCGACAAAACATCCGATGGTTCTGCAAGTGACGCTGCCTGAGGAGCACTTTAAGCACGTTGGAGTGCTCTACCACGGCCGATCCCGCTCCCTCGATCTCTGTCATGCAACCATCCTACCAGCTAGATGAGACATAGACGAGACTAGATGAGCAGTAGACGGTCTAGAGGAGACATACAGGGCGTCTTAATGGGACCGTCGTCGGCCGATAGTAGTGGTGGGGCCACTGCTGTGGTGGTCACCGCTACTAGAGAGGTTTCACACGAGATGGCTATCACCAGGGATCACAGGTTCGCGATCGAGTTCCACGACGCTTTCCCCCAGGGGTTGGTGTTGGTGGGTGAGGTGTCGCCGGACAACGAGTATCAGTCGCGCGAAGACAAGGCGGCTGGTCGTCCGGTGCGTCAGCGGGTGGACGAGTTGACCGGTAAGCGGCAGTGGGTGTGCACGGTGACGGACCCGGACGAGATCAAGGCCAAGCGGGCGTCATTTGAGGTGACGTTGATTGCGGATGTTCAGCCGGTGCCGACGACGTCGGAGGTTCTGCCCGGTATGCGTCCGGTCGAGCTGGACGGGCTGACGGCGCAGCCGAAGGTGGCGGGGCAGGGCGAGTTCAAGTACCAGTCCTACGCGTTCCGTGCGACGGGTTTCAAGGCTGCTGCCAGCGGAGGAAACCGGGGTTCGGCTGGGAAGACGGCCGGGGGTCCGGCGCAGGAGCAGCAGAGCAAGGCGGCGTAATCGCGGTCGGGTTGAGTTGGATTCGGTGCGATGGAAACCAAGAAAGTGGTTCGGGACTGGGAAGAGGCGTATCGCCGGTATCGGGCTGCCTCGGATGAGGTCGCGCGGGTACGGGCGTTCGATCCGGCTGTCTTAAATGAGATGGCGGATGCGTCTCATGCGGTGGCGGTCGCCTGGCGGCGCATCACGGTGGGTGCGAACCTGCCGTGGTGGTCGTTGGCGGCGACGTTGTCGGCGGCGGAGGCGTTCGAGGGGCAGACGCAGTTCTGGCGGCGGCGAGCGAAAGGAACGGCTCCTCCGGATCGGCCGGCGGGGCCAATCGCGGGAGGTAGCGAGGCTCGTGGGGAGTGGTTCACCGACCACGATCCGCGTGGGTTGCCGGGACATTCTCCCGTCGTTTCGGGTGATGCGGCACCGCTTCGTCGTGGTCCGTCGCCGGTGCGTCGGCCTCGTCCGGACGGCCGGGGTGCGTGATGGCGGAGTGCGAACGGGTGCTGTTTGAGGATGTGGAGGCGGGCACGTTCGTGCCGGTCGGGGTGCTGGTGACGCGAGTGCGTCATCTGCGCGGTCTGACGCAGCGGGAGGCGTCGGACCAGATTGGTATTGATATTCGAGCGTTGTCGTTGATCGAGACTGGTCGACGTACGGTCAAGGCAGTAGGGATGTTGATCAGTCTCGCTGACGGCCTGGAGGTACCGCGCACGCAGTTTTTGGAATGGGTGACCAGCGAAATGGAGTTTCACCACACCGGGCTGCGCGGGCCGAACAGTGAATGACACCAGGTTTCCGATCAAGCTGCGTGACGCTCAAGCGGATCTGTTGCGGCGAATGCCGTGCCGGGAGACGCCGTGGGCGGAGTGGGTGGACTTTCACCGCTACAACGCCCGGATGTTCGCCGCGATCGCTGAGACCGACCCGGCCCACAAGTGGGAAGCGTTGGCCTGTCACGGTATTCAGTTGCGGTGTGTGGAGCGGCTGACCAAGCGTCCGGAGTGGAAAGAGGACTACCAGGTCACACCGAACGACGGCGAGTCGAGCCACGGGGAGGTGTTGTGATGGACAGTCGTATCGGTCCGGGTCGTCGCCCGCTTGCGGTGTGGCTTCCCACGGTCCCGCCGATGCGGTTCGGTGTGTGGGTGGACAGGGCGTGTGCCGCACACGGGTGGTCGCACAAGGAGCTGTCGAGGCGTTCGGGGGTGTCGACGAACACGATCTACGCGATGGTCTATGCGCAGCGGGAATCGTGGTCACTGGCACACGTAGCCGCATTGGCGGACGCGTTCGGTGTTGACCGGGCAGTACCTGCGCTGCTGGCCCTTCGCGAGTTTGAAAGGGGTTTCGATGACGAGCGACGTTGATTCGATGGTTGCGCTGTCCGCAGGATCGACGTGGATGGTCTGCGCCGGACCCGAGGAGACGCTGCCCGTGCCGGATACGCGCATGGTCGGCGGGTGGATTCGCTGGCACCGCACCCGTGCCCGACTGTCGCAGAAGGCGACGGCAATACGGATGGGTACCTCGACAGACACACTGGTGGCAGTGGAGACAGGCCGGCGGGCTCTGATTCAGATGGAGACGGCGGTACGGATCGCGGACGCGCTGCGCCTGTCGCGGGAGGAACTGGTAATCCGGGCTGTCTGGGACTTCCGCACGGTGGAGGACCGGTGAGTGGCGGGGTGCCGGTCGGGAATTGGCTGCGAGCGCGACGCCAAGAGCTGAGGCAGAGCCCTGAGGCGATAGCACTACGGGCGGGTCTGTCCAAATCGCACGTGGTGAACCTGGAAAACGGAAACCGGAAGCTGCGCAACGCGAAGGTCATGTTGCACCTGTCGAGCGCTCTCGGGGTGTCGCCGTCGTCGCTGTGGCTGTGCGTGGTGCAGGAGATCGAGCGAGAGGAGAACAAGATCTTCGGTCGTTGATTCGCAAGCGTAACTGAATATCGACAATTCCGCGCGTGAGGACGTGCGATAAACAAACGCGTCCTCACGCGCACAATCGACCTGTTAAAGCGCAGAACCGGCCCCTGGCTACCAACCTGTTCCGGTTCTGCGCCTGTTCACTGGAGTAAGCGAACAATGCAAACAATAAATGATGACAACCAACGCCCGTCAACCGGGGTCACCCGGATGCGCTGCGCGAAATGTAGGAGGTTCGCCCGTCTGCTGCCGGGCGAGGACCGTTGTGCCCCGTGCCTGGGGATGTTGCCGCTGCTGCTGGTGCTGCCGAGTGCTGGGGTGCGGGGTGGTCGCCGATGAACGCACACGCGGTGATGATGGTGACGCTGGTCGGCGGCGGCCTGGCGGTGCTGCTGTGGGTCCTGGCGAAGATCGGTCGTGCCCTGGCCGGTCTGGCCGAGTTGCTGGCGGCCGTGGCGGTCGTCGGGATCGCGCTGTGGGGCCTGCTGCAGGCAGTGGGCTGGATTGTTCGGCAACTGGTCACGCACAGGCGGACCTGCGTGACCTTGGTGGCCGCGTGGGCCTGGTGGCACTGGCTGGGCTGGGTGTCTCTCGCCATCACGGTCGCGGTGCTGGGCCTGGTCCAGCTCGTCTGGTGGCGGCTGGACGCGGTGGGCTATGACCAGTGGTGCGGCCGGTGGGTGCGCTCGTGGTGGCTGCGGTGGACGCTGTACGGGCAGAAACTCGGTGGCTGGCTGACCGCCTGCGGCTTGGTGGTCCGGGACGCCTCGGTGCCGGTGGATGTGACGGTGTCGCTGATCGGGCGTCGACGCAATTCGGTGTCGCGCAGTGAGAAGCGCGCCGATGCGGTGGCGGTGCCCAAGTTGCTGTCCGTGCGTTCCGGTCCTTCTTGGGATGAGGTGCGGGTTCGGCTGGTGGCCGGCCAGACCCCCGAGGAGTTCGACCAGGCGGCCCGCGCGCTGGCGGTGGCTCGGAAGGTCACCCGCTGCCAGATTCGCGAGCTGGAACCGGACGTCGTGTCGATCGACTACATGCGCCGGGACCTGCTGGCCTCGCCGGTGACGTGCCTGCCAGTGCCGGACCTGGTCGCGGTCGATGGCACCGGGGTGGATCTGCGGGCCGTCTATGCGGGGTCGACGGAGTATGGCAAGCCGTGGCGGCTCCCGCTGGTCGGCACGGGGTCTCACACGCTGGTGGCCGGGGCTACGGGGTCGGGGAAGAACTCGGTGATGTGGTGCCCTCTGGTCGCGGCCGCGTCGGCGATCCGGGCCGGTGTTATCCGGGTGTCGGGGATTGACCCGAAGGCCATGGAGCTGTCCTACGGGCGTGGGATCTTCGCCCGTTACGGCCGGTCCGGGAAAGAGGCCTTGGAGGTCTTGGACGCGCTGTTGGATGAGCTGGAGAACCGCAAGCGTGTCTTTGCCGGGAACACGCGTGAGGTGCCGATCTCGGCCGAGTATCCGGTGGAGCTGCTGGAGTTCGACGAGATCGGGGCGTTGACCAAGTACACCGACCGCAAAACCCGTGAGTCCATTGTGGAGAAGCTGGCGATCCTGACCACCCAAGGTCGGGCGCTGGGGTTCACGGTGCGGGGGTATGTGCAGGAGCCGACGAAGGACACGGTTCCGGTGCGGGAGCTGCTGCCCCGGCGGATCGCCATGCGGCTTACGTCGAGGACGCAGGTTCCGATGGTAATGGGTGACGGCGCGTATGAGCGGGGCGCGTGGGCCAACCGCATCCCCGAGTCGGCGGCGGGTGTCGGCTACGTCTGGGGCGAAGGCATCCGCGAACCCCTGCGGGTCCGTGCTGGGTGGGTGCCGGATCAGACGATCAAACAGTTGGAGCACTACGTCACCAACGGTGGTGCCCAGGTGGTCAACCTGGCCGATCGGCGCGCGGGCGAAGGGAGGTCGGCATGACCACCACGGAAGATCCCCAGGTCGGGGCCATGCCGGCATCGGGTCAGGCGTCCCCGGTGGAACGGGTCCGGGGCGCGCTGGCCGCTGACGTGGTCAAGGCGACGGCGGAGAAGCACGGGGTGTGTGTCCGGCCGTTCACGATGGAAGTCGGGGACACCGAAACCGGGGAGGTCCGCTACGTCCCGGTGCCGTGTGGGTCCGCTGTGGAGTCGGTGTGTCTGCCGTGTGCGCGGAAGGCGAAAGCGTTGCGGCAGGCCCAATGCCGGGAAGGCTGGCACCTGACCGAAGAACCGGTGATCACCCGGGAGAAGCCGTCGGAGACGCAAACCGAGTTGTTGACCTACCGGGCTGACCTGGCGGGGCACTACCGGGACGTAGTGGCAGCCGGTGATGAGGCGGAGGCGGAGGAACTGCGCGCCGAAGTGGCCACTGTAGACGTCGAGTTGCGGGAGTCGGGGATGACGGGGCGCCTGCCCGCGCTCGACGTGCCGGACCGGAAGGCGGTGAAGCGGTCGACGAAGCGGCGGCAGGACGCTCCGAACCTGCCTCGGCGGAAGGTGGCCAAGACGACGGTGGGGCGGGAGTTCGCGGGGAAGTTCCGGCCGTCGATGTTTGTCACGCTGACCTGTGACACCTACGGCCGGGTCCGGCCTGATGGGTCCCCGGTTGACCCGGCGAGCTATGACTATCGCCGGGCGGCTCGGGATGCGGTGCACTTCGCGGCGCTGGTGGATCGGTGGTGGCAGAACCTGCGCCGTGTCGTGGGCTGGGATGTGCAGTACTTCGCGACGGTGGAGCCGCAGAAGCGGGCCGCTCCGCACCTGCACACGGCGTTGCGCGGGGCGATCTCGCACGACACCATCCGGTTGGTCACCGAAGCCACCTACCATCAGGTGTGGTGGCCCGCTCATGACGAACTGGTCTACACGGACCGGAAACCGTTGTGGGACCCGGATAGTCGTTCCTTTGTGGACCCGGAGACGCGGGAGGCGCTGACGTCGTGGGATGACGCGGTGGAGGCGGTGACCGAACCGGCGCACGTGGTGAGGTTCGGTGCCCAGGTGCACTCCAAGGGCATCCTCGGTGGGACGGAGGAAGCTGGCCGGCATATCGGCTATCTCACGAAGTACTTGACGAAGTCCACGGGTGAGGTCGTCGACGCCGACACCTTGGGTCAGCGGGATCACCACGAACTGTTGCACGCCCACTTGGCGGTGACGCCGTGTTCGCCGCGCTGTGCGGTGTGGCTGCTGTATGGGATCAATCCGAAGGGAGCGAACGGGAAGACGACTCCGGGGCACTGCAATGGGCGTGCGCATCGCCGGTCGACGTTGGGGCTTCCGGGTCGGCGGGTGTTGGTGTCGCGCAAGTGGTCGGGCAAGACGGTGGCTGAGCACAAGGCGGATCGGCGGGGGTTCGTGTTGTCGGCGTTGGCGGCGGTCGGAATCGTCAAGCCGGAACCGGCTCCGGATCGGTTCGTGTGGCGCAAGGTCGAGCCCGGGGACACGCATTGCCCGCCTCGGGATCATCTGGTGATGCGGGCGATCGCGGAGCGGATTACGTGGCAGGCGGAGTACACGCGGGCGATGCTGGCCGCTGCTGATCCACCAGGTCCGGAAACTTCGGCAACTGCGACGACGACCGTGGAGGCGGCCTGACCAAGCAGCGAGGGGAGGCGGGGATGACGGTGCATGTTCGGGTGGTGGAGCTGGAAGGGCTGTGGGGGCCGGAAGAACTGGGGGCTTTTCTCGGCATTCCGGAGAAGACATTGCGGGATTGGCGATTGAGGGGATACGGCCCTGCGTTCATCAAGCTGGGTAAGCACGTCCGGTATGACCCGGCGGTGGTGCGGGCGTGGGTAGTCGAGCTGAGCGATTCTGGCGAGGATGACGCTTCGGAAATTCCGATGATGAGGAAGGGGTAAGAGGATGGGTCACATTCAGGACCGGTGGTTTCGGGACCAGGTCGACCCGGTCACTGGTGACGTTGTGCTGAACAAGAAGAACAAGCCAGTGCAGGAGCGGACCGAGCTGCACGGGAAGGGGCTGCGGTACAAGGTCCGTTATCTGGACCCGGACAAGATCGAGCGGTCCCGTTCGTTTCCGGACGGGAAACTGACTGAGGCGCAGAAGTATCTGACAAAAATGGAAACGCGTTGTACGACGGTACCTACGCGGACCCGAGGGCAGGTGAGGTTCAGTTCGGCAAATACGCATGGGAGGTGCTGGCCGGCCGATCCAGGGACGAGTCTACCGTGGCTAATATCAAATCCCGAATGGAAAGTCAGGTCATTCCGTTTCTTGGACGGAAGCTGCTGCGGTCGTTCACCACCCCGGAGGTGATCCGGAAATGGCTGGCATGGATGGCCGATCAGGACAACCCGATTTCAGTGAACTACCAGCGGCAGGTGTTCGACCTGGTGTCATCAATCCTTGATGCTGCCGCCGCCGATGGGAGGATCAAAAAGAACCCGTGCCGAGATAAGTCGGTCACGGCTCCGGTACCTGTGGCGCGAAAGGTGACGCCGTGGAAGGAGTCTCGGCTTCACCGTGTCGAGTTGGCACTACCGGCTCGACACAAGCCGTGCGCTACGCTCGGGGCCGGCCTCGGGCTGCGGCAGGGTGAGATTTTCGCCTTCAGCCCGGACAACATCGACCGTGAACGGATGGAATACCGCTGCACACGGCAGATGGTCATGCTAAACGGGGTGCGAAAGTTCAAACTTCCTAAAGGGCACAAGACCCGGGTGATTCCACTGGGATATGGCGTGCTGGACGAAATCGACGCGTACATGGAGGAGTTTCCGCCAGTAGCGGTCACGCTGCCATGGGCAGAGCAGGACTCGAAAGAGTTCGAGACGGTGAACGTGCTCATGGTCAACGGTGCTGGGGAGCTGTATACGCGGCAGGCGTTCTGCAACGTCATCTGGCGGCCCACGTTCAAGCGAGCCGGACTGTCCTACGAAAACCGTGAGGATGGGATGCACGCGCTGCGGCACCTGTTCGCCTCAGCCATGCTCGAACGCGGGGTGTCGATCAAAGCGTTGGCCGCGTTTCTCGGGCACTCCTCGGAGGCGTTCACGCTCAAGGTGTACACGCACCTCATGCCCTCCAGCTTCGACCGGGCTCGGGATGCGATCGATGATCTGGTCAGGCCGCGCCGGAGCCCGGAGAATCGCCGTGGGGACGGCCTGACGGCCTGACGACGGCCTGAGCTACTGATAGCCCATCCAGGCGGGGCGAGATCCCCAGGTCAGAGCACATTTCGGTGTCATTCGTACGACAACTGCAACAACGAGGGCCGCGACGCGATCGAGCGCTACACGAAGATGGGCGAAGCGATCGAGAAGACCGGTCACCCGATGGTCTACGCGCTCTGCGAATGGGGCGAGAACGACCCGTGGACCTGGGGCCGCGACGCCGGCGCGCAGCTGTGGCGCACCACCGGCGACATCAGCGACAACTGGGGCAGCATGACCGGCATCCTCGACCAGCAGGTCGGCTTGGAGAAGTACGCCGGTCCGGGCGGCTGGAACGACCCGGACATGCTCGAGGTCGGCAACGGCGGCATGACCGACGCCGAGTACCGCTCGCACTTCTCGCTCTGGGCGTTGCTGAACGCACCGCTGCTGGCCGGGAACGACCTGCCCGCGATGTCGCCCGCGACCAAGAAGATCCTGGAGAACAAGGACGTCATCGCGCTCGACCAGGACTGGGCGGGCACGCAGGGCCACAAGATCCGCGACGACGGCGACACCGAGGTCTGGGCCAAGCCGATGTCCGACGGCTCGGCCGCGGTGGTGCTGTTCAACCGCGGTTCCGCGACGGCGGCGATGAGCACGACGGCGAAGGACCTCGGCCTCAAGGCGCGCGACTACCGCGTCCGCGACCTCTGGAGCGGCACCGAAACCGAGACCGCCGGCACTGTCCGCGCCGCCGTACCCTCCCACGGCTCGGCCGTGTTCCGCGTCTGGCCCGCCACCCACCCGGCGGCCGCACCGCTGACGACGCTGGCCCTGCCGAGCCCGGACTACGTGCCCGCCGACCGGCCGCTGACCACGACGCTGAAGGTGACCAACGACGGCAGCACGCCGATCGCGGACGTCCGCACCAGCGTCACGGCGCCCGCGGGCTGGAAGCTGGACGGGCCCGGTTCGTTCACGGTGCCGGTCGTCCTGCCGGGCAAGTCCTGGCAGAAGCAGGTCACCTTCAAGCCGGCGGCTCCGGCCGGCGACCACGTCACGCTCACCGCGAAGGCGAGCTACCTGACCCTGTGGGGCAAGCGCGACCTGACGTCGGAAGGCACGTCACCGCTCGTCTCGCGGCCGGCGGCGGGGACGACGGCGTTGTCGAAGGCGCCGTGGATGTCGTCCGACAACGGCTGGGGCCCGGTCGAACGCGGCACGAGCAACGGCGAGGCCCAAGCGGGTGACGGCCACAAGATCACCATCGCCGGCACCGGCTACGACGACGGGATCGGCGCCCACGCGCCGTCGAGCGTGCGGATCTACGTCGGCGCCGGCTGCACGTCGGTCAGCGCGCTGGTCGGGCTGGACGACGAGAACTCCGGTGGCAGCGCGGGGTTCCGCATTCTCGGTGACGGCAAGGAGCTGGCCGCCACCGGCGTCATGCACCCCGGCGACCAGGCGCGGCCGCTGACCGCGCAGCTCTCCGGCGTCCAGGTGCTGGAGCTGTCGGTCGACGACGGCGGCGACGGCAACACCAACGACCACGCCGACTGGGCGAACGCCACGGTCACCTGCTGAGGTCGATGAGCCAGGCTTCGGCGTCGCGGAGGTAGCGGTCCAACGCGGCCTCCGCGACGTCGAACCGGCCGCAGCGCAGGTCTTCCAAGATCTGCTCGTGGCAGTCGAGGAACGGCTCGTAGAACTCACGGGTGTTCTCGTTGAGCACGAAGAACAACCGGGTCTCGGCGAGCACCTGGCGCATCGTGGCGGAGATCCGCTCGCTGCCGGCGAGGTCGGCCAGCGCCTGGTGGAAGTGGATGCTCGCGGTGCCGACCGCCGGCCAGTCCTCGGCCGCCGCCGCCGCGCGGCCGCTCCGCAACGCGCCCTCGGCCGCCGTCAGGTCCACAGTGGATCGCTCGGCCGCGCGGCGCAGGGCACCGCATTCGGTGGCCCGGCGCACGACGTAGAGGTCTTCGATGTCCTCTGTGGTCAGTTCGCGCACGAACACGCCGCGGTTCAGCTCGTGCACGGCCAGCCGTTCGTGGGCCAGCAGCTGGAACGACTCGCGCAGCGTGTTGCGCGAGACGCCCAGCGCCGAGCTGATCACCGGCTCGGAAAGCCGTTCACCGGGGGCGAAGACGCCGTCCGTGATGTACTGGCGCAGGATCGCGGCCACCCGCTCGGCCGTGCCGCTGCGCGCGAGCAGGTGCCGCTCGCGCTCCAGCCCCGATGCGTCCACAGTGGACATCGGAACTCCGCTACCTGACGCCGAGTTCGAAGTCGAGGCTGTACCGGTTCCCCGGCATCGCCCCCGCGGCCTTCGCGCCGTCGATCGGCAGCACGACGCCGTTGACGAACCGCGACTCGTCGCTGGCCAGGAACACCACGGCCTTCGCGACTTCCCACGCCTCGCCGACGCGCGCCGCCGGGGTGCTCGCGACGAGCTGGTGCTGCTTGGCTTCGAACTCCTCCGCCGAGGCGAGCGTACCGCGCAGCATGTCGGTGTCGATCGCGCCCGGGTTCACCGTGTTGGCGCGGATGCCCTGGTGCGCGTGGGCGACGGCGATCGACTTGGTCAGCCCGACCAGCGCGTGCTTGGTGGCGTTGTACACCGGGTCGCCCGGGCGGCCCATCACGCCGCCGTTCGACGACGTCGTGACGATGCTGCCCGCCTTGCGCTCGAGCATGTGCGGCAGCACGGCGCGGGTGCCGAGGAACGCCGCGCGCACGTTGAGCGCGAAGATGTGGTCGAAGTCGGCCAGCGTCGTGTCGACGAGCGGTTTGCCGAGGTGGATGCCGACGTTGTTGAACAGCACGTCGATCCGGCCGGTCTCGGCGACGACGCCGTCGACGAACGCGCCGACTTGGTCCTCGTCGGTGGCGTCCACTATGGAGTGCTGGCAGCCCTCCAGCGTCTCGGCGGGCTCGCGGATGTCCGACGCGAACACCGTCGCGCCCTCGGCGAGGAACTCCTTCACCGTGGCGAGGCCGATGCCCCGTGCGCCGCCGAAGACGACCGCCACCTTGCCGGCCAACCGACCCATCACTTACCCGCTCTCAGTCGTGCTGTCTGCTCTTCGTCCACCACGTAGTCCTCGGGCAGCCGGACGAGTGTGTCCGCCTTCCCGAGGTACCGCACTTCGACGCCGTACACCTCGCGCGCCGCCTCCGCCGAGACGTACCCCTCGACGACGTCCGTGAGCACGGCCGCCACCGGCCGTTCGCGCGGCGGCCCGTAACCGCCACCGCCGGGGAGCGTGACGTCCACAACGGACTCCGCGGCGAGGGTAACGCGGCTCTTCGCCGGCAGGTCGGCTCCGCCGCGCAAGCCGAACCGTCCGGGTGAGCCCGCGCCGCCACCGTCCACACCGGACGCCGCCGCGCGCACGCGGTCGACGTTCCCGTTGACGCTCCAGGAATCCACGTCGCGTGCCACCATCGTGGTCACCTGTCCGAGGCCGCCGCGCCGGCGTCCCGCACCGCCGGAGTCCACCCGCAGTTCCCGGGAGCGTTGCACGAGCGGCGCCATGGTCTCGATGACCTCGGTCGGCGTCGAGCGCAGCCCGCTCGGGAAGCCGGTGGTGTTCAGGCCGTCCTTGGCCGCCCGCGCGCCCATGCCGCCGGTCTGGAAGACGTTGAGCATGAACCCGGGGCCGCGCCAGATGGTCATCCACAGCGCGTCCGCGCTCGGCGCGATCGCCGCGCCGGGCAGCGCGCCGATCAGCAGCGACGGCAGGAAGTGCCCGATCAGGTGCCGCGACGCGACCGGCGCCGGCGGCAGGCAGTTCAGCACCGAACCCTCGGGCGCGGTCACGCGCACCGGCCGGAACGAGCCGGCGTTGTGCGGCACCTCCGGCGCGATCGCCGCCTTGACCGCGAACGACGCGTACGCCCGGGTGTAGTTCAGCACGACGTTGATCCCGCGCCGGCTCTGCGGCGACGATCCCGCGAAGTCGAGGTGGATCTCGTCACCGTCCACAGTGGCCGTGACACGCAGGACGATCTCTTCGTCGTCGAAGCCGTCGGTGACGATCTCGTTGGTGTAGGTGCCGTCCGGCAGCTCCCGCAGCGCGTCCCGCAGGGCCTTCTCGGAGCGGTTCATGATCTCGGCGGCGACGTCGTCGAGGGTGTCGAGCCCGAACTCGTCCAGCAGCCGGACCAGGCTCGCGGCACCGACCTCGTTGCCGGTGACCTGCGCGTACAGGTCGCCGATGGTCTCCTCCGGCGTGCGGACGTTGACGCGGATCAGCCGTTCCAGGTCGGTGTTGACCTCGCCCGCGCGCAGGAACTTGAGGATCGGCAGGCGCAGGCCTTCCTCGAAGACCTCGTGCGCCTCGGCCGACACCAGCCGGCCGCCGATGTCGGGCGCGTGGCAGCACGACGCGAACCACGCGACCACCCGGCCGGCCCGGAACACCGGCGTCGCGACGGTGATGTCGTTGATCTGCCCGGCGGTCTGCCACGGGTCGTTGGTGAGCAGTACATCCCCGGGTTCGAGCTGCTCCGGTGGGTACGCGGCGACGAAGTGGTGCATGCCGGTGGCCATCGCGTTGATGTGGCCGGGCGTGCCGCCGACGGACTGGCCGATCATCTCGCCGCGCGAGTCGAACACCGCGCACGCCAGGTCGAGCGATTCTCGGACCACGGCGGAGAAGGCCGTGTTGACCAGCGCGTTCTGCTGTTCGGCGAGGATCGAGTGCAGCCGGTTGGCGAACAGCCCGACGACGATGGGATCGACCGTCACACTGTCACCTCCAGCCCCGCGTCACCTCGGACGACGCAGCAGGCACCGGGCGGGACGACCACAGTGGACTCGCGTTCCTCCACGATGGCCGGACCATCGACACGGTCACCGGGCTCGAGCCGGTACCGATCGAAGACGATCGTGTCGACAAATCCACCTGCCGAAGGAAAGTAGGCCTTCCGACTGCCCTTGTGCGCATCTCCCGCGGACTCGGCCGAGGCCAGGCGGAGCGTGACGTCCGGGGCCGGGCCACTGGAGACGACCCGCCAGTTCAGCACCTCGACGCCGACGTCGGGCCCGGAGCGCCGGTAGAGCGCGCGGTAGGTGCGCGTGAACTCGTCGATCAGCGTGTCCGGCCAGCTGCCGTCGTGGACCGGCACGCGGATCTCGTACCCCTGCCCGGAATATCGCATCTCGGCGATCCGCCGGTGCGTCACACTGTCCACACCAGACTTCGCGAGCAGCGCCGCGCCCTCGGCCTCCATCTCGGCGAACAGCGCGTCGACCTGGCCCCACGACAGGTCGAGCACGGCCGCGCGGGCCGACCGGACGAAGTCGAACGCCAGCGGCGCGGTCAGGAACCCGGCCGCGCTGAGCACCCCCGCGGCCGGCGGCGCGACGATCGACGGCGCCCCGAGCGCGCGGGCGACCCCGACGCCGTGCACCGGGCCCGCGCCGCCGAAGGTGTACATCGGCAGCTTCGCGGGATCCTGCCCGCGTTCGACGGCGTGCACGCGCGCGGCGTTCGCCATGTCCTCGTTGACGCTCGTGTGGATGCCCCACGCGGCTTCTTCGACGCTGACGCCCAGCTTTTCGGCAATGCGACCTATCGCTTCACGCGCCGCCGACGCGTCGAGCGTCATCCCACCACCCAGGAAGTAATCCGGGTCGAGGTAGCCGAGCACCAGGTCGGCGTCGGTGACCGTGGGTTCGGTGCCGCCGCGGCCGTAACACGCGGGCCCGGGTTCGGACCCGGCCGAATCGGGGCCGACGGTCAGCAACCCCAGCGCGTCGATCCGGGCGATCGACCCGCCGCCGACGCCGATCTCGATCATGTCGATGACCGGCACCTGCACCGGCAAGCCGGACCCGGGCAGCAGCCGGTACTTCCGGTCCACTTCGAACTGGTGCGTCACCAGCGGCGCACCGCCGGCGATCAGGCAGAGTTTCGCCGTCGTGCCGCCCATGTCGAAAGCCAGCAGCTCCGCCGGGCCGATCGACGCGGCGGCGATCGCGCCGCCGGCCGGGCCGGACTCGAGGATCCGGATCGGGTACCGGGCCGCGGTGTCCACAGTGGCCAGACCGCCGTTGGACAGCATGATGTGCGGCGCGCCGGCGACGCCGAGCCGGCGCAGCCGGTGTTCGAGATCGCGCAGGTACCGTTCGGTGAGGTCCTGGACGTAGACGTTCGCGACCGTGGTCGACGCGCGCTCGAACTCGCGGATCTCGGGCACGACCTCCGACGACAGCGCGACCCGCAGGCCGGGCGCGACGTCGGCGAGGACCTCGGCCGCGCGCCGCTCGTGGGCCGGGTTGGTGAACGCGTGCAGGAAGCAGATCGCGACGGCGTCGATCCCCCGGTCCGCCAGTTCACGGCCAAGCCTTGCGACGTACGCCTCGTCGAGTCCGATGTGGACGGACCCGTCGGCGAAGATCCGTTCCGGGACGTCGAAGCGCAGGTGCCGCGGGACCAGCGGCCCGGGCAGTTCGATGAGCAGGTCGTACAGCTCGTACCGGTGCTCGCGCCGCATTTCGAGGACGTCGCGGAACCCGGCGGTCGCGAGCAGCGCCGTGCGCGAGCCCTTGCGCTCGATCAGCGCGTTGGTCACCAGCGTCGTCCCGTGCACGACCTGCTCGACGTCGCTCGCGGCGATCCCGGCGTCGGCGAAGAGGGCGGCCAGGCCCTCCTCGACCGCGCGGGCCGGCTCGTCGTGCGTGGTCAGCACCTTGCCGACGGCGACGATCCCGGTACCGTCCACCGCGCAGAGATCGGTGAACGTGCCGCCGATGTCGACACCGACCTTCATCCGGCGGTCTTCCGGTACCACCGCGGCGACGTGTTCAGCGGCGGCTTCAGCTTGGCCTTCACCACCAGCACGTTCGGCTCGTCCGACTCGACGAACTCGCCGAGCAGCCGCCGGAACGCGCGCCCGAACCCGGAGACGCGGTCGGCGTGCACCCCGAAGGAGCGGGCCAGGCCGACGAAGTCCGGGCTGTCCCAGTCGACCCCGCGACGCGGCACGCCTTCCTGCTCCTGGTCGTAACGCAGCATGCCGTAGCCGCCGTCGTCGACCAGGACGACCGTGACCGGCAGCTGTTCCTGCGCGAGCGTCGCGAGATCACCGCAGGCGTAGAGGAAACCGCCGTCGCCGGTGATGCAGATGGCGCGGCCGGCCCCCGCCGCGGCGGCGCCGAGCGACGCGGGGAAGCCGTAGCCGAGGGTGCCCCAGCCCATCGGGTAGGCGAGCTTGCGCGGCGCCCGCACCCGGTGGAAACCGCCGACCCAGTAGCCGGCGACGCACATGTCGGACACCAGCACGGCGTCCATCGGCAGCACTTCGTCCAAAGTGGACAGGAAGTCGTAGGCCTGCGGTTCCTCGTCGCGGATCCGCTGGCGCACCCGGCGGCCGATGCCGGCCAGCCGCAGCGTGATGTCGTCGAGGCCGTCGCGCTGCTTCGGCAGCAGCCGCTCGATGATCGCGCGCGCGTCACCGACCAGCGTCAGGTCCGGCGGGTAGTTCTTGGCGGCGTCGTCGGCATCGACGTTGATCGCGATGAGCGTGGGCGGCTGGGGCATCAGCCAGTTCTGCGTCATCAGGCCGTCGAAGTCGGTGCCGATGGCGAGCACGACGTCGGCCTCGTCCCACAGCTCGCCGACCTCCGGCGTGTGCACCGGGTTCGGCGCCAGGCAGGGGTGGTCGAGCGGCAGCAGGCCGCGGGCGGCGAACGTGGTGATCACCGGCGCGGCCAGCTTTTCGGCGAGCGCGCCGATGGCCTCGCCCGCGCCCGAGCGCAGGGCGCCGCCGCCGGCCCAGATCAGCGGGCGCTGCGCGTCGGACAGCAGCGCTTCGGCCCGGGCGAGGTCGGGGACGTCGCCGTCGGGCTTGCGGTGCGGCGCGGGCGACCGCCGGTGCGGCACGGCCTCGCGCAGGTAGTCGGTCGGCACGCCGAAGTACACCGGCCCGCTCTGCGGCTGCAGCGCGAGCCGGACCGCACGGTGCACGGTGGTGCCGATCTGGTCGGCCGCACGGACGGTGAAGCCGCCCTTGGTGATCGGCGCGAACATGGCCTGCTGGTCCGACGTCTCGTGCAGCACGCCGCGGACGACGCCGGGCCGCCGCAGCGTCGAGGGGATGTCCGTGGCGATGATCAGCACCGGCGCGGCGGAGGCCATGGCCTCGCCGACGGCGCCGAGCGTGTTGGCGGCGCCGGGCCCGGTGGTCACCAGCGCGACGCCGAGCTTCCCGGTGGCGCGGGCGTACCCGTCGGCGGCGTACCCGGCCGTCTGCTCGTGGCGGACGCCGATGATCTTGATGCCGGCCTCGGCGAACGCCTCCCACAACGGCAGGTTGTGCACTCCCGGCAGGCCGAAGGCGATCTCCGTGCCCAACGCCTTCAAAGCGTCCGCCAGCTCCCGCGCACCACTCACAGCCACGGCCCGGATACTGCCAGATCGTTGAACGATCTGGCAATCGGCCCTAGACGATGTGGTGCTCGGCCGGTGCGCTACCGGCCGCCGCGAACCGGCGGACGTCCAGCTCGGCGACGTCGGCCGACGTCGGTCGCCCCAGGTAGAGGTCCCGGACCAGCTCGCCGGTGGCCGGGCCCATCTGGAAGCCGTGGCCGGAGAAGCCGGTCGCGTAGAAGAACCGCGACAGGAGGACGCTTTCCCCGATGATCTGGTTGCGGTCCGGCGTCATCTCGTACAACCCCGCCCACGCCGTGCGGATGCCGGCGTCCAGCACCGCGGGGATCCGGCGCCCGGCCAGCTCGGCCAGCCGCGGCAGCCACTCGCCCGCCTCGTAGCGGGTGCCGAAGCCCGGGAAGCCGTCGTCCTCGCAAAAGGACATCGCCAGGCCTGCACCTTCGCGGTGGAAGTAGAACGCCGACGGCAGCTCGATGGCCAGCGGCACCGACTCCGGCAATCCGGGCACCGGGCCGGTGAAGACGACCTGCCGCCGGAACGGGCGCACCGGCAGGTCCAGCCCGGCCAGCTCGCCGACCCGCCCCGACCACGCGCCCGCCGCGCACACGACGGCGCCGGTCCGCACGAACCCCGCCGTCGTGCGGACGCCCGTCAGAGCGTCACCGTCCCGTTCGACCCCGGTGACCTCGACGCCGGTCCGGAGCTGCGCGCCGCACGCGCGCGCAGCTCTCGCGTAGCCCTGCACGACCGCGTCCGGCGTCGCCTTCGCGTCGTCCGGCGACCAGAGCGCCGCGACGACGCCGTCCGGCTCGAGCAGCGGGAGGACGTCCCGCACTTCCGCGGGGTCGAGCAGGTAGCTCCGGACGCCGTGCGCGCGCTGCAGCTCCGCGCAATGTCCGATTGCGGGCACGTCCGCCGGGTCGGTGATCAGGTAGAGGTAGCCGTCGCGGCGGAAGTCGATCTCGACGCCGAACCGCTCCCGGAAAGCGCTGTACTCCGCGAGCCCGCGCAGCCCGAGCTCGACGTTCACGGGCTTGGTGAACGACGACCGGATGCCGCCCGCGGCCTTCGCCGTCGAGCCCCCGCCCAGGCCGTCGCGCTCCAGCAGCAGGACGTCGACGTCGGCCTCGGCCAACCGGAACGCGCAGCTCACCCCGATCACCCCGCCGCCGATCACGACGACTTCGGCGAACTGTGGCAGAGACGTTTCCCCGGCGCCGCGGACGGTCATACTCGCCAATGTAGAACGTGATCCACCGGTGGCACCCGAACGCGTAGAGTCGGCCCACCGGGGCAGCGACGCTCCGCGCGCGGAAGGTGATGCCCGATGCCGATGATGCCGGTGACCGACTCGATGTTCCTCCTGGTGGAGACGCGCGAGCATCCGATGCACGTCGGCGGCCTGCAGCTGTTCAAGAAGCCCGAGGGCGCTGGCCCCGACTACCTGAGCGGCCTCCGGCGGAACCTGCTCGACTCGGACAACATGCGGCCGGTCTTCCGCCGCCGCCCCGCCCGCCCGGTGAACACGCTCGGGCACGTGGCCTGGTCGACCGACGCCGACCTCGAGCTCGACTACCACTTCCGGCACTCCGCGCTGCCGCAGCCGGGCCGGATCCGCGAACTGCTGGAGCTCACCAGCCGCTGGCACAGCACGCTGCTCGACCGGCACCGGCCGCTGTGGGAGATCCACCTCGTCGAAGGCCTGGCCGACGGGCGGTTCGCCGTCTACACCAAGGTCCACCACGCGCTGATGGACGGCGTCTCGGCGCTGCGTCACCTGCAGGGCACGCTGTCGGACGACCCGTCGGACATGGACTGCCCGCCGTGGTGGGGCACGCGGCGCAAACCGGGCGAAGGCCGCACCAAGCGCCCCCGGTCCCTGCTGGACAGCGCCGGCAAGACGGTCAACCAGATCGCGAGCCTGGCGCCGGCCGCGGTGAAGGTGGCGCGGGAAGCGTTCAGCGAGCACACGGTGACCCTGCCGGGTCAGGCGCCGCGGACGATGTTCAACGTGCCGATCGGCGGCGCGCGCCGGTTCGCGGCGCAGTCGTGGTCGCTCGACCGCGTGCGGCAGGTGGCCAACGCGGCCGGGGTGTCGCGCAACGACGTCGTGCTCGCGATGTGCTCGGGCGCGCTGCGGGACTACCTCATCGAGCAGCGCGCGCTGCCGGACGCGCCGATGATCGCGATGGTGCCGGTTTCGCTTCGCCGCAAGACCGACCCGGGCGAGGCGACGGGCAACAACATCGGCGCCCTGCTGTGCAACCTGGCCACCGACCTGCCGGACGCGGGCAAGCGGCTCGTCGCGATCCACCAGTCGATGCGCAACGGCAAGCGGCTGTTCTCGGAGCTGACGCCGCTGCAGACGCTGCTGCTGTCCGGGATCAACGTGGCGCAGCTGGGCGTCTCGCCGATCCCCGGCGTCGTCAACAACACGCGGCCGCCGTTCAACCTGGTGATCTCGAACGTCCCCGGCCCGCGCAAGCAGATGTACTGGAACGGCGCGCAGCTCGACGGCATCTACCCGGCGTCGGTGCTGCTCGACGGCCAGGCCGTGAACATCACGCTGACCAGCAACGGCGACAACCTCGACTTCGGCATCATGGGGTGCCGCCGCAGCGTGCCGCACCTGCAGCGGATCCTCACGCACCTCGACACGGCGCTGGTGGAGCTGGAAGCCGCCGTCAAGTAGGTCTGTCCACAGTGGACTAGGCGACACCTTCCGGCGCGGCGCCGGCGATCTGCACGGCGCCGGCAGCGATGCGGTCGATCTCGGCCAGGTCGTCCGGCGTCAGCGTGATGTCCGCGGCGGCGAGGCTCGCCTCGATGTGCTGCGGCCGGCGCGCCCCGACGATCGCGGCGTGCACTCCCGGCCGGGCGAGCGTCCAGGCGATGGCGAGCTGGCCGACTTCGACGTCCCGCTGGGCCGCGAACGCTGTGAGTTCGTCGACGATCTTGAGGTTGCGGCGCAGGTTGTCGCCCTGGAACGCGGATGAGCGTGACCGCCAGTCGCTGGTTTCGAAGGTGCTGTCCGGGGTGACCGCGCCGGTGAGCAGGCCACTGCCGAGCGGGCTGTAGACGAACACGCCGATGTCGTGCTCGCGGGCGTAGGGCAGCGGATCGGTCTCGATGCCGCGCCGGAACAGGTGGTACGGCGGCTGGAGCGTCTCGACCGGCCGCGTCTCGTCGAACGCCGCCAGCTGCGCGGCGTCGTAGTTGGAGACGCCGACGTGCCGGACCTTGCCGGCGTCGACGAACTCCTGAAGCAGACCGGCGACGTCGGCCGCCGGGGTGTCGGGGTCGGGCCAGTGCACCTGGTAGACGTCGATGTGGTCGCGCCCGAGGTTGCGCAGGCTCTCGTCGAGCCCCTGGGTGAGCCACGCGCGCCGCGAGTCGCGCGGCCGCTGCGCCCGCGGGTTGATGCCGCCCTTGGTGGCGACGACGACGTCTTTCTCCGTTCGCAGCGCCCGCCCCAGCAGCACTTCGGACCGGCCGCGGCCGTAGGCCTGCGCGGTGTCGAAGAAGTTCACGCCGAGCGCGCGGGCGTGGTGGATCGCCGCGATCGCGGTGTCCTCGTCGAAGGCGCCCCAGTCGCCGCCGAGCTGCCACGTCCCGAAGGCGATCTTCGAGACTTCGAGGCCGCTGCGGCCCAAGATCGTCGTACGCATGCGTCCAGCACAGCACAGACGTCGGACCACTGCACCGATCTTCCCGGCGAGCGAAACCCCCAAATAACTCTTTGACAGTTGCGCCGGCATCCCCGAAACTCGGGAGCATGTCCCTCGACGACCTCCGGGTCCTGGCCCACCCGTTGCGCATGCGGATCCTCTCGCTGCTGACGGGCACGGCGATGAGCGCGGCGGAGGCGGCGCGCGAGCTGGGCGAAACCCAGGCGAACATCAGCTACCACTTCCGCCGCCTGCACGACGCGGGCCTGCTGGAGGTCGCGGAAGAGGTCCGCATCCGCGGCGGCCGGGCCAAGCGCTACCGCCACGACCCCGACTCCGGACGGCGCCTCACGTCCCGCGACCCCGTCGAGGAGCAGATGCTGACGAGGGCGATAGCGAGCGAGCTCCTCCGCCGAGCGGAGTCGCGAGCCTCAGGCCGCCCGGCGTCACTCTCGGACGCGGACCTGTGGCTGGCCCCGGAGGTGTGGTCGGACCTCCTGGCCCGAGCGAAGGAACTGAGCCACGAACTCCACACCGCGGCGCAGCCCCCGAGAACGCCGGGCACGGTCCGCGTCAGCGTCAGCATGGCGCTCTTCGAACTGAAGCCGGGAGAAGCACCGTGACCACCGGATCCGAGCCGGCCCGAAGAGCAGCCCCCACCCGTCCCGGGGGGCGTCCCCGATCCCAGCGTACCGCCGCCTGCCTGCGAAAACGGGGGGTGCGGAAATCTGTGGACAACTTCGTCCCTGTGGACAGCGAACTTGACATCGGCGCCGAACCGGGTCCGCTTCCCGAACTGGACCTTGCGCGACGCGTCCGATCGGCGCCAGCCCGCCGCGACGTCGTCCGGGCCGGCACCGGCCATGCACCGCAGAAGTTCCCGACGGGCGCCGTGTCCGAACCAGACCCGACCCCGGCGAAGGAGACGCGATGAGCGTGCCATTGCTCGCTCCGTTGCGGGAGCACCGGTTCCGGGCGCTCGTCACCGGCCGGACCTTCGCCGACTTCGGCAACGCCGTCGCGCCCTTCGCGCTGGCCTTCGCCGTGGTCGACCTGACCGGGTCGGCCGTGGACCTCGGGATCGTCGTCGGGGCTCGGTCGATCGCCAACATCCTGCTCGTGCTGTTCGGCGGGATGCTCGCCGACCGGTTGCCGCGGTCGGTGATCCTGCAAGGCACCGAAACCGCCGCCGCGCTCACGCAGGCCACCATCGCCGCGAGTGTCCTCTGTGGATTCGCTTCCGTGCCGCTGCTGGTCGGGCTCAGCCTCGTCAACGGCGCCGTCTCGGCCATCTCGCTGCCCGCCGCCGCGTCGCTGACGCCGTTGACCGTGCCCGGCGAACTCCTCACCCAGGCGAACGCGCTGGTCCGGCTCCTGTCGAACGTCGGCCGGATCGCCGGGGCCAGCCTCGCCGGCGTCCTGGTCGCCTTCGCCGGTTCCGGATGGGCGCTCGCCGGAAACGCGCTGCTGTTCGTCGCCGCCGCGCTGTCCTACCACCGGATCCGGCTGCCGAGCGGCGATCGCATCCCCGGCAGCCGCCCGCTCGCCGAACTCGCCGAGGGCTGGCGCGAATTCCGCTCCCGGTCGTGGGTGTGGCTGGTGGTGCTGCAGTTCATGCTGGTCAACGCGGTCAACTCGGGCGCGATCGTGGTGATCGGCCCGCTGGTCGCCGACGACACGTTCGGCCGCACCGGCTGGGGTCTCGCCCTCGCGGTCCAGACGGCCGGGGCGCTGCTCGGCGGCGTCCTCGCGGCCCACTGGCGACCGCGGCGGATGCTGTTCCTCGGCGTCGCGCTGGTCATGGCGGACGCGCTCCCGATGATCGCACTCGGCGTGACGCCCTACCTGGCGCCGCTGCTGCTCGCGATGTTCCTCGGCGGCGTCGCGCTCGAGCAGTTCTCCGTCGCGTGGGACGTGTCGCTGCAGGAGAACATCCCGCCGGAGAAGCTCGCCCGCGTGTACTCCTACGACATGCTCGGCTCGTTCCTCGCGCTGCCGCTCGGCCAGATCAGCGCGGGCCCGCTGGCCGAGCACGCCGGCCGCGAGACGACGCTGGTCGGCGGCGCGGTGCTGGTCGTCGTCACGACCGCGCTCGTGCTGTGCAGCCCGCAGATCCGCGGCCCGGTCAGGCGGACGCCGGTCGTACCAGCAGGAGGTTCAGCAGGCTCGCGCTGAACACCACGTCGCCGTCGTCGTCGACGAACTCGACCCGCGTGCGCAGCACTCCCCGGTCCGGCTTCGAGCGCGAAACCCGGGCCTCGGCCACGGTCGCGCGCAGCCGCAGCACCGCCCCGGGCCGAATAGGACGCGGCCAGCGCAGCTCGTCCACCCCGGGACTGCCCAGACTGGCCACAGTGGACAAGTAGTGCGCCGCGTAGAGCCGCATCATCAGGCTCGCCGTGTGCCAGCCGCTCGCGATCAGCCCGCCGAACGGGCCGGCCGCCGCCGCGGCCGGGTCGACGTGGAAGCTCTGCGGGTCGTACCGCTCGGCGAACTCCAGGATCTCGGCCTCGGTCACCTCGACGCTCCCGCAGTCGTAGGTCGCGCCGGGAACGTAGTCCGCGAAGTAGCGGTCGCCGATCGGGGTGCCGAACTCGCTCGTCATGGCCGCAGGGTGCCACAAGAACACTTCGATCCGGAGCGAACGGTTCCGCGGCTACGCTCGGCGCCATGCCCGGCGAACCCGACATCGCCTCGGTCGCCCAGGCGATCGGCGAACCGGCACGGGCCGCGATGCTCCTGCAACTGATGGACGGCGCCGCGCACTCCGCCCGGGCCTTGGCGACCGTGGCCGGGATCGCGCCGTCCACCGCGAGTTCGCACCTGCGCCGGCTCCGCGACGCGGGACTGGTGCGAGCGACCGACGCGGGGCGTCAGCGCCTGCACCGGCTGGCCGGCCCGGAGGTCGCGCAGCTCGTCGAAGTGTTGGCCGCCGTCGCCCCCACCCCGCTTGCCCGAGCGACTACAACCCGACCCACCGACGGGACCGTTGCTGCGGGCCCGGGTCTGCTACGGCCACGTGGGCGGCCAGCTCGGCGTCGACATCGCGGCGCTACTGCGCAAGGACGGCGTGATCGACGACCTGACCCCGGGCGAATCCGGCACGGTCCGCACCTTCGACCAGCCGCTGCTGACCGCCCTCGGCATCACCACGCTGCCGGACGCGCGGCCCGGCGTCCGGGCATGCCTCGACTGGTCGCACGGCACCGTCCACCTAGCCGGAGCGTTGGGCGCGGCACTGTTCACAGCGTTGCTCGACGACGGCTGGGTGCGCCGCAGCCCCGGTGGCCGGGCACTGCGAATCACCGAACCGGGACGCCGCCGCTTCACCGAACTCGGCATCGGCTGACGGCACGCGCATCAGAGTCGGACTGCGATGGCTTGACGCTCCCCCGGCCCCGCCCCGCGCATAAGTGCCGGACCACGATGGCATGTCACTGCGCTGTTCAGCCGCAACGGCTGTCACGTTCGCGCTACCCACCCGCGCCGCCATCAACGTCAGGCCACGACGGCTGCCATGCCACCGGCCCGGCGCGGATCTCAAGACCAGGTCGCGAAGGCCATTGCTCGCGCTATCGGCCCGCGCGGGGCTCCGGGGTCAGGTCGCGGTGACCGTCCAGGCGCCACCAGCTCTCGAGCGTCTCGCGGAGCGCCTTGAGCAGCTCGCCGCCCGTCTCCAGGGGGACCAGCGCGGCCGGGCCGTCGCCGACTCTCAAGCCCGCGGCCAGCCGGTCGCCCTGCTCGACCAGCCCGACGACCACCCGCGTCGGTTCCCCGGTGACGTCGACGGTCGGAATAGCTCGTTCGTACCGCCAGCCTTGAGCGTTCACCCGGCCGACAGTGGCACAGCTTTCCCTGCCGCGGCCGGGGTTTCACCCTTACGTGGTCAGGCGGGCGCCCACGGCCGCACTTCCTCCAGCAGCTTCGCGACGGCCAGCACGAGGTCGTCCGAGTGCCGCGGCCCGACGATCTGCAAGCCGACCGGCAAGCCCGCCGACGTCTTCCCGGCCGGCACGCTGATCGCGGGCTGCTGGGTCATGTTGAACGGGTACGTGAACGGCGTCCACTCCGGCCACTCGCTCAGCCCGCTGCCCGGCGGCACGTTGTGGCCCGCCTCGAACGCGGGGATCGGGACGGTCGGCGTGATCAGCACGTCGTAGCGCGTGTGGAATTCGCCCATCAGGATGCCCAGCGCGGCGCGCTCGGCGGTCGCGTCGAGGTAGTCGCTCGCCGACCACGTCTTGCCGAGCTCCCAGACCTTGCGCAGGCCGGGATCGGTGCGGTCCTCGGACCCCGGCGGGAAGCTGTCGAGCAGCTTCGCCGCGCCGGAGGACCACAGCACGTCGAACGCCGGCTTCGGGTCGGCGAACCCGGGGTCGGTCTCTTCGACGTGCAGCCCGGCGTCGCCGAGCGCGCGCACGGCCGCCGCGATGATCGCGGCCACCTCCGGGTCGACGTCGACGTAGCCGAGCGTCGGCGAGAACGCGGCGATCAGGCCCCGCACGTCCCGCCGGACCGCCTCGCGGAACGACGTCACCGGCGGCGCCAGCGCGGCCGGGTCGCGGTGGTCGGGGATCGACAGCACGTCCATCAGCAGCGCGGTGTCGTCGACCGACCGCGCCATCGGGCCGGCGTGCGACAGCGGCCCGAACGGGCTCGCCGGGTACAGCGCGATCCGGCCGTGGGTCGGCTTCAGCCCGACGATCCCGCAGAACGACGCCGGGATCCGCACCGAGCCACCGCCATCCGTGCCGACGGACAGCTCACCCATCCCGGCGGCGACCGCCGCGGCGCTGCCGCCGCTGGAGCCGCCCGAGGTCTTCGTCGGGTCGGCCGGGTTGCGCGTGATGCCCTGCAGCGGGCTGTCGGTGACGCCCTTCCAGGCGATCTCCGGCGTGGTCGTCTTGCCCAGCAAGACGAGGCCGGCCTCACGCATCCGCGCCGCGACCGGGCTGTCGACGTCCCACGGCTGGTCCGGGTCGATGCTCTTCGAGCCCCGGACGGTCGGCCAGCCCTGCGTCAGGAACATGTCCTTGATCGAGGACGGCACGCCGTCGAGCAGGCCGATCGGGTTGCCGTCGCGCCAGCGGATCTCGGACGCCTTGGCCTGTTCCAGCGCCCCGTCGGCGTCGACGAGGGTGTAGGCGTTGCACTCACCGTCCCGGGCCTCGATGGCCTGCAGCGCGTTCTGCGTCGCCTCGACCGGTGAGAGCTCACCGCTCGAGTAGGCGGCGACGAGCTCGCTGGCGGTCAGCATCCTGTCGTTCATCCGGCTCCCTGGTTCCCCGACGGCACGTACCCGAGCGTCTTGTCGACGACGTTGCGCAGCGGCTCCCCAGCGCGCCAGCGGCGGAAGTTCTCAGCGAACACCTCGACCAACGTGGTGCGCCAGCCGATGAAGTCCCCGGACATGTGCGGCGAGAGCAGCACGTCCGGCATGGTCCATAGTGGACTCTCGGGCGGCAGCGGCTCGGTGTCGAACACGTCGAGCGCAGCTCCGGCGATGGCACGCTCCGTCAGCGTGGCGACCAGGTCGGACGTGACCACCAGCTCGCCCCGCCCGACGTTCACGAACCGCGCGGACGGCTTCATCGCGGCGAACGCGCGCGCGTCGAACATTCCCTTGGTGTTCTCGGTCAGCGGCGCGACCGCGACAACGTAGTCGGCCTCGGGCAGGTACTCGGTGAGCTGCGCGGAGTCGTGCACGACACCGAAGTCGGGGTCACCGGTCCGGGCCCGGCGCCCAGCGCCGCTCACCCGCATCCCGGCCGCGCGCAGCAGCCGCGCGATGGCCCGCCCGATCGGTCCGGTGCCGACGACCACCGCCGTGCGCCCGGCGATCCGCTCGCTCTCGCGGTGCAGCCAGCGGCCCTCGCGCTGCAGGTCGTGCGAGCGCGCGAAGTCCTTGGCGAAGGTGAGCACGACGCCCAGCACGTACTCCGCGATGGCGTCGTCGAAGACGCCCCGCGAGTTGGTCAGGACGACGTCGCTCTCCACGAGCCCCGGGAACAGCACCGGGTCGACGCCGGCGCTGGCGATATGCAGCCAGCGCAGCCGGTCGGCCGCGTACCAGGCGCCCGGCACGGCCGTCGAGAGGAAGTCGTAGACGAACAGCGCGTCCGCTCCGGACAGCGCTTCGGACAATCCCGCCGCATCCGTGTAACGCACGACCGCCCCGGATTCGACTGCACGCATGTCCGGTGGGCGGTGCTCGCCGCAGAGCACGGCCAGGACGGGAGTTTCCCGGTTTTCCGAGGCGATCACGTTGACACGGTAAAAGCGGCTCGTATGATTGTCAACAATCCGAGGAACGACCCCCGGAGCACCGGACGTGTCATCAAGTTCAGACGTATTCCGGAGGCTGAGCCTTGGATTTCGACTTCCTGGCGTTCGAAGGCCCGCTGGCGCAGCGCGGCATCGGGGTGATCGCTCCCTTTGACCTCGCCCTCGAGCGCGAGCTCTGGCGCTGGGTACCGATGGAGGTGTCGCTGCACCTCGCCCGCACGCCGTACGAGCCCGTGCCGGTCAGCATGGAGATGGCGCGCCTCGTCAGTGACAGCCACCACCTGGCCAGTGCCACCCGCGACGTGCTGCACGTCGAGCCCGAGGTCGTCGCCTACCTCTGCACGTCGGGCAGCTTCGTCAACGGCGTCGACTACGAACGCTCGCTGACCAAGGCGATCTGCGACGCCGGCGCGCCAGACGCCGTCACCACCTCGGGCGCGCTGGCCGAGGTGCTGCACCAGCTCGACCTGCACCGCGTCTCGGTGCTCACGCCGTACGACGCCGACCTGACCCGGGCACTGCACGACTTCCTCGGGGAGCTGAACGTCGAGACCGTCGCCAGCGACCACCTCGGGCTGGGCGGCGGGATCTGGAAGGTCAGCTACCGGACCATCGCCGAGCACATCCTCGCCGCCGATCACGGCGACGCCGAGGCGATCTTCGTCAGCTGCACCAACCTCCCCACCTACGACCTGATCGAGCCGCTCGAGACCGCGCTCGGCAAACCGGTGCTCACGGCCAACCAGCTGACCATGTGGGCCTGCCTGCGCCGCATGAACCTCCCCATCGTCGGCCCGGGGAAGTGGCTTCGTGACGTGTCGTGAAGGGTTTCCTTGACCATCCCTCTAGGATTGTCGACAATTTGCGTCTCTCCGGAGGTTCCGTGACCACCATCGGCTTCATCTACCCCGACCACGCGGCCGAAGACGACTACCCGCTCGCCGAGCAGCTGCTCGGCGGGACGGCCGCCGCCGAAGGCGGCATCCGGCTCGCGGTCGAGCACATCTACGGCACCGACAAGCACGCGGTCGCCGAGTTGCTGGACCTCGGCAGCGAGACCCGCCTCGCCGACGGTGCCGCCCTGCTCAAGAAGCACGAGCCCGACGCCGTCATCTGGGCCTGCACCAGCGGCAGCTTCGTCTACGGCTGGGACGGCGCCCAAGACCAGATCGACCGGCTGAGAACCGTCGCCGGCGTGCCCGCCTCCAGTACCTCCTTCGCGTTCGTGCACGCCGCGCGCGCCCTCGGCGTCAAGCGGGTCGCCGTCGCCGCCAGCTACCCGGACGACATCGCCCGGCTGTTCGCGGACTTCCTCGAGGCCGGCGGCATCGAGGTCGTCTCGATGGCCGCCGCCGACATCGTCACCGCGGCCGAGGTCGGCGCGCTGCCACCGGAGGCCGTCGTCGAGCTCGCCGTGCGCCACGACCACCCGGACGCCGACGCGGTGCTGGTACCGGACACCGCGATGCGAACCCTCCAGGAGATCAACACCCTCGAAGCCGCCCTGAGGAAGCCCGTGCTGACCGCCAACCAGGTCACCGTCTGGGAAGGCCTGCGCCTGACCGGGCGGCACCGCCTCGTCCGCTCCCTAGGCGCGCTCTTCCGGCATGTCCCGGACCGGAGCGCCTGACATGGCGCTCCCACCGGGCATGCTCCCCGCGATCGAGCCGGTCAGCCGCGAGTCGACGGCCGCCGTCATCGCGCGCCAGCTGCGTGACGCGATCATGACCGGCACCCTGCCGCCGGGCACCCAGCTCGGCGAGACCGACCTGGCCGCCCGGTTCCAGGTGTCACGGGGGCCGCTCCGGGAAGCCATGCAGCATCTCGTGTCCGAAGGGCTGTTGCGCAGTGAACGGCACCGCGGGCTGTTCGTGATCGACCTCGAGCCCGGCGACGTCTACGACATCTACGCCGCCCGCTCCGCCATCGAACGCGCCGCGATGCTGCGCGCCATCCGCGGCGGCGAACGCGACCGGATCGCGCAGGTGCTCGAGCGGACCGTCGTCGAGATGGCGGCCGCCGCGAGCGACGACGACCCGAGCGCGCTTTCGACGGCGGACCTGAAGTTCCACGAGGCCCTGATCAACGCCTCCGGCAGCAAGCGGCTCGTCCGGATGGCCCGGACCCTGCTCATCGAGACCCGGATGTGCCTGACCGCGCTCCAGGGCACCTACCAGCGGGTCGAAGAGCGCGTGGACGAGCACACGAAGCTCATCCAGGCCCTCCGCGAGGGCGACGAGGAGACGGCGCTCGCCCTCTTGGACGCGCACATGGAGGACGCGGTGCAGCGCCTCGCACCGGGCACCAGCCTCGTGGAAGGACACGCCCCACCGGTGCCCTGACGCTCGGCCGAGCACCCGCGTCGCCGGCCCGATCACGCGGCTTCCCCGCGCTCGCAACGAGGACGCCCGTGATCGGAGAGCCGACACGTGTGATCGCAGGCGCGACACGCGTGATCGGAGCGTCGGCACGCGTGAGCGCAACGTCGACACGGGTATCAGTGGGGTCGGCTCGCGCACCCGGACGGGCGGCAGGCGTACCTGGACGGACCGCACGGGGACCGGGAAACAGCCGACCGGCAACGCGCACTCGCAGTCAGCGGACATGGCGGACCCCCAGGACCGGCTGGCCGCCGCGGCCGTCGCGGAAGTCGGGCGACCAGGGCCAGCGGCCCCGGTCGTCCGCGTGGACCAGTTGCAGCGCCCGGATTTCCGGCCCGTACAACGCGACCGCGAACACCAGGTGCGCCGACGGCTCGGCGAGCGGGACGACCTCGATCAGCGGGCCACCTCGCAGCGGGATGCGTTCACCGGGCTCGGGTGGTGCCGCGTGCAGCGCATGGCTCGCCATGTCGTTGAGCAGGTTTGCCGCTACCCGCAACGGAAGCCCGGTGGCGACCAGCTCGGGCAGGCCGTACCCGCTGAGCCCGATCGTGTAGGCCCACGGCGGGTACGGCCCGGCGCTTTCCACGCCCTGCACGAGCCAGCCCCGGTCGGCCACGCCATCGCGAAGCCGTTCCAGGTACCCGGATCTGTCCGGGTCTTCGCACTGCTGACACATCGGTGTCTCCTCCCCCTCGGTGGACTGGGGACCACCGTGCCGGAGGGCACCGACAAAACTCAGCCCAGTGCTTCGGCCACTGCCGTGCCGAGCCGTTCTGTGGTATCGCTGCCGCCGAGGTCCGGCGTGCGCACCCGGCCCTCGTCGAGCACCCGGTCCACCGCGGCGCGGATTGCTTGCGCGGCAACGGTTTCGCCCAGGTGTTCGACCAGCATCGCGGCCGCCAGGATCTGTGCCACGGGGTTGGCAATGCCTTGCCCGGCGATGTCCGGAGCGCTCCCGTGGACCGCCTCGAACATCGACGGGGATTCACCCGATGGGTTGATGTTGCCGGACGGTGCCATGCCAAGGCCGCCCGTGATCGCGGCCGCGAGGTCGCTCAGGATGTCGCCGAAGAGGTTCGACCCCACGATGACGTCGAGCCGGTCCGGTGCCTGGACCATGCGCGCGGCCAAGGCATCCACGTGCATCTGTTCACTGTGGACGTCCGGGTACTCGGCCGCGACCTCGGCGAAGATCTCGTCCCAGAACGGCATCGAGTGGATGAGCCCGTTGGACTTCGTCGCCGAGCAGACGCGCGAAGACCGCGTCCGCGCGAGCTCGAAGGCGTACCGGATGATCCGTTCGACGCCGACGCGGGTGAACACCGACTCCTGCAGCACGAACTCGTCCGGCCGGCCGGCGTTGTGCCGGCCGCCGATCGCGGAGTACTCCCCTTCGGAGTTCTCCCGGACGATCACCAGCTCCAGCTCCTCGGCCTTCCGCCCGGCCAGCACCGACGTCGTGCCCGGCAGCAGCCGCACCGGGCGCAGGTTGACGTACTGGGAGAACGCGCGCCGCAGCGGGATCAGCAGGCCCCACAGGGAAACGTGGTCCGGGACGCCGGGGAAGCCGACCGCGCCGAGCAGGATCCCGTCGAACGCCGAGAGCTGCGCGACGCCGTCGTCCGGCATCATCGACCCGAGCTGGGCGTACCGCTCGCAGCTCCAGTCAAACTCGGTCCACTCCAGGGAAAAGCCGAACTTCGAAGAAGCGGCGTCGAGGACTTTGCGGGCCTCGACGGTGACGTCCACGCCGATGCCGTCGCCGGGGATGCTCGCGATGCGGTAGGAGCTCACAGGGCCACCGCGATGTACTTGGTCTCCAGGAACTCTTCGATGCCGAACGAGCCGCCCTCGCGGCCGAGCCCGGACGCCTTGATCCCGCCGAACGGCGCCGCCGGGTTCGACACGATGCCCTGGTTCAGCCCGATCATCCCGGCTTCTAGCGCCTCGGAGACCCGCAGCGCCCGCTTGAGATCGCTGGTGTAGACGTAGGAGACGAGCCCGAACTCGGTGTCGTTCGCCTTCGCCACCACTTCTTCTTCGGTGTCGAACGCGGAGATCGGCGCGACCGGCCCGAAGATCTCTTCGTGCGTCAGACGCGCTTCCTGCGGGACGTCGGTGAGCACGGTCGCCTGGTAGAAGTGGCCCGGACCGTCTACGCCGGCGCCGCCGGTGAGCACCTTCGCGCCGCGGTCGGTGGCGTCCTTGACCAGCTCGGTCACCTTGGCGACGGCGGCCTCGTCGATCAGCGGGCCGACGACGACGTCCTTCTCGGTGCCGCGGCCCATCGGCAGGGCCTGCATGCGCTCGGTCAGCCGTCGCGAGAACTCTTCGACGACGCCGCGCTGCACGTAGAACCGGTTCGCCGCGGTGCACGCCTCGCCGATGTTGCGCATCTTCGCGAGCATCGCGCCTTCGATGGCCGCGTCCATGTCGGCGTCCTCGAAGACCAGGAACGGCGCGTTGCCGCCCAGCTCCATCGACGTCCGCAGCACCTTGTCGGCGCACTGTTCGAGGAGCTTCCGGCCGACGCCGGTGGAGCCGGTGAAGGACAGCTTGCGGGCGCGGCCGTCGCGGATCAGCGGCTCCATCACGCCGCCGGAGTCGCTGGTCGTGACGACGTTGAGGACGCCGGCGGGCAGCCCGGCCTCCGCGAGGATGCCGGCCAGCGCGAGCATCGACAGCGGCGTCTGCGCGGCGGGCTTGATCACCGACGTGCAGCCCGCGGCGATCGCCGGGCCGATCTTGCGGGTGCCCATCGCCATCGGGAAGTTCCACGGCGTGATCAGCAGCGTCGGGCCGACCGGCTGCTTGGTGATGAGGAAGCGGCCGGTGCCGTTGGGCGCGGTCGCGTAGCCGCCCCCGATCCGGACGGCCTCCTCGGCGAACCAGCGGAAGAACTCGGCGGCGTAGGCGATCTCGCCCTTCGACTCCGCCAGCGGTTTGCCCATCTCGAGCGTCATGAGCAGGGCGAGCTCGTCCTGGCGCGCCATCAGCAGCTCGTACGCCCGGCGCAGGATCTCGCCGCGTTCGCGGGGCGCCATCTTCGCGAAGTCCGCCTGCGCGGCGACGGCGGCGTCCAGGGCGGCGACGCCGTCCGCCGGGGAGGCGTCGGCGACCTGGCACAGCTCCCGGCCGGTCGCCGGATCCACGACCGGGAAGGACTTCCCGGCCTCGGCGGCGACCCACTTGCCGCCGATGAACAGTTCCTTGCCGACCGCGTCGACGACGCCGGACTCGGTGCTCACGCTCATCCCGACTGCTCCTCACGTGTTGTCCCGAGGGCCATGCTATGGATATTGTCAACAATCGACAACCCACTCAGACCGACCAAGGAGCACGCTGCCATGGCCCAGCTATCTCCGCTGCTCAAGCAGGCAACGCCCGTCGTGGTCGACCACGGTGAAGGGGTTTACCTCTACGACGTCGACGGCAACCGGCACCTCGACTTCACCGCCGGGATCGGCGTCACGAGCACCGGGCACTGCCACCCGCACGTCGTACGAGCAGCGCAGGAGCAGATCGGCAAGCTCGTCCACGGGCAGTACACGACGGTGATGCACCAGCCGCTGCTCGAACTGACCAAGCGCCTCGGCGACGTCCTGCCGAGTGGCCTCGACTCGCTCTTCTACGCGAACTCCGGCAGCGAAGCCGTCGAAGCCGCTTTGCGGCTCTCGCGGCAGGCGACGAAGCGCCCGAACGTCATCGTCATGCAGGGCGGCTTCCACGGCCGGACCGTCGCGGCGGCGTCGATGACGACGTCCGGGACGCGGTTCAGCGCCGGCATCGGCCCGCTGATGGCCGGCGTGCACGTCGCGCCGTTCCCCTACGCCTTCCACTACGGCTGGGACGAGCAGACCGCGACGAAGTTCGCGCTGCGCGAGCTGGACTTCCTGTTCCAGACGGTCAGCGCGCCCAACGAGACCGCCGCGATCTTCGTCGAGCCGGTGCTCGGCGAGGGCGGCTACGTCCCGGCGAACACCGAGTTCATGGCGGGACTGCGCGAGCGCGCCGACCGGCACGGGATCCTGCTGGTCGTCGACGAGATCCAGACCGGCTTCGGCCGCACCGGGAAGTTCTGGGGGCACGACCACTTCGACGTCTCCCCCGACATCGTGCTCATCGCGAAGGGCCTGGCGAGCGGCTTCCCGCTCTCCGGCATCGCCGCTTCGCAGGAGCTGATGGCGAAGGCGCTCCCGGGCTCGCAGGGCGGGACGTACGGCGGCAACGCCGTTTCGTGCGCCGCCGCGATCGCGACGCTCGAGGTGATCCAGCAGGAGAACCTGGTGGAGAACGCCGCGACGCGCGGGCGGCAGCTGCTCGACGGCGCGCGGCTCGTCGCGGACAAGACGCCGGCGATCGGCGAGGTGCGCGGGCTCGGGCTGCTGGTCGGCTCGGAGTTCACGACCGCCGACGGCGAGCCGGACCCGGCGACCGCGGCGGCCGCGCAGCAGGCCGCGGCCAAGAACAACCTGCTGCTGCTCACCTGCGGGCCCTACATGAACGTGGTCCGGATGGTGCCGCCGCTGGTGGTCACCGCCGAGCAGGTCGACGACGCGCTGCGCATCTGGGGCGAGGTCGTCGCGTCCGTCACGGGGAGCTGAGGATGGCCCGGTACGTCACGATCACCCTCGACAAACGCGGGATCGCCTGCCGGGCCCGGCTGCTGGACGACGAGGCGCCGCGCACCTGCAAGGCGGTGTGGGACGCGTTGCCGCAGAGTGGTTCCGCCTACCACGCGAAGTACGCGCGCAACGAGGTCTACACGCTCGTGCCACCGTTCGCGGAGCCGAAGCCGGGGCGGGAGAACCCGACGATCACGCCGATCCCCGGGGACGTCCTGTACTTCGGCTTCGAAGCGTGGGAGATCGGCAACCCCGCGTACGGCTACGACGACGGCAGCGAGGCCCACAGCGACCAGGGTGCGACCGACCTCGCGATCTTCTACGGGCGGAACAACCTGCTGATCAACGGCGACGCGGGCTGGGTGCCGGGCAACGTGTTCGCCACGATCGAGGAGGGCCTGGCCGAGATGGCGGCCGCCGCTCAGGACCTCTGGCTACGGGGTGTCGAAGGCGAGACGCTCTCGTTCGCGCGGGCCTGAAACCCTTACCCGCCAAGGGGACGCCGGGTGCGAATACCGCACCCGGCGTTCCCCTTTTCACGCCTTCCGCCACTCGAAAGGGTGATCGTCGGAGTTTCACCTTTCGTGGCCGGTGATCACCAGATCGAGCTACGTGACAGCCCAGGTTGCCGGATCAAGCCCGGCATCACCGACAGTGATGATCGGTCCAGTTGCTACCCAGAGTGGTTGACCGCCGACCAGGGCACCCCGGCCTCAAACACGAAGGGATTACGTGTTTAGCATGGGAAGATTCCGCGACGGCGGGATTCCCGGAATTCGCCTCTTTGACAGGTCGCCAGCACGGTGAAAACCTGATTCAGCTCCTCGCGAGAGCAACTCCAGGGAATCAGGAATCATTCATTAAGGAGCCTTTCCATGCAGATGTTCGCCCAGCACGCGCACCACGCCCACGACATCCTCACGGGCGTTCTCGCGCACCTGGCGCACGTCCTCGGCTGGCTGGTCTGACCTAGGTGACCGAACGGCCCGGTCGCGGGAAACCGCGGCCGGGCCGTTTCACGCGATCGCGGACAACCGCGCGAAATCGTCGTCGGAAAGCTCGATTTCCGACGCGCTGCAATTCTCGTCGAGGTGTTCGGACGACGACGTCCCGGGAATCGGGATGACGACCGGGGACCGGCGCAGCAGCCAGGCGAGGGACACCTGAGCGGGTGTCGCGCCGAGATCGGCCGCGACCTTACCGAGCACCCCGCCGGCCGTCGCGTGCCCACCGTTCGCGATCGGCAGCCACGGGATGAACGCGATCCCTTCGCGCGTGCAGTGGTCGAGGACGTCGTCGGACGCCCGGTCGGTCAGGTTGTAGCGGTTCTGCACGCTCGCGATGGGCGCGACGGTCCGGGCTTCTTCGAGCTGCGCGACGCTGACCTCGGACAGCCCGATCCGCGCGACCTTGCCCTCCTCCCGCAATCGCGCGAGCGCGCCGACCTGGTCCGCGAGCGGCACCTGCGGGTCGAGCCGGTGCAGCTGCAGCAGGTCCAGGCGGTCGACGCGCAGGCGTCGCAGCGAGAGCTCCGCCTGTTGCCGGAGGTACTCGGGCCGGCCGAGCGGGACCCACTCGCCGCGGCTCGGGCGCGCGTGTCCGCACTTCGTCGCCACGAGCAGCCCCGGGTACGGGTGGAGCGCCTCGGCGAGCAGCTCCTCGTTCCGCCCCAGGTCGTAGGCGTCGGCGGTGTCGAAGAACGTCACGCCGAGCTCCGCCGCCCGGCGCGCGACCGCCGCGGCCCCGGCCGGCACGTGGTCCCACCCGGTCAGCCGCATGGCGCCGAAACCCAGGCGCCGCACGGAAAAGCCGTCGTCGAAGGTGTACGTCGATGTCATGCCGGAAGCCTCGCCCCGCCGGCCGTCACCCACCAGAGATTTAGACTGAGCTAAATTCTGACCCGCCCGCCAAATGTGAAACATCTTCATAGCGGCGTACTGGCGGTACGTACTACGCTGCGGTAACCACAGCAACGGCGCGGAGGAGAGACTCTCGATGGGCGACGTGGCGGCACAGCTGGCCGAGATCGTCGGGGACAAGAACCTGCTCACGGGCGAGGCGATCTCCGAGGACTACGCGCACGACGAAGCGCTGACGGCGGAGCCGCAGAAACCCGCGTACGTCGCGAAGCCGGCAACGGCCGAAGAAGTCGCGGAGCTGCTGAAGGCGGCTACAGAGCACAGCATCCCGGTGACCGCACGCGGCTCCGGCAGCGGACTGTCCGGCGCCGCGCGGCCGCGCGAGGACGGCCTCGTCATCTCCTTCGAGCGGATGAACTCCGTGCTCGAGATCGACACCGGCAACCACGTCGCCGTCGTGCAGCCCGGGGTCACGCTCGCCGAACTCGACGTCAAGACGGCCGAAGCCGGGCTCAGCTACACCGTCTACCCCGGCGAGCTGAGTGCGAGCGTCGGCGGGAACGTCGGCACCAACGCCGGCGGGATGCGCGCGGTGAAGTACGGCGTCACCCGCAACAACGTCCTCGGCCTGCAGGCCGTGCTGCCGACCGGCGAGATCCTCCGCACCGGCGGCAAGACGTCGAAGGTGTCGACCGGCTACGACCTCACCCAGCTGATCATCGGCTCCGAGGGCACCCTCGCACTGGCCACCGAGGTCATCGTCAAGCTGCACCCGCGGCTGACGCACGGCGCCACCGTGCTCGCGCCGTTCGGCAACTTCGACCAGGTCATGGCCGCCGTGCCGGAGATCCTCTCCAGCGGGCTCGCGCCGCACATCCTCGAATACATCGACAACCTGACGATGGCTGCGATCGTCTACAACGAGAAGCTCGAGCTCGGCGTACCGGACAAGATCCGCGAAACGACCGAGGCGTACCTCGTCGTCGCGCTGGAGAACCGCGAAGCGCAGCGCCTGGAGCAGGACGTCGAGACCGTCGGCGAGCTGCTCGGCGAGCTCGGCGCGACCGACGTCTACGTCCTCGACGGCGGCGCCGCGCGCAAGCTCATCGAAGCGCGCGAGAAGGCCTTCTGGACCGCGAAGGCGGCCGGCGCGGACGACGTCATCGACGTCGTCGTGCCGCGCACCGCGATGCCGGAGTTCATCAAGAAGGCGCGGGAGCTCGCGATGGCCGCGGGCGGCGGCGCGATCGGCTGCGGGCACGCCGGCGACGGCAACGTGCACCTCGGGATCTTCTGCAAAGACACCGGCAAGCGGAAGCAGCTGCTCACCGACGTCTTCGCGCACGCCATGGAGCTGGGCGGCGCGATCTCCGGCGAGCACGGCCTCGGCCGCACCAAGGCCGGCTACTACCAGGAACTCGAAGACCCGGCGAAGATCGCGTTGATGCGCCGGATCAAGCAGAGCTTCGACCCCGCCGGGATCCTCAACCCCGGCGTTCTCTTCACCGAAGGAACCGCATGAGCGAGCTGAACGGCGCCCAGTCCCTGATCCGCACCCTGGTCGACGCCGACGTCGAAGTGTGCTTCGCGAACCCCGGCACGTCGGAGATGCACTTCGTCGCCGCGTTGGACACCGTCCCGGAGATGCGGGGCGTGCTCGCGCTGTTCGAGGGCGTCGTCACCGGTGCCGCCGACGGTTACGCGCGCATCGCCGGCAAGCCCGCCGCGACGCTGCTGCACCTCGGCCCGGGCCTCGGCAACGGCCTGGCGAACCTGCACAACGCGCGCCGCGCGAACACGCCGATCGTCAACGTCGTCGGCGACCACGCGACCTACCACAAGCAGTACGACGCGCCGCTCGAGTCGGACATCGAGTCCATCGCGAGCTCGCTCGAAGGCTGGGTGCGCCGCTCGGAGCACACCAAGGACGTCGGGGCGGACGCCGCCGCCGCGGTCGCCGCGGCGCAGGACGCGCCCGGCCGCGTCGCCACGCTGATCCTCCCCGCGGACGCTTCGTGGGGCGAAGGCGGCGAGACGTGCGCGCCGATCCCGCCGCGCGTGCCGCAGGCGGTGGACGCGACCACGGTGAAAGACGTCGCCGCGGTGTTCGGCACCGGCGAACCAGTCGCGCTGCTGATCGGCGGCGCCGCGTGCCACGAAGAGGGGCTCCGCGCGGCCAGCCGGATCGCGGCCGCGACCGGCGCGAAGGCGTTCGTCGAGACGTTCCCCTCCCGGCTCGAGCGCGGCGAGGGACTGCCGACGATCGAGCGGCTCGGGTACCTCGCCGAGCAGGTCACCTACCAGCTCGACGGGATCAAGCACATCGTCGTCGCCGGCACGAAGGCGCCGGTGTCGTTCTTCGCCTACCCGGGCAAGCCGAGCGACCTGGTGCCGGAAGGTGCCCAGGTGCACACGCTTGCGTCGCTCGGACAGGACGTCACGCGCGCGCTGACCGACGTCGCCGACCTCGTCGCCGCGGACACCGAACCGGTGCTGCAGCAGGCGTCCCGGCCCGCGCTGCCGAGCGGCCCGCTGACCCCGCAGAACTGGGTCGACGTCATCGGCGCGCTGCTGCCGGAGAACGCGATCATCGCCGACGAGGCGAACACGTCCGGCCTGATGCTGCCGACGGCGACGGCGGGCGCGCCGCGCCACGACGTCCTGACGCTGACCGGCGGCGCGATCGGCTACGGCATGCCGGTGGCGACCGGTGCGGCCGTGGCGGCGCCGGACCGTCCCGTGCTCAACCTGCAGTCCGACGGCAGCGCGCTCTACACGATCTCCGCGCTGTGGACGCAGGCGCGCGAAAACCTGAACGTGACGACGGTGCTGCTCAACAACCGCGCGTACGCGATCCTGCGGCTGGAGCTGCAGCGCGTCGGGGCGCAGGGCGGCCCGAAGGCGAACGAGCTGCTCGACCTTTCGCGGCCGGACATGGACTTCGTGAAGATCGCGGAGGGCATGGGCGTGCCCGCGACCCGCGCGACGACCGCCGAGGAGCTCGCCGAGCAGCTGCAGCGCGCGTTCGCCGAACCCGGGCCGCACCTTATCGACGCCGCGGTGCCGCCGTTGCTCTGAACCGGGCTATCCTCGCCGTCGAACCGACGGCGAGGAGCGGCGATGACCGACCAGCACGCGCAGCGTGGCATCGATCTCGAGCGCCCGAACGCGGCACGCGTGTACGACTACATGATCGGCGGCAAGCTCAACTACGCCGTCGACCGGATGTTCGCCGACCAGATCCTGGGCGTGCTGCCGAACGCGCGGCACATGGCGGTGGTCAACCGGGCGTGGCTGCGCCGGGCCGTGCGGTTCGGCGCGGAACAGGGCATCCGGCAGTTCCTCGACATCGGGTCGGGCATGCCGACGGTCGGGCACGTGCACGAGGTCGTCCAGGGGATCGACCCGGAGTCACAGGTCGTGTACGTCGACAACGAGCCGATCGCCGTCGCGCACAGCGAGATCGTGCTGGAGGGCAACGACAACGCGGCCATGGTGCAGGCCGACGCCGAATACGTGGACGACGTGCTGGAGCACCCGACGACCGAGTCGATGCTGGACTTCGACCAGCCGGTGATGATCATCATGGCCGCGTTCGTGCACTTCATCCCCGACTCCCGCGATCCGGCCGGCCTGATCGCGCAGTACTTCGACGCGTTCCCGCCGGGCAGCTACCTGGCGTTGTCGTCGGGCACGTGGGAAGGCCAGGGCGAGGAGTCGCAGCGCTCGGTCGCGCTGTACGAGAAGAGCGGCACGCCGCTGACCCTGCGCTCCCCCGACGAGATGCGCGCGCTGGTGAACGGGTTCGAAATCCTGCCGCCGGGTGTCGTGTTCACGCCGGAGTGGCGCCCGGACGGGCCGCTCGAAGACCCGCCCGCGCTGTCCGGCGGTCTGTCGCTGGTGGCGCGCAAGGCCTGACGCGGGCCGGGCTATTCTCGCGTCACACCTGAGCCCGGGAGCGGCGGATGACCGAAGACGAACTCGCTAGGCGCGGCATCGACCTCGACAAGCCGAACGCCGCGCGTGTGTACGACTACATCCTCGGCGGCGAGCTGAACTACGCCGTCGACCGGATGTTCGCCGAGCAGGTGCTGACGGCGCAGCCGAACGCGCGGGAGCGCGCGCAGCTCAACCGGCAGTGGCTGCGCCGGGCGATCCGGTTCGGGATGGACCAGGGCATCCGGCAGTTCCTCGACATCGGTTCGGGCATGCCGACCGTGGGGCACGTGCACGAGGTGGCGCAGGCCGCCGACCCGACGTCCCGGGTCGTCTACGTGGACAACGAGCCGGTCGCGGTCGCGCACAGCGAGATCGTGCTGGAGGACAACGAGAACGCGGCGATGGTCTACGCCGACGCCGAGTTCCCGGACGACGTCCTCGAGCACGACACCACCGAGATGATGCTGGACCTGGACCAGCCGGTGATGGTGGTGATGGCGCTGTTCGTGCACTTCATCCCGGACGAGCGCGAACCCGCCCGGCTGCTCGCGGCCTACCGCGACGCGCTCGCGCCCGGCAGCTACCTGGCGCTGTCGTCGGCCACGCACGAGCGGCAGAGCGACGAGACCGCGCGCGCGGTGGCGATGTACAAGAAGAGCTCCAACCCGGTGATCCCGCGCTCGGCCGACGAGCTGCGAGCCCTGGTCGACGGCTTCGAGATCGTCGACCCCGGCGTCGTGTTCATCCCGCAGTGGCGCCCGGACGCCGCCGACGACATGCCGGAAGACCCGACGGAGTGCGGCGGGCTGGCGCTGGTGGCGCGCAAGAACTGACGGCGTGCGCCGCGGGTCCGGGTTTCGCCACCCGGACCCGCGGCTACGCGACGCCGACCAGGACCGGCGCCACCTTCGTCTTCGGAACCAAAGCCGCCAGCGCGACGCCCGCCAGTGCGGCGCACGCGGCCACCGCGAACGTCGCGCGGAAGCCGCCCAGCGACGGCACCGCCAGGCCGCCGACGCTGATCGTCAGCTGGGCCAGCATCGCGGCCATCACCGCGCTCGAGACCGCCGTGCCGACCGAGCGCATCAGGGCGTTCAGGCCGTTCGCGGACGCCGTTTCGGTGACCGGCACCGAGCCCATGATCAGCGCGGGCATCGCCGCGTAGGCGATCCCCACGCCGGCGCCGATGATCACCGAGGCCGTGATGAGCTCGAGCGCGTTGTCCATCAGCACGATCGCGAACGCGTAGCCGACGGCGATCACCAGCGCGCCGCTCATCAGCGTCGGCCGCGGGCCGAACCGGGTGATGAGCCGCGCCGACACCGGCGAGAGCAGCATCATCACCAGGCCGTTCGGCGCGAGCGTGAGCCCGGATTCGACCATGGTCTGACCGAGCCCGTAGCCGGTCGACGACGGCGCCTGCAGCAGCTGCGGGAACGACAACGCCATGGCGTACAACGCGAAGCCGACCATGATCGACGCCAGGTTCGTGAACAGCACCGGACGGCGGGAGGAGACGCGCAGGTCGACCAGCGGGTCGCGACGGCGCAGCTGGTAGGCGCCCCAGCCGACCAGGATGACGACGGCCAGCGCGGCCAGGCCGAGCGTCGGCGCGCTGGTCCAGCCCCACGTACCGCCCTTCACCACGGGCAACAGCAGGCAGAGCAGGCCGGCGGCCAGGCCGAGCGCGCCGAAGTAGTCGAACGGCGCGGGCGTGCGCAGCGACGACTCCGGCACCACGGTGAGGATCAGCAGCGCGCAGGCCAGGCCGAGCCCGGCGGCCGTCCAGAACAGCACGTGCCAGTCGGCGTTCTCGGCGACGAGCGCCGCGACCGGCAGCCCGATCGCGCCGCCCACCCCGAGCGTCGCGCTCATCAAGGAGATCGCGCCGCCGACGCGTTCGGGCGGGAGCTCGTCACGCATGATGCTGATGCCGAGCGGGATCACGCCCATCGCGCAGCCCTGGAGCCCGCGGCCGAGGATCTGGAACGCGAGCGCGCTGGTCGTCGCGGACACGACGGAACCGGCGACGAGCACGGCGAGGCTGATGAGGATCATCCGCCGCTTGCCGTAGAGGTCCCCGAGCCGGCCGCTGACCGGCGTGATCACCGCCGCGGCGAGCAGCGTCACCGTGACCACCCACGACGCGTCGGCGGCCGACGCGTGCAGCAGCTTCGGGAACACCGGGATCAGCGGCACGACCAGGGTCTGCATGAACGACGCCACCAGCCCGCACGAAGCGAGGACGACGACGATCGCGCGGCCGGACCCTTCGGGACGGGACACCACACCCCCAGATGTGTAGTTAGTACGCATCATGCAACTTCATGCACTGTACCTACGTGCTGGGGGATTCCGATCCATTCGTGCTCGATGCCGCACATCTCACAGCCAGGTGCGCACTCCACCGTGCCCCGAGCAGGTCCCGGAGTGGTTCTGGCTGTAGCTGTAGGTGCCGTCCTTGCAGAGAGCGGTCGCGCCTGCGGGGCTGCTGCCGGGCCGGTGCACGCAGTTGCCGTCGACGTTCCGGTAGTAGTCGGCACCGCACGCGGCAGGTTGCGGCGCGGGCTTGGCCGTGGTCTTCGGCGCCTGGGCCTTCGCCGCGGTCGTCTTCGGAGCGACGGCTTTCGGCGCGACGGCCTTGGGGGCGACGGTGTTCGGCGCGGCCGGAACCGTCGTGGCGACCGGCACTTCGGACGTCGTCGGCAATGCGGAGGTGGCCGGCGCCTCGGTCGTGACCGGAACGGAATACGTCGGCGTCGAATAGCTCGATGTCGTCGGCGCGATCACCCCGACGTTGCCGGTGTCCTTGTACTGCTGCGGACCCGCGCCGCAACCCGCGACCAGCAGTCCCGCCGCCAGGACCAACCCGAGCTTCTTACCCACTACCACTCCTCAGCCAAGCGAATCAATGCCGCCTAGTCGGTGCCCGGAAACCGTTTGTTACAGCGAAAATCGCACGCGAAGTCCATTACGCTGTGAGCAAATCCCGCCCCGCTCGCCCGCGCTCGCCCCTAATCTCTCGGCATGGAGCTCGTCGAGATCACCCCGCGGCTGCACCTGATCCGGGACGCCTTCGTCCAGGCCTACCTCTGGCAGGACGACGACGGCCTGACGCTGATCGACACCGGCCTCGCCGGCTGGGCGCCCGGTATCACCGCCGCGATCCGCTCCGCGGGCCGCGATCCCGGTGAGCTGCGCCGGATCGTGCTGACCCACTACCACTCCGACCACACCGGCGCGGCCGCCGATCTCCGCGCCGCGGGCGGGGTCGAGGTGCTCGCGCACCGGGCGGACGCGCCGGCGGTGCGCGGCGAGCAGCCCGCCACCCCGCCGGTGCTGCTCGACTGGGAGCGTCCGCTGTACGAGCAGACCGGCGCCGAGACCAAGGGGCTCACCGGGCCGCCCTGCGCCGTCGACCGCGAACTGGCCGACGGCGACGAACTCGGCTTCGGCGGCGGCGCGAAGGTCCTCGCGATCCCCGGGCACACCGACGGCAGCATCGCGATCCACCTCCCGGCGCACGGCGTCCTGTTCACCGGCGACTCGGTCTCGCAGATGGACGGCGTCGCCATCCCCGGCGTGTTCAACACGGATCGCCCGCGCCTGCTGGAGTCGTTCCGCAGGCTGGCCGCGCTGGACGTCGACATCGCGTGCTTCGGCCACATGGATCCGTTCACCGAGCACGCCGGCAAACGCTTGCGCGCCGCTCTCGACGGGCTGGCCTGAATCCGCCCTAGACTCGCCGGATGTCCTGGTTACGGCGGTACGTCACCGAACTCGCGGTCACCGTCGCCGTGCTCGCGGGCTCGCTGTTCGCCGTCCTGAGCGACACCGCGGAGCCCGGGAACCACGTCGTGCTCGGCTGGGTGCTGACCATCGCCGGCTGCGCCGCGCTGTTCCTGCGCCGCCGGTACCCGCTGGGCGTCGCCGGGTTCGCGCTGGTCTGCTGCGCGCTCTACTACCCGCTCACCGATCCGGACGGGCTGGTGCTGCTGGCCTTCGCCTACACGCTCTACACGGCCGCCGCGGCCGGGCGGATCCGCGGCGCCGCGCTGCTGGTCGTCGCGGCGATGGCCGGCGTCGTGGTCGGCGAGATCAGCTCACGGTCCGGGCGGCACGTCGACAACTTCGCGTTCTTCCTGATGACGGGCTGGTTCGTCGCACTGGTCGCGGGCGGCGCGGTCGCGCACTTCCGCGCCGCGGCCGAGCGCACCAAAGCGGCCGAAGCGCGGACCGACGAGCGCCTCCGGATCGCGCGCGAGCTGCACGACGCGCTGGGTCACCACCTCGCGCTGATCAACGTCCAGGCCGGGGCCGCGCTGCACCGCCGTGATCCGGAGCAGGCCGAAGAAGCGCTCGCGGCGATCAAGGACGCGAGCAAGACGGCGTTGCAGGAGCTGCGCGCGACCCTCGGCATGCTGCGCCAGAGCAACGGGCCCGCGCTTTCCCGCGTCGCGGAGCTGGCCGAATCGGCCGGCGCGTCCGGGCTGACCGTGCGCACCGAGATCGACGGCGTCGCCCGGGACCTGCCGCCGGACGTCGAGCACGCCGCGTTCCGCGTCGTCCAGGAAGCTCTGACGAACGTCGCGAAGCACGCCGCCGCGAAGACCGTCGTCGTCCGGCTGGGCTACGGCGAAACCGAGCTGTCCGTGCAGGTCGACGACGACGGGCGCGGCGGCACCGCCCCGGCGGGCAACGGCATCCGCGGCATGACCGAGCGCGCGCGGGCACTCGGCGGCGACGTGACCGCCGCGCCCCGTGAAGGTGGCGGCTACCGCGTGCGCGCCCGGCTTCCGGTGCGATGATGGGCCGATGATCCGGGTCCTGCTCGTCGACGACCAGCGGCTCGTCCGCGCCGGCTTCCGGTCCATTTTGGACGGCGAGAACGACATCGACGTCGTCGCCGAAGCCGCCGACGGACGCGAAGCTCTGCAGGCCGCGCACGACCACCGCCCGGACGTCGTCCTGATGGACATCCGGATGCCGGTACTAGACGGCCTGGCCGCCACCCGGCACCTGCTGGCCGACCCGGGGATGACCGGCACCAAGGTCGTCATCCTCACCACTTTCGACCTCGACGAAGACGTCTACGGCGCCCTTCGCGCGGGAGCGAGCGGGTTCCTGGTCAAGGACACCGAGCCCGCCGAACTGATCCACGCGGTGCGCGTGGTCGCCCGCGGGGACGCGCTGCTGGCGCCGTCCGTCACGCGGCGGCTGATCTCCGAGTTCGCCGCGCGCGTCACCCGGCCGACGCCGTCACCGGCGCTCGACCGGCTCACCGACCGCGAACGCGAAGTGCTCTCCCTGGTCGCCGCGGGCATGTCGAACGACGACATCGCGCGCGAACTCACCCTCAGCCCGGCGACGGCGAAAACGCACGTCAGCCGCATCATGACCAAGACCGGCGCGCACGACCGCGCCCAGCTCGTCGTCCTCGCCTACGAGTCCGGCGCGGTGACGCCGCGCTGGCTCACCCCCTGAGCCGTACTCCCGCGGGAGTACGGGAAAGGCCTTAAGGGACACCGCTGGGTGCACGCGAAGTGCCCTCCGGAGCGCGACGCGCAGCAGGCCCGCACTCGCGATTCTTGTCCACCATGGACACCATCACCCGCACCACCGGCGGCCGGCTGGCGCGCCTGGCCGGCTGGGCGCAACGCCACCGGTGGCTCGCCGTCGCACTCTGGGCCCTGGTCCTCCTCGCCGTCACGTTCACCTCCCGGCTCACCGGGAGCGCCTTCCACGACGACAACTCGCTGCCGGGCACCGAGTCGCAGCAGGTCGTCGACCTCCTGAAGACGACCACGCAGCCCGGGGCGGACGCGCAGATCGTCTTCAAGTCCGACAGCGGGCTCGCCGCCAGGCGTGCAGCGGTTGACAACGCTCTGATAAATGTCCGATTGCAGCCGCACGTGCGGTCGGTGACCGGCCCGTTCGACAGCCCGGCGACGCTCTCGCGGGACGGCCGGATCGGCTACGCGACCGTCGCGTTCGACGCCGCGTCGGCCGACCTCCCCTACGACGACATCGTCAAGGTCGTCGACACCGCGAAGGCAGCCGACGGCGTCCAGGTGGCGCTCGCCGGTGACCCGATCAAGCGGGTCTCCGAAGGCGGCGGCCCGGCGGAGGGCGTCGGCCTGCTCGCCGCGCTGGTCGTGCTCGTGTTCCTGTTCCGCTCGCTGCTCGCCGCGGGGCTGCCGGTCATCACCGCGGTGTTCGCGGTCGGAAGCACGCTCGGCGCGATCACGATCCTCTCGCACTACGTCGGCATCGCGAGCTACACGGCGCCGCTGATGATGCTGGTCGGGTTCGGCGTGGGCGTCGACTACTCGCTGCTCATCTTCTCCCGCTACCGCGCTGAGATCCTCGCCGGCCACGACCGCGACACAGCGGCACGGCGCGCGCTCGACACCGCCGGGCGGTCGGTGCTGTTCGCCGGAACGACGGTGATCATCGCGTTGCTCGGCCTGCTCGCTCTCGGACTCGGCGGGCTGCGGGGCGTCGCGCTGGCCGTCGCGCTCACCGTCCTCATGACGATGCTCGCGTCGGTGACGCTGCTGCCCGCGCTGCTGTCGCTGTTCGGCGAGCGGCTCGAACGCGGCATCCACAAGCACGCCGTGAAACGCTCGAAGGGGGCCGGGCCTGGAGCGAAGCCCCAGGTGACACCGCGCGAGCACGGCAACGCCTGGCGGCGGCTCGCCGACGGCGTCCAGCGGCGGCCGCTGGCCCCGCTGGCGATCGGCCTGATCGTGCTCCTCGGGCTGGCCATCCCGGCCGCGGGCATGCGGCTCGGCTTCGCCGACTCGGGCACGGACCCCGCCGGATCGACGACGCGCGAGGCGTACGACCTGATGGCCGAAGGGTTCGGGCCGGGCTTCAGCGGACCGCTCGCCGTCGTCACCGAAGACGGCGACCCCGTCGCGCTGCAGCAGCGGCTCGCGTCGACCCCCGGGATCGCCCGCGCGCTGCCGCCGACGGGCCTGACCGTGCTCGCGTTCCCGACGACGTCTCCCCAGGACGAAGCGACCGCCGAACTGGTGACGCGCCTCCGGACCGAGGTCTTGCCGTCTCTGCCGGGCCACTACCTGGTCGGCGGTTCGGTCGCGGCCGCGACGGACTTCGCCGACGCCGTCGCCGACCGGCTGCCGCTGTTCGTGCTGGTCGTCGTCGGGCTCTCGGCGTTGCTGCTGATGGTCGTGTTCCGCTCGATCCTGATCCCGCTGAAGGCGGCGCTGCTGAACCTGCTGAGCATCGGCGCCTCGCTCGGCGTCATGACGCTGGTCTTCGGCGACGGCTGGTTCGGCGCGCAGTCCGGCCCGATCGAGGCGTTCGTGCCGGTGATGATCTTCGCAATCGTCTTCGGGCTGTCGATGGACTACGAGGTGTTCCTGGTGTCGCGGATGCACGAGGAGTGGCGGCGCACCGGCGACGCGCGCCTCGCGGTGCGCGAAGGGCTCGCCGCGACCGGCGGCGTGATCACCGCCGCCGGCGCGATCATGGTGCTGGTGTTCGGCGCGTTCCTGCTCGACCCGTCCCGGATGCTGGCGCAGTTCGGGCTCGGCCTGGCGGTGGCGGTGCTGCTGGACGCGCTGCTGATCCGCTGCCTGCTCGTCCCGGCGATCATGCGCTTGCTCGGCGCGCGGGCCTGGTGGCTGCCGCGCGGGCTGGACCGGCGGCTCCCGCACGTCGCGCTGGAACCGTGACTCAGAGCCGCGTCGCCACCGCGGCGGCCAAGCTCCGGGCGGGGGCGCACAGGTCTTCCGGTCGCGCGTCGCTCTTGTCGACGTCGACCACCAGCTCGTTCGTCTGCTGGTGCTTGGCGTCGACGTAGGTGCGGTAGACGATGGTCACGGTGCAGCTGGTGTCGCCGCGCTCCCGCGCCTGCACCCGGGCGGAGTAGCGGCCCAGCTGCACCGGCGTCCCCGGTTGCCGGATCTCGGCGGCGGTCCGGTCGAACAGGACCTTCACCAGCCCGGGCCGGTCGGGGTAGCTCCAGTCGCACGCCCAGTTCGCGAACCCGGGAATCCGCTCCACCGGGCCGGCCCCGAGTGCCTCGGTCGTCGCCGCGGTGTCCAGCAACGCGCAGGCGTCCTTGCTCGCCAAGGAGCCCGCGGGGAGCTGGCGCCGCGGGATCTGGCCGCGCCCCAAAGCCGTCCGGGCGCGGGCGGCGACCGCCTCGGCCATCCCGCAGAAGTCGTGCTTCGCCGCCGGGTCACCGTCCGCGCCGACAACCACCTGAGTCCCGGCGTCCGGCAGCAGCAGGATCCGGGTGCAGTGTCCCGGTTCGGCGGGCGGCCGCTGGACACCGAACCCGCCGTCCCACTGGACCGGCATGGGTTCTCGCGTCCCGGTGGCGAGTTCGACGCTGACGTCGACGTAGTCCGCGCGGTCCCCGGACGGGTACACGAGAGCGTCGCAGCGGTTGAAGTTCCCGAAGTCGTCCGATTGCTCGACCACGCCGTAGCCGCCGAGAGCGTCGGGAAAGGTCACCGCGCAGGGGTCCGCGGTGCGCGGCGCGCCCATGATCGACTCACCGGGCGCGGCCGCCGGACGCGCGGGAGAGAACACCGCACCGGCGACGACGAGCGCCGAGGCCGCGCCGGCCACCGAGCCCCACAACCACACCGGAGTCCGCGCCGGCCTCGGCGGGTACGACGCCCGCGGCAGCGCGAACCAGGCGGCCTCCGAGGTCTCCTTCACCTGCACCCGGCACGACCGGTAGGTCTCGGCTTCCGTGCTGTGCCGGACGACTTCGGCGTAGAACCAATCGGACGTGATGAGCGCGAGTTCGCCTTCGGATCCGGCCAGCGCCGCCTTCAGCTCGGCCGCGTCGAGCAGGCGGAACGCCTTGGTGATCGCCGGCGAGGTCGCCCCGCGGGCGTCGTGGACGACCTCGCCGGCGTGCAGCGCCGCCCGGATCCGCATCCGCGCCTGCTCCCGCTGACCGGCGTTGTACCGCTGGATCCGCTCCGCCAGGACGTGCGGAACGCGCTCCACGAAAACCGACTTGGGCACCGACGCGGGCGCGAGGAGGAAGAAGCCGTCGCCGGTCCCCTCGCACCGCAGTTTGCGCCAGCGCACGCCGGATTCGCGGAACGCCACCTTCAAAGCCCGGTGCAGACCCGCTTTCATGGCGAGGAGATCGGGCGTCGTCCGCTTCTCGGCGCCGTAGCCTTGCACGTCGACCACGAAGATCGTTCGATGAACGGGTTCTTTCACCTCTCCGGAACTCCTTCTTGCCGTGGCAGGAAAATCGAGACAGTACCGGCCACGGCACGAGAGCTGGATGCATTCAGCCCGATCGGGTGACGGTCAGCTCCCCCACGTCGTCGGCGTCTCGGACAGGCTGAAGTCCAGGGCACCGCCCGTACGCAGGAAGGACGCGTCGAGCTTCCAGTCCCGCTGCGGCCGGCCACCGCGGCGGACGTCCGCGACGTACTTGCCGCTGCCCGACGTCGTGATCCGGATCGGGGCCCCGGCCGCCGGCCGGATCACCGCGCTCGGGAACAGCGGGCTCGACAGCAGCAGCTCGCCCGAGCCGGGCGTGCGCGGGTAGATGCCGAGCGCGGCGAAGACGTACCAGGCGGACATCGTGCCGAGGTCGTCGTTGCCGGGCAGGCCCGCCGGCCCGGTCGTGTACACCGAGTTCACCAGCTGCCGGACGGTCTCCTGCGTCTTCCACGGCCGGCCGAGTTCGTTGTACAACCAGGGCGCGTGGATGTCGGGCTCGTTCGTCGGGTCGTACTTGAGCGGGCCGCCGCCCTTGAGCAGCCAGTTCCCGTTCGCGTCGTGGAAGAAGCCGTCGAGGCGGGTGACGGCGGTCGCCTTGCCGCCCATCGCGTCGGCGAGGCCGGAGACGTCCTGCGGGACCATCCACGTGTAGGCCGCCGCGCTGCCCTGGGCGAAACCGCGGTCGCTCGCCGGGTCGAACGGCGTCACCCAGCTGCCATCGACGTTGCGGGCCTGCATGTAGCCGGTGGCCGGGTTGAAGACGTTCCGCCAGTACGCACCCCGGGCGTGCAGCTCCGCGGCTTCGCGAGTGCGACCGAGCAGCTCTGCGAAATGTCCGATTGCGTAGTCCGCGACCGCGTCTTCGAGCGTCTCCGCGGCACCGCCCCAGCAGTGGCAGACGTCGTTGGGCGCGTAGTGCGAGGTCAGGTACTGCGCGAGGTTCGGGCGCTGGCCGACGCACTGGCCGGGGCAGCCACCGTCCTGCAGGCCTTCCGGCCGCGGCACGGTCGCCTGCTTGTACAGCGAATCGAACGCGCCGCGGTAGTCGAAGTTGCGGACGCCCATCGCGTAGAACGTCGCGAGCGTCGCCGCCGTCGGATCGCCGGTCATCACGTGCGTCGCACCGTTGACGTGCACCCAGCGGTCCCAGACGCCGTCGTTCTGCTGCGCGTAGTTGTAGAGCGACTGCGCGAAGTTCCCGGCGACACGGGGTTCGAGCAGGGCCAGGAGCTGCACCTGCGCGCGGTACTGGTCCCAGCCGGAGAAGTTGGAGTACTGCGCGTCCTGCCCCCGGGCGACGCGGTGAGGCTTCTGGTCCATCCCCAGGTACTGGCCGTCGACGTCGCTCACGAGGTTCGGCTGCTGCAGGCCGTGGTAGAGCGCGGTGTAGAAGGTGACCTGCTGGTTGGCCGTGCCGCCGCCGACGGCCACGCGGTTCAGCTCGGTGTTCCACGCGCGTTTCGTTCCGGCCGCCACGCTGTCCACAGTGGACTTGATGGGCTGCTCGGCCCGCAGGTTGCGCTCCGCGCCGTCGAGCGAGACGTACGAGATCGCGATCCGCATGGTGACCTTGCTGCCGGGCGCGAAGGTGACGTACCCGCCGGAGCCCCGGCCGGCGCGGTCGCTGCCGGTCGCGTACCCCTCGCCGCCGGTCTGGTCGAGGCCGCCCGGCTGCAGCGTCGCGTCCTTCCACGTCCCGGTGCCGGCGAACGGCTGGTCGAACTGCGCGGTGAAGTACAGGCGGTAGTAGGACTTGCGGTTGTTGACGCCGCCGTTCGCGCGGCGGCCGCAGAACGCGCCGGTGAGCACGGAGCCGGTGACCTTGCGGTTCGCCGGGTCGAGGTGCGTCTCGGCGTCCTCGCTGCCGTTGAGCGAGTTCGACGTCCGGAAGAGCAGGTTCGCGGGTTTGCCCGCCGGGTACTGCAGGGCGCCGATCGCGGTGCGTTCGGTGGCGGCGACGTCGGTGGTGACGCCGTTCGCGAGCCCGAGCTTGTAGCGCCCCGGCGTCGCGGCTTCGTCGGCGTGGCTGAAGTTGCTCGCGTAGATCGCGTCGGTGGTGTCGGCGGTCGGCGACGAGGTGACGTCCCCGGCGAACGGCAGGATCGGCACGTCCCCCGCGGCGCCCGGGTTGCAGCCCGCGCCGTTGACGTGGGTGAGGCTGAGGCCGCGGATCCGGGTGGTGTCGTACTGGTAGCCGTTGGCCGCCCCGGTGCTGGTCTGGTCCCCGCGCGTGCTGGTGGGGCTCCAGGCGAGCATCCCGAAGGGCGCGGTGGCGCCGGGGTAGGTGTTCCCGTCCCCGGCCGAGCCGATGAGGGGATCGACGAAGTCGGCGGGACTCAGCCCGGAGGCGGCCGACATCGTTGTCAGGCTGGAGGCGAGCAGGACGGCGGCGAGGACCACCGTGACGGGACGGCGCATGGGCGGAGATTAACCCGCTCCGATGGCTTTCCGGCGAATTCGAAGTGGACAAGCTTCCGGACACCTACGAAAAGCCGTGAAGGCCTCCTTACCGGCTCTAACAGCCGGTAAGGAGGCCTTCACGGACCTTGCTTATTCGTAGATCTCGCCCTTGGCGGCCTTCTCCACCAGCGAAGCCGGCGGCTCGAAGTGGTCGCCGTACCGGGCGGCCAGCTCACGCGACCGGTCGACGAAGCCCTGCAGGCCACCGTCGTACTGGTTGATGTACTGGATGACACCGCCGGTCCACGCCGGGAAGCCGATGCCGAAGATGGAGCCGATGTTGGCGTCCGCGATCGACGTCAGCACGCCCTCGTCGAAGCACTTCACCGTCTCGAGCGCCTCGGCGAACAGCATCCGCTCCTTGAGGTCCTCGAACGGAACCTCGGCCGAGCCGGACTTGAACGCGTCGCGCAGGCCCGGCCACAGCCCGGTGCGCTTGCCGTCCTCGCCGTACTCGTAGAAGCCCGCGCCCGTCGAGCGGCCCTTGCGGTCGAACTCCTCGACCATCCGGTCGATGACGCCCTCCGACGCGTGCGCCTTCCAGGTGCCGCCCGCGGCCTCGACCGCCTCGCGCGTCTCCTTGCGGATCTTGCGCGGCAGGGTCAGCGTCAGCTCGTCCATCAGCTGCAGCGGCGGCGCCGGGTAACCGGCCTGCGAACCCGCCTGCTCGATCGACGCCGGCTCGACGCCCTCGCCCAGCGCGGCGACGGCCTCGTTGATGAACGTGCCGATCACGCGCGAGGTGAAGAAGCCGCGGCTGTCGTTGACGACGATCGGGGTCTTCTTGATCTGCAGCGTGTAGTCGAAGACCTTCGCCAGCGTCGCCGGCGACGTCTTCTCGCCGCAGATGATCTCGACCAGCGGCATCTTGTCCACCGGGGAGAAGAAGTGGATCCCGATGAAGTCCTCGGTCCGCTGCACGCCCTCGGCGAGCGTGGTGATCGGCAGCGTCGAGGTGTTGGAGCCCAGCACCGCGTCGGCGTTGACGACGCTCTCGATCTCGCCGAACACCTTGTGCTTGAGCTCGACGCTCTCGAACACGGCCTCGATCACGAAGTCGACGCCCGCGAAGTCGGCCGGGTCGGCGGTCGGCGTGATCTTCGCCAGCAGCGCGTCCGACTTCTCCTGCGTCGTCTTGCCGCGCGAAAGGGCCTTCTGCTCGATCTTGGCCGCGTAGCCCTTGCCCTTCTCGGCCGCCTCCTGCGAGACGTCCTTGAGGACGACGTCGATGCCGGCCTTCGCCGACACGTACGCGATCGCGGCACCCATCATCCCGGCCCCCAGCACGCCGACCTTCTTGGCCGTGTACTTCTCGAAGCCGTCCGGCCGCGAGCCACCGGAGTTGATCGTCTGCAGGTCGAAGAAGAACGCCTTCGTCATGTTCTTCGAGACCTGGCCGGTGGCGAGGCTGATGAAGTAGCGCGTCTCGATGGTGATCGCGGTGTCGAAGTCGACCTGCGAGCCCTCGATGGCGGCGGCCAGGATCGCCCGCGGCGCCGGCATGTTCGCGCCCTTGATCTGCTTGCGCAGGTTCGCCGGGAACGCGGGCAGGTTCGCCGCGAAGCTCGGGTTGGACGGCGTGCCGCCCGGGATCCGGTAGCCCTTGACGTCCCAGGGCTGGACGCCGCCTTCGGGGTTGGCCTTGATCCACGCCTTCGCGGCGGGGACGAGCTCCTCGACGGTGTCGACGACCTCGTGGACCAGGCCCAGCTCCAGCGCCTTGCGCGGACGGTGGCGCTGGCCCTGCAGCAGGACGTTCAGCAGCGCGCTCTGGATACCCAGCAATCGGACAGTGCGCACAACGCCGCCGCCGCCGGGCAGCAGGCCGAGCGTCACCTCGGGCAGGCCGATCTGGCTGCCCTTGGCGTCGGCCGCGATGCGGTGGTGCGTCGCCAGCGCGATCTCCAGGCCACCGCCGAGCGCGGCGCCGTTGATCGCCGCGACGACCGGCTTGCCGAGCTGCTCGATCCGCCGCATCTGGCCCTTCATCAGGCCGGACGACTCGGTGAACTCGACCGCGTTCTCGGGCTTGGCCTGGATGAGGTCGTTCAGGTCGCCGCCGGCGAAGAAGGTCTTCTTCGCGGAGGTGATGACGACGCCGGTGATGGAGTCCTTCTCGGCCTCCAGGCGGTCCACGGTCACGCCGAGCGACTCGCGGAAGTCGGCGTTCATGGTGTTCGCCGACTGCTTCGGGTCGTCGAGGGTCAGCGTGACGATGCCGTCCTCGTCCTGCTCCCAGCGGATGGTCTTGCTCTCAGCCATTAGTGTCCTCACACCCGCTCGATGATGGTGGCGACGCCCATGCCGCCGCCGATGCACAGGGTCACCAGGGCGCGGCGCGCCTGGCGGCGTTCGAGCTCGTCGACCACGGTGCCGACCAGCATCGCGCCGGTGGCGCCGAGCGGGTGACCCATGGCGATCGCGCCGCCGTTGACGTTGACCTTCTCCTCGTCGAGGTGCAGGTCCTTGATCCACTTGAGCACGACGGACGCGAACGCCTCGTTGAGCTCCCACAGGTCGATGTCCTCGGGCTTGAGGCCCGCGGTCTTCAATACTTTTTCGGTGGCCGGGGTCGGACCGGTGAGCATGATCGTCGGCTCGGAGCCGATCGACGCGGTCGCCACGATCCGGGCGCGCGGCGTCAGCCCGAAGGTCTTGCCGATCTGCTCGGAGCCGACGAGCACCAGCGCGGCGCCGTCGACGATGCCGGAGGAGTTGCCGCCGGTGTGGACGTGGTTGATCTTCTCGACCGAGTGGTACTTCTGCAGCGCGACGGCGTCGAAGCCGCCCAGCTCGCCGATGCCGGCGAACGCGGGCTTGAGCTTGCCGAGGCTCTCGACGGTGGAGCCGGGGCGGCGGTGCTCGTCGTGGTCCAGGACGGTCACGCCGTTGATGTCCTTGACCGGGACGACGGACTTGGCGAAGTAGCCGCCGGACCAGGCCGCCTCGGCCCGTTCCTGCGAGCGCACGGCCCACGCGTCGACGTCTTCGCGCGAGAAGCCCTCGATGGTCGCGATCAGGTCGGCACCGGTGCCCTGCGGGACGATGTAGTTGTCGTACGCGGTGGCCGGGTCCATGAACAGCGCGCCGCCGTCGGAGCCCATCGGTACACGCGACATCGACTCGACGCCGCCGGCGATGATCAGGTTGTCCCAGCCGGAGCGGACCTTCTGCGCGGCGGTGTTGGTGGCTTCCAGGCCGGAGGCGCAGAAGCGGTTGAGCTGCACGCCCGCGACGGTCTCGGGCAGGCCCGCGTTCAGCGCGGCGGTGCGCGCGATGACCGCGCCCTGCTCGCCGACCGGCGAGACGACGCCGAGCACGACGTCGTCGATCACGGCGGGGTCGAGGTTCGGGTGGCGGACCTTGAGCTCTTCGATCAGGCCGACCACCAGGTCGACCGGCTTGGTGCCGTGCAGGGCACCGCCCTTGTTCTTGCCGCGAGGCGTGCGGATCGCCTCGTAGATGTAGGCCTCGCTACTCACAGAACACTCCTCGCGAGCGGATGGGACGTCTTCGTACCCTGACCGATGATACCGGCCAGTAGCGCTAATGGCCATTAACATATCTCCGGATAACCCCATGGTGTCAATGGGTTGCCGTTGTGCTGTTAGCCGCTATCGTCGACTCACCATGACCGACTCCGTACGTGCCGCGCGACCGCGCGACCGCAAGGCCCAGCTGGCCGCGGTCGCCGCCGGGCTGTTCCGCGCGCGCGGCTTTCCCGGGGTAGGCATCAAGGACATAGCGGACGCGGCGGGCGTCACCGGGCCGGCGTTGTACCGGCACTTCGCGGACAAGCAGGCGATCCTCGCGTACGTCGTCCTGAGCGGTTTCGAGGACTTGGAGGCGGCGACGGCTTCGGCGCTGTCGGACGCGGTTCCGCCCGTTGACCAGCTGGAAGACCTGCTCACGAGGCTCGCGGCGCAGGCCGTCGAGCGCCGGGAGATCGCGGCGCTGTGGCGCTGGGAAGGCCGTCACCTCCCGAAGGAAGACCAGCGGGAGATCGCCCGCAGGTCGACGCTGGCGCTGGCGTCGTGGTCGAAGGCACTGCTGGTCCAGCGCCCGGATCTGCCGGCCGAAGACGCCGAGCTGCTGTGCTGGGCGGCGCTGTCGGTGTTCGGCAGCGTGTCGGTCCACCACACCGCCGTGGCCCGCCGCCGCTTCGCCCAGCTGCTGGTCGAGCTGGCCCTGGGTGTGCTGAACGCCACACTCCCGCTGCCCGCCTCCGCGCCTTCGGATACGCCCTCGTTGCGCTTGGGTACGCCGTCCCGCCGAGAGCAGGTCCTGGCGGAGGCCACGGCCCTGTTCGCCCAACGAGGCTTCCACGACGTGAGCATGGAGGACATCGGAGCGGCGGCGGGCATAGCCGGCCCGAGCGTCTACCGCCACTTCCCGAGCAAAGCGGCCTTGATGGTCGCAATCGGCCACCGAGCGGCGGACCGCCTGGCCTTGGCGGCAGAGCAGGCACTACAGGCCCCCGACGAGCCGACGGCACTACGCCGCTTGACGGCGTCGTACGTCCGCACGATTCTGCACACGCCGGAGCTGTTGGTGTCGTTCTCGGCAGACCGGGTGACGATGCCGGACCGCGACAAGGCCGACCTCCTGCGAGTACAGCGCGATTACGTGGCCCAGTGGGTCACGCTGCTATCCGTGGTTCACCCGTCCTTGCCGCCACGGGAAGCGAAGATCACGGTCCACGCAGCGCTGACCATCGCGAACGACCTGGCCCGCACCCGCAGGGTGGCAGCCCGCCCCCACTTCGAAGCCGAGCTGACGACGCTGCTGCACACGATCCTCGCCGTCGCCTGACCGGCCTACACCTCTGTCGCAACGGCGGCAATTACGGGATCATGGCCGCAGGCTTGGTTCTCCGTCGAGAGGAGAAACGTGACGCGAAGTCCACGATCCGGCGATGAAGCAGGGATCGAGTCCTCACTTCTCGATCTCAGTTCGGTGCCGCTGAAGACGCTGCGAAGCCTTGACGGCAAGGTACTGAGCGAAGCGCTGCGGCACGTGGTCGAGCGCGTCGCCCACATCCCGATGACCGTGAGCGGAAGTCAAGGTGCGACTCGCGTCGAGTGACGGCGCGCCACCCGGAACCGATTCCGGGTGGCGCGTGAGGCCATCGCTCGGCAAGGCCCGCTACAGCGGCATCGGGTCGATGTCGCAATGGGCCCGGACTCCACGCGCGGCTGACTCCGTGCTCGGGTGGTTGTTCCCCAGCACTCGGGCGGACCGCTTCAGCACATCGTTGTGCAACGAGTCGGCGGCCGCGTTTTCGCCCAGCTCACGAAGGTCAAGCGAACGGTTGAGCTGGACAGCCAACGTCGTCGGGTGGTCCTCTCCAAGGGCGTTACGAGCCTTGTCGAGCAGAGCCGCGTCCATCTCGGCTGCCTCCGCCACTCGTTCCAGGGCGAAGAGGTCACTCGCCAGGTTGATCCCGCACGCGATCGAGTACGGATGGCCGGCGCCGAGCCGCTCGCGAAACCGCTGCAACGACAGCTCGTCCATGACACGTGCCCCTGCCGGGTTACCGCCGAGCCGCAGGGTCACGCCGAGATCGAGGGCGGCTGCCACCGTGTGCGGGTGGGTTTCGCCGAGCGTCTGCCGGTAATGCCCCAGCACCTCTTCACCGAGTTCGCGGGCTTCGACGAACTTTCCCGCATATCGCAGATCGATCGACTGCCCCAGGGCGCAAGCCATCGCGTTCGGATGCGTGCTGCCGTACCGGGCGCGGAACCTGGGCAGGGCTTCACCTGACAGCTCGAGTGCAGCGTCGTGATCGCCGTTCTTACGACGCGCGACCGAAAGGAAATAAAGGCGGCGGAGCAAATCGGCGCTGTTCTCGTCGCCGAGCCGACGGGTTCGTTCGACGATGCGACCGGTCTCGAGGTCGGCCCCGGCATAGTCCCCGGCCTCCCGGCGTGCGAGCAGGACCACCATCCACGTGGCGACCGTATTGACGTGGTCGGCACCGAAGATCGCGACACGGCGCTCGTGCACTTCGTTCGCCAGCATGCGGGCCTTTACGTACTCGCCGGATAGCAACAACGCGACCGCGAACTCGTGTGCGGCTGCCGCGCTGAACGGGTCCTCGACTCCAAGGCTGTCCCGCGCCTTGAGATGGATCATCTCGTTGATGTTCCGTGCCTCGCCGAACTCGCCGCTTGCCTTCAAGCTGAGCACGTAGGTCAGTTGCGCGTTCAACGTGACCCTGTGGTCTCGTCCGAAAATCTCGACGAAACGATCCAGCGTCTGCTTCGCGACTTCGGCGGCCTCGCCGTACTGCCCGACGCACCACAGATAGAAGGCGAGCCTCTCGGACGCGTTCAGCTCCGCCAGGTTTTCGGCGGGCTGTTCATCTCCTGGGAGCCGCCGGCCCCGACCGGCTGCCCACGCCAGCACCGCCCGTTTCGCGAGCGAGATGGCACTCAGGTGTTCACCAGCGTGGTGCAGGAACGCGAAGAGGAGGGCGACGAGCCGACGCACCTGCGGGTCCCGGCACTCGGCCAGTTCGGCGTCATCGACGTGCCGCAGTATTTCCCGGTACCGCGGCCAGTTTTCCGACGCCGCGGGATCACCCAGCTCCCAGCCGGCCAGCAACAGGTGCGCGCAGTGACGCATCTCCCGCCGCTGCGCGTCATCCATTCTGTTGCGCAACACGACCTGCACCAGCGGATGCAGGCTCAAGGAGCCGGTGCGGTGGTCGATCTCGATCAGGCCGTATCGGCTGATGTCGCGAATCGCCTCGCCCAGCAGTACCGGGTCGCGCAGGAGGGCGGCGAGTTCGGGCGGCACGCCAGGCACATCGGCGAACAGCCGGCGCGAGATGGGGCCAGGCATGAAGAAAGCGCATACCGCGAGAAGCAGACTGGCATCCGGGTTACTCTCGCTCAGCTGGTCGAGCGGCACGTTCCACGCGGCGGCGACGGAAACTTCATAGTCGTTCGGCGCTGACGTACCGAGGATTTCGGCGATCTTTTCCTCGCAGAGTGACAGGTACTGCTTCGCGGACATCCCGGTCTCCACCAGCCAGCGGGCGGCCTGTTCGACCGCCAGCGGCAGGTCGCCGAGTTTCTCCGCGATCTTGTCGGCTTCTGGGCCGATGATCCCGGACCGTCCCAACAGCTCTTTGCTCTCGGCACGCTGGAAGACGCCTACCTCCAGCGGCCGCGCATCGGAAGCCCAGCCTGGATTGCGAGAAGTCACCAGGATCTGCCCGGGCCCGTCGACCGGGAAGAACGGGCGGACCAGGTTCGGGTCCTCCGCCGAGTCGAAGACCAGCAGCCAGCGGCGGTATGGCCGCCCCAGACGCAGGGCCTCCCGGACAGCAGACACGGCGGTGTCCGCTTCGCCGGCGCCGGGCAGCTTCAAGCACTGGGCGAGTTCGGCGAGTCCCGCGCGGATCTGGGTTTCCTGGGTGGCTTGGACCCACCAGACGACGTCGTAGTCCCCCCGGTGCTGGTAGATGTACTCCGCCGCCATCTGCGTCTTGCCCACGCCGCTCGTTCCGAGCAGCACCGATGGCAGGAAGTCGCTCCTTCCGGCACCCAGCTGATCGTCCAATCGATCGAGCAGCGCAGACCTTCCGGTGAAGTGCGGCTTCCTCAGAGGCACAGAGCCCCAGACGGGTGGAGCGTCATCATCCGAACGGCGTTGGCTGACCACTACGGGAACCTCCGGTACGATCTCTGTGCTCTCACACGGGTTCGCTTCGACCGGCGGCAAAGATGCGCGGTCTGCCGGGATAACAGGATGGACAACAGGTTCAGGTCCACTCGAAGAACTCGACTGCTGGAGTTCCTGCGGCGTCGCGTCACTCACGATTCGGATGCTAGCCCACGCCTTGTCGCACCTGGCAATGCCACCGCACTCATATGCCGATCGCCGCTCACGAATACCGACAACACCGGGATGTATCGGTACGCGTTCGAACACGAACTCCGGTCAGCACGGCAAAACCCGGCGCCGCCGGGTTCGGCGACGCGAGTCCGGTAGGATTCTTCACCTGCCCGAGGGTTCTCGGTTCCCGCCGAAGCCGGAACGTCGTCACGCCACACAGCGCCAAGCGATACGGGCCCGGCTTCGCCCACATCGGACAGACAACCGGTGGCCGCCAAGCAGATCCCTTGTGCACTTCCCCAGCGAGAGCCCGGCAGGCCGCACCCGGCGAGCGGAACCCGCGACCGCACTGGCGGGCCATCCACGGTAGATCCCTTCGGAATCTATTCACCACCCGGCGCCGGTCTTTCGTCACCGATTCGCGACCGCGGCTCACCGCTTCGTACCGTGACTCCCGGTATTACACTGCGGAGTTACCCTGTTCGCGAAACGGCGAAACCTCAGGCCACCCGGAGTACGCTGCCCTTTACGGCACGCCCCCGAATGGGTGATCGACGGGCGTGCTACTTTACGCGCGCCTCCAAGCGGGATCTCAATGAGAGGGGAAATCGCGATGCGATCGCCGGGCGGCAAGAGGCGACCGGGGATCCAATCCGAGCTCCTGGACCTCAGTGCCATGCCGCTGTCCGAGCTGCGGAAACTCGACTCCGCGCTCTTGCGCAGTTCAGTGCGCCACGCCGTCGAGCGCACGGCGCACATCCCGATTACGGCGAGCGGGAGCCAAGGCGCGAAACGGGTCGAGTAGGCGGCATCCGTTAGGGTGGACCGTGTCCATCCGCAGTAGTGTCCCCATCGAAACCCCCACCGAGTCGCTCGTGCACGGCGTCTCGTGGGCGGAGTTCGACCTCCTGGCCCGCTCAGAAGGCGGCCCAGCACCGGTCCGGCGGTTACGGGCGGCGGAGCGCAGCCGGCGGCTGCTTCTGCTGCGCGCGATCATCGACGAAACGACCGGGCACCCGGACCGGCACGGACCGCTCGCTTCCGTTGACACTGCGTGGGACCTGCTGGTCCTGGCCGAGGAGACCGACCCGCGGGCGCTCGAAGACGTGCTCACCCACCCCTACACGGGAAGCTGGGTCGGCTACACCACCCGCCTGCTCCGGCATCAGGACGTCATCGACAGCCGTCCGCTCTGGGTCCACATCGGACATCTGCACGCCCTGGCGGCCGCTGCGGCGATACGCGCCGGCGTCGCCGGCTTTCGCATTCAGGTCCCGGCGTGGCGCGGACTGGCAGCCCTGCCGACCCTCGGCATCGCCCACATCGACGGGCTCCCCGACAGCGCCACGGTAGAGGTCCGCAGTGTGGCCGGCAGGGTCGAGATCTCGGCCTGCGGCCGCATCGTGGTGATCCCGGCCGACTCCTCGGCCGACGCGCCCGGCTGGCGGGGGGTCCGGAAGGTCGAGCTGGACTCCGGGGGGCAGCGGCTGGCGATCCGCATCGACGACGTCGACCCCTACCGCGGGCTCCACGGTCCACGGTCGCCCTACCGGCTCTCACCCGAAGACCTTGGGCTTTGGCGTAACATGCTCGGCCGGGCCTGGGAGCTGATCACCCGGCTGGTCCCGGGGTACGCGGACGCCCTGCCCGCCGGCCTCGACACGATCGTGCCCGATCCGCCGTTCCCGTTCCGCCTGCCGAGCGCGTCGAGCGGGGAGGCGTTCGGCAGCGCGGTGATCTGCCGCCCTGAAGACCCGGCGACCCTGGCCGCGGCACTGGTCCACGAGTTCCAGCACATCCGGCTCGGCGGCCTGCTGCAGATCGCGGCTCTCCACTCCAGCGACCGGGCTGAACGGCTCTATGCACCGTGGCGAGACGATCCGCGGCCGCTTGGCGGCGTCATCCACGGCATCTACGCGTTCTTCGCGGTCACGGAGTTCTACCGCGCGCTCAGCGGCAACCAGCCGGACGACGAACTCGCCGCTTTCGAGTTCGCGCACTGGCGGCACCAGGTCGGGAACACCCTGGCCGACATCCGCGAGGACGCCGAGCTGACCGACGCCGGACACCGGTTCCTCGATCACCTCGCGGATCGCCTCGAAGACTGGCGGCACGACGAGGTGACGACAGCCGCCGCGGGCTGGTCGGCGCTGATGGCCGCCGACCACCACGCGGGCTGGCGTCTACGCCACCACCGCCCGGCGCCGGACACGGTCGACCGCCTCGTCGGCGCTTGGCTGGGCGGCGCCACCGTCCCCGGCGCCGATTCCGCCGCCACGATCCTGGTCACCGACCCGGACGGCAGGTGGGCGGAGGCACGGGCGGACCTGCTCCGGGTCCGCCTCGGCGCAGACGGTGAACGCCGGGCCCGGCAGGTCTGGCGGGACGTCTCCGACGCTTCGGAGGCGGACCTCGCCCTCGTGAACGGCGACGGGGAGGCCGCACTCGAAGGCTACCGGGCCGAACTCCGGCGGGATCCCGACCTGCCAGTCGCCCTGGTCGGGCTGGGGCTCGCCCTGCGGATGACCCACGAGGAGAACACGGCAGCCGTCATCCTGAACCGGCCCGAACTGGTCCGAGCGGTACACCGGGGGATCCGGAAGCGGACGAACCCGGCCCCGACGCCCGAAGAGGTTGCTCGCTGGCTGGCCACGACCGACCGGTGAGCCGTCACAAGGGGGTCGGGTCGATGTCGCACACTGCACGCTTCCCGCGTTCGGCGGCCACCGTCATCGGGTGGTCGCCGCGGAGCACCCGGCGGTAGCGGGCGACGACATCCTGCTGCTGCAGGACGGATTCCCGGTCCCGGCCGACCCCACGCAGGTCGAGCGCCCGGTTGAGCTGGGCCGCCAGAGTGATCGGGTGGTCCTCGCCGACGGTGCGACGGGCACGCGCCAGGCTTTCGGTGTCCCGCACCAGCAGCCGCTCTGCCGACATCCGCGAGGAGCCGGGAGTCACCTGGTCGTTCGCGAGATCGATCGCCGCGGCGATGGTGTGTGGATGATCGGCGCCGAGGATCCGGCGCAGGTTCCGAAAAGCGTTGTCGTCCTGTTTCCGCGCCGCCGTGGTCTGTCCCAGCAGCCGGAGCGTCACGCCGAGGTCGATCTCCGAGATCAACGTGTGCGGGTGGCGGTCGCCGAGACTCGCCCGGTACAGGTCCACCGCCTGCCGGCCCAGCTCGCCTGCCGCTTCGAGTTCCCCGGCGTACCGCAGGTCGATCGAGTGCGCCAGCGCGCAGGGCAGCGTATTCGGATGGCTGAGCCCGTAGCGTGAGCGGAAGCGCTCGAGGGTGCTCCTGGACAGCGTCAGCGCCGCCGCGTGCTGACCGTCCTTCCGCAACGCCACCGCCAGGTGGTACTCCCGGCGGACGACGCCCGCGTTGTCGTCCCGGAAGAGGTTGCGGACCCGCTCGACGATCTTCTGCAGTTCCATTCGCGCCAGGGCGTAGTCACCGATCTCGCGCCGACAGATCGCCAGGATGTTCAACGTGCTGATGGTGGCCGCGTTGTCCGGCCCCAGAATTTCCGCGCACCGCGCGTAGGTGTCCTCCCCGATCCGCCGCGCCTCTTCGTACTCGCCGGTGAGGAGCAGCGAGACGACCAGATCGTGGGCGGCGGTCAGGGTCTTCGGCTCATCGCTGCCGAGGATCGCAACGGCCTCGTGAAAGGTCGCCAGGTTGAGCCGGCGCGCGCCGACGAAGTCCCCTCTGGCCTTCAGCACCACGGCCACCGACAACTGCGCGTTCAAGGTCTGCTCGGACCGCTGGCCGGCAGTCTCCTTCTGCTGGTAGAGCCGGAGCGTGCGGTTGTTGATCACCTCCGCCTCCTCGTACCTGCCGAGCACCCACAGGAAGAAGCCGAGCCGTTCCGACGCTTCCAGCGTCAGCGGGTCCGCTTCCCCGAACCGCTCGGTCCAGGACGCCGTCACGCGCTGGGCGAGCAACGTCGCACCGGTGTGGTCACCCCAGAAGTACAAGAATTTCAACAGGTTGATGACGAGCTCGCGCACCCAGTCGTCGTCGCAGTCGATCAGCTCGGCAGCGTAGATGTGCGGGAGCAACGTGTGGTACTGCGGCCAGAGCCGGGCCGCGGCCGGATCACCGGGATCCCGGTTCGCCAGCAGCAGGTGGGCGCCGTGCTGGAGATCCCGCCGGTGCTGGTCGCTCATCCGGTTGCGCAGCACCAGTTGGACCAGCCAGTGCAGCTGCAGCGTGTCGGACCGGTGGTCGACCTTCGCCAGCCCCCATCGGTTGATGTCCCTCAGTGCCTGGTCGAGCTGGGTGGGGTCACGCATGGCGGCGTCGAGCTCCGGAGCGATGGAAAGTCTGCGGACACCGGTGAAGATGCTGCGGGAGATCGGTTCCGGGGCGAAGAACGCACAGACCTGGAGCAGCTGGTGCGCGGCGCGGTTGCGGGTTCCGAGCTCGTCGAACGAGACGTTCCACGCGGCGGCGATCGGCACCTCGTACTCGGTCGGGGCCGAGGTGGCCAGGATTTCCGTGGTCTTCTCTTCGAGGCGCCGCAGGTACTCGTCGACCGGCATGGCGATCTCGGTCCGCAGCGAGGCGGCCTGGGCGAGCGCGAGCGGCAGGTCGCCCAGCTGCGCCGCGAGCCGGTCGGCCTGCTCCGCGCCGAGCTGCGGATCGTGCAGGCTCAGCAGTTCGGTGCTTTCCGAACGGGTGAACGGCCGCACTTCAAGGAGCTGCGGGAAGTTCTCCGGCCAGTCCGGGTTCCTCGTCGTCACGACGATCTCGCCCGGCCCTTCGGACGGCAGGAACGGCAGCGCCGCCTCGGGTTCGTCCGCTGAGTCGAACACGAGCAGCCACCGGCGGTACGGCTGACCGGACCGGAGGGCTTCGAGCACGGCGGGCACCGCGGTGACGGTCTCCGCCGCACCGGCCAGTCCGAGCTGCCGAGCGAGTTCCGTCAGTGACGCGCGGATCTGCGTCCCCTGCGCGGCACTGACCCACCAGACCAGGTCGTACCGCCCGAGGTTCTGGTACACGTACTCCGCCGCGATCTGGGTCTTGCCGAGACCGCCGGTACCGAAGAGCACGGCGCGGCCGCTGCCGTGGAGTTCCTCGGCCAGTTCTTCGAGCACCAGCTGCCGGCCGGTGAAGTCCGGGTTGCGAGCCGGCACGGCGCCCCACACCGTGGGCGCGTCGGTCGTGAACTGGCGGACCCGTTGCAGGGAGTCGGCCGCCTGGTCGTGGACGTCGGCGACGAGGTTCTCGGTCGTGGACAGGGGATTTGTGACGGTTCCGCTCTCCGTTGCCGTCCCGCTCGTGCCGGCCAGCTCGGCTTCCCAGCGCAGCAGGCGATCGGCCCGTCCGGCGTAGGGCCCGGACAAGGTCCGCATGACGGCCCGTTCGATCGCGACCCCGGCGACCAGGTCGGCGTGCGATTCGGGCAGCGGCGCACGGACCGGATCGTCCAGCGCCTCGGCGACCCGGAGCAGCACCGGATAACGGTCACCGAAGCGCCGGGTGGTGGTGACGACGACCCGAGCCGTGTCCGACCGTCGTCCTGCGGCCAAGAGCGCTTCTCGCACGGGAGAGGGGAATTCGTAGACGATGTCGTCCCAGTTCTTGACGGTTTCCGTGGCCGGCGGCACGTCGAGCAGGCCACTGCTGAACACCTCCGCGAGATCGGCGGTGGCCGCTTCCGGCACGAGTTCGGACTGGACGAACCGGGCGATCGGCAGGCTCACCGGCACCGCGGCCAGCAACGTCGCCAGCCGGAACGCCGACGGTGAAGCGATCCCGTGGAAGTGCCTGACACGATCTCCGGCGGACAGCTCCGGTCCGTGCAGTTCGTCCCACGGCTCCGCGGGCTGGGGCTGCGTCCGCGCGAGCATGACGACCGCCTGCACCGGGTCGGGCTGCACCCGGCTGACCAACCGGACCCACCACGAGAGCCAGCGCGCGTCGAGCTCGACGACCGGGATCGGCACCGCGCCGGCGCCCGCGGTCCCCGGGTCCTCGCCGGTCAGCCAGGAATCCGGGAGTTCGAGCCCGTACCGCCGGTTCGGCCGGAACGGCCCTGGCGTCGTGAGCCTGGCCTGGTGGAACTGCGGGCCCGACCGGCCCCAGAGCCGCTGGGGCAGCACCTGGACGATGCACACCGGCATCGTCCGGCCCCACTGGGCGAGCAGCGGGGAAACCAGGTCTTCGCGCCAGGACTCACCCATCCCGTCGGTCAGCACGAGCATCAGGCGGTGACCGGACGGATCGAGCAGCTCCGCGGGCTGCCGTTCCGGCGCGCCCGGCGTGCCACCTCGCAGCACCGGCCCGGACACGACGTCGCCGGTTCGCTTGTCGGTCTCCACCAACCGGATCTGAATGGCCCGGAACGCGCCGAGCTGCCGGAGCAGTGCGAGAAAGGCCGCCACTGTGGGCTGCCACAACGCCATCGACGGGCTCGAGTCGACCACGACGGTCAAGTCGAGGGCGCGGAGCGTGGCCGGCTTCGTCTGCGGAAGCCACAGCCGGTCCTGCGCCGCCTGTTCCGCGGTCAGGTCCTCGTCCAGGACGACGTCCTGCTCGCGGCGCGACGGACGTGTCTGCTTGAGCGGACGAAGCGCCCGGGTGACCGCGGCCGCCTCCGGCAGGAACCGCGAAGGTCCGTTGACCCCTTCGGCACCGCTCGCCCCCAGGATCTCCGCGCTCTTGGCCAGCGCGGTGACGAGCAGCTCAGGCCCCCGGCCGAGCGGCGGGATCGTCGGCCCGGCCGGTTCTTCCGGCGGTTCCGGCGACCCGTGGTCCAGGTCCTCCGGATCGGCCGGTTCTTCGGGCGACTCGAATTCGGGGTGCACGCGAGGAGCGGAATCCCCGATGGCCATCGCCAGCCATACCGCGTCGCCCACTTCGCTCCAGCTCAGCTCGGAGACCGTGGGCACCTCGGCCGGCTCCCGCGACACGTCAGGAAACCAGGGAATTCAGTTGCCGCCAGAGCGCGTCGACCAGCCTCGGCCAGGAGACGTCGTCTTCGCGGTAGGCCCCCGACGTGGCCAGGTAAACCGCCTCCAGGAGCTTGTCGACCGGCAGCCCGCCGAATGCCTCACTGCGGCTGACGAACTCCTCGATGATGCGCGACCGGTGCTCGTCAGACGGGTCGAGCATGTGCGCGGCAACCATCGCGGCCAGCTGGCCGACGTCCGGGTCCTTTGTTTCGTAACGCAGGCAGCGGCGGAGGAAGGCCGGCGGGAAGTCCCGCTCACCGTTGCTGGTGATGATGACCACGGGAAAGGCATGGCACCGGACCCGGCCGCCGATGATCTCGGCGGTGGAGTCGGGATCGGCGGTGAACACCTCGACCACCGGCGTCCGCTGCGCCATCCGGATCAGCTCGGGAATTTCGAACTCGCCGTCTTCGAACAGGCTGAGCAAGTCGTTGGGCAGGTCGGCTTCGGACTTGTCCAGCTCGTCGATGAGCAGGACGCGGGGCCGCCTACGAGGCAGGAACGCGGTGCCCAGCTCACCAAGCCGGACGAAGTCGCCGATGGGCGGTTCCGCCTCTCCACCGCCTGCCGACCGGGCGCCGGCCGCCTGGGCACGGCCGATCGCGTCGTAGCCGTACTGTCCTGCTTTCACTGTGGTGTGCGACGTGATCGGCCACTGGAGCACCCGGCCGAGGCCCAGTTCCCGGGCGATCCGGAACGCCAGGCTGGATTTCCCGCTGCCGGGACGTCCCGTCACGAGGAGGGGCCGGCGCAGGTAGAGGGCCGCGTTGACCATGTCGACCTCGTGAATGTCGGCCCTGGGCACCGATTCCGTGCTGGCCGCGCCCAACCGCCGCTTCATTTCTCCGTTGTCGGACGGCACCGAAACCTCGTCCAGGAGCGGCCCGCCGTCGAACTCGCGCCACGGCGGCGGTGGCGGGAGCAGCCCGGCCCGCTCCGGCGCCGGAAGACCGGTGCCGCGGTAGACCCACCAGCCCGGCGGTGTCTCAGGACGCCCGGCCTCGCTCATCCGCGTTCCCTGGCGGCGGGGCCTGCCGGAACGGCGGACTGTCGAGAAAAACGAGTCGTGACGGGTCGTCCCACAGGATGACGAGATCGCGCACCGGCCGCAGATCCACCGGAATGGTCAGTTTCCGGAATGCGGCGCGCCGTGATTTCTGCACCTGGACGGGAAGATCGTTGAGACTGCCGTCGACGAGCCACGTGACCACCTCTCGTAGGAGATCCAGCGAAGCCTCGGGGTGCCATAATAATGCCGGCAGCCCGGACCGCAATCCTGCCGCCAGCTCGTCTTCGCCCGGCCGCGGCCGCAATGACGGCGCTGCCGCGAGAACCATGACAATCCATTGCTCTTCACTCAATATAGCGTCGAGGCGATGCCGCTCCCCTGTGTCGTCCGCCGTGCAGAAATACACCCGTTCGGCCGATGGCTCGGTCGCCATCGCTTCCCAGCGCATTCGCCAGGCCCGGTGCCATTGCGGTGATCGCATCCGTTCCAGTGACCGCAGGACGATCGGATAGTCGAGAAACAGGGGCCGCGGGTCACCGGTTTCGTGCTCCTTGCACCACCGGTGGACCGGGAGGTTCAGCAGCGCCCTCGGCAGGACGAACTCCAGGGCCACTTCGCCGCGATATTCCGCCCACGCCTTTTCGGCGTCGACGACGAGGGTGTCGACGTGCTGCTCGAGCTGGTCGCCCGCCACCGTGTGGAGGCCGCCCCTGGCCGGCGGCCACACCTCGGGATCGTCCTGACGCCAGAAGGAGACCTGGTGCCGGCCGGGATCGATGCCGTCGGGCTGGACGACGATCATCAGGTGCAGTCTCGCCCCGGCCGGAGAATCCGGCTGCGGATCCGCCCGCAGTTCACGCAATCCCGGCTCGGCCTGAAGCCGGCGGGCCTGCAGGGTGTTCCAGGCACGCAATTCGCCGGCCAGTCCCGGTGCGCATTTCGCCGCGACGTACTCGACGAACGCCAGTGCGGGCGGCAGACCGCTCGCCGGAGTGTTGAAATCGGTCAGAACGCAGAACGCCGCCCACGCGTCGCGGACGTCGGACGGCGGCTCGCCCGACCCGGCCGCCCGGCGGACCGACGCGCTCAGCCGCGGCGGGATGAGCCCGGACAACATCGAGCGCAGCCACATCAGTTCCGCATCCGGCAGGAGGTCGTACATCCGCGGCTGGTGCGTCAGCCGCCGGACGTGGTCCGACTCCGGTGTGTCCGGGCGCATCATCCGGACGGCGCCAGCAAGCGCGTTCATTCCGCCGTCGGCCTTCGCGCAGGCGTTGACGACTTCGATCAGGTGATCGCGGCCGGTCACCTGATCCGGGATCGTCAGCTGGAATCCGAGGTTGTCGTGGATCAAGTCGAGCAACAATGCGCGGCCGGCGGGATCGACAGCCAAACCCGCTGTGGCGAGGACGTTCACGATCGCTTCCCGGACCGCGATCGTGGTACCCGGCCCGGCACGGAACTCGCGTCCGGGCCCGTAGCCCCCATCATCGGCCGGCACCTGACGAACCACCTCCCCGACGTCCTCGTGGCCAGGGAACGTGAGTTTACCGATCAATCCCGGCCGGAACAGGGCAAAAGCTGGACAAGCGTTACCGGGTCTGCGGATCCGGCCATACTCCGATGATGATCGACAGGGCTTCGACCTGCGGTGATTCCGGTTCAATGGTCCGGACCGCATCCAAGAGGTCCGACAGTCCGCCGTCGAAACGCTGGCAAGTTCGCGCCAGTGCGATCACGTGCAGGCGGTCCTCTGCGTGATAGGGCACGATTTCGGCGATTTCGCGGCGCCGGAAAACCTCCAGCAGCAATCTCCGGCTTTGCGCGTCACGCACGCAGGGAACCGCCAGCAGAGCTTCGATCAATTCCGGGAACGGGCTCCGCGGCCTCGGGAGGATGCGGTGCGGGGCCGGCGAGGGCACCGTGAGGACGTTTCCCGGGGTGCCGCCCAGCAGGCGCAGCCACGGCTGGGCTGTCGTCTCCTTGACCTCCGCCAGGATCTGTCGGTACGCGTCGGAGTCGGCTGCCGGGTCGTGCTTCACGACCTCACGGTAGAACTCTTCCGAGACGATGATGGCCAGCTGGGCGCCCGTCTGCTTCTGGGCCGCCTTGGCCTCCTCCGCGTCCAGCAAGCGGAACGTGTGGCTGACCGCCGGGCTGATCGAGCCGTGGCTGCCCCGATGGACCTCGCCGGCGTGGATCGCCAGGCGGAGCTGGAGCCCGGCTTCGACCGCGTGCACGGCGTTGTGACGGCGAAGTTCGCCGAGCATCCGCTCGGGCAGCTGCGCGACCAGGTCGGCCTTGGCCGTGTCCGGTGGCAGCAGGAACATCGCGCCGTCGCCGGTGTTCTCGATCAAACAGGCTTCCCACGGGACGCCCGTCTCGGCGAACGTCCGGCGCAGCACGCCCCAGAGACCTTCGTGCACCTCGTGGAGATGAGCGACAGTCCGCTTCGGGTTGTTGTAGCCGACGACGTCCACGGCCATGATCGTCCGGTGCAGCGCGGCTGAATGCACAGGCACAACACCTCCCCACGTCCCGCACTCAGTGTCCCAGACCTGTGCACGCCCGGCCATGTTCGCGCACAGCGTTACGGCGAAACGGGACCTCCTTGTCCTTGTTTCGTCCATAATTCGGCGTGCCAACGAGACGCCTGCACCTGGTGAGCGCGGATGAGGACCACCGTGTCTCGACCATCGAGCTCTTCTTCGACCTGGTCTTCGTCTACGCCATCACCCAGACCACCCAGCTGATGGCCGATCACCTGAGCCCGCTCGGGGTCGGGCAGGGGCTGGCCATGCTCGCTGTCCTGTGGTGGTGCTGGTGCTCCTACGCCTGGCTCGGGACCACCATCCACGTCGACCACGGGATCGCGCGGCTTGCGATGTTCGGGGCGATGGCCGTGATGTTCCTCGTCTCGCTCACCATTCCCGAGGCCTTCGTCGATCATCCCGGTGGGCTGTTCGCGCCCGTGTTGTTCGTCGTCTGCTACGCGCTCGTGCGGCTGCTGCACCTCGTCGCCTACCTGGGCGCGGCGCGGCACGATCCCGGGCTCAAGCGCGTGTTGCTCCGGATGTTCGTCGGACTGCTGCCGAGCGTCATCCTGCTCGGTGTGGCGACGGCGCTGAGCGGGCCGTGGCAGCTGGGGCTGTGGGTGGTCGCGCTGCTCGTCGACTACCTCAACGTCTACCTCACCGGGCCCGACGGCTGGCGGCTGAACTCGCCCGCTCACTTCGCCGAGCGGTTCGGGCTGATCGTGATCATCGCGCTCGGGGAGTCGATCGTCGCGATCGGCATCGGGATCGGGGCGCTGCCGATGTCGTGGCCCGTCACCGGCGCGGCCGTATGCGGGCTCGCGCTGGCCGCGGGGATGTGGTGGACGTACTTCGACGTCGTCGCGCGGGTGTCCGAGCACAGGCTGACGCGGGCGACCGGGCGCGAGCGCGCGAAGCTCGCCACCGACTCCTACACGTTCCTGCACCTGCCGCTGATCGCCGGGATCGTGCTGGTCGCCCTCGGCCTGAAGAAGGCGCTCCTCTACGTCGCCGACACCGAGCACCACGCACCCGGAGAGGCGCTGCACGGCGTGCCGGCCTGGACGTTGACCGGCGGGCTCGCGCTCTACCTGATCGCGTTGAGCTCCCTGCGCAAGCGCAACCTCGGCAGCTGGAACCACCAGCGCCTGGTCATCGCGGTCCTGCTGGTCGCGGCGACGCCGTTGCTGGAACACGTGCCCGCCGCCGTGCTGGTGCTGATCGTCGCCGCGGTCGTGCTCGCGCTCATCGCCTTCGAACGCCTGCAGTTCGCGGAGTGGCGCAAGCAGGTGCACGCCGAGCACTCATGACGACTCGAGCAGCTCCGGGCCGACGACCGAAAGGAGCTGCAGCTTCTCGGCGTCCTCGGTGCCGGGCGTGGCCGTGAACACCAGCAGCACCTGCGCGAGGTCGTCGGTGAACAGCAGCTGGCAGTCGAGGTCGATCTCGCCCAGGTTCGGGTGGACGATCGTCTTGCGCCGCTCCGACGGCACCCCGACCTCGTGCGCGTCCCACAGCTCGGCGAACTCCGCGCTCTTCGCCCGGACCAGCCGCGCGAGCTCGGTGGCCCGGGCGTCGGTGCCGCTCGCCGTCCGGAGGTTCGCCACCAGGAACCGGGCGTGCCGCGGGCGGTAGGCCGCCGGGTAGATCAGCTGCTCGTCCGGGTCGGTGAACCAGCGGTAGACGGCGCTGCGCGCGGGCCCGGTGTAGCCGGTCTCGTCGCCGAGCAGCGCCTTGGCCGGCTGGTTCTGCACGAGCGTCTCGCCGAGGTTCGACATCACCTGGGCGGGGGTGTCGTGCAGCCGGTCCAGCACGCGCATCAACGGCCGGCTGACGTGGTCGCTGCGCGAAACCCGCGTCGGCGCGGTGTGGCCGGCGAGGCGGAACAGGTGGTCGCGCTCGTCGAGGGACAGGCGCAGGCCGCGCGCGATGGCGACGAGCATCTGCTCCGACGGCCGCGGCCCGCGCTGCTGCTCCAGCCGCGTGTAGTAGTCGGTGGACATGCCCGAGAGCGTCGCGACCTCCTCGCGGCGCAGCCCGGCGGTGCGGCGACGCTGCCCCGGCGGCAGCCCGACGTCCTCCGGGCTCAGTGCCTCACGACGGCGGCGCAGGAAATCGGCGAGTTCGGGTCGGTCCACACCGTCGATTATCGGCGCTTCCGGCGGGCGTGCCAGGGATCGCCGATCCCCCGTTCGACGCGCTCTGCCACGGCCCGCCCGTCGCGACGACGCTGAGCGCATGACCACTTCACTCTCCGGCCGCACCTTCGTCGTCACCGGCGCCGCAGGCGGCCTCGGTGCCATCACCGCCCGCGACCTGGCCGCCCGCGGCGCGCACGTCGTGCTCGCCGTGCGCGACCCCGCCCGCGTCTCGCCGCCGCCCGGCGACACCGAGGTCCGCCGCCTCGACCTCGCCGACCTGGCTTCCGTGCGCGCGTTCGCCGACGGCTGGTCCGGCGACCTCGACGTGCTCGTCAACAACGCGGGCGTGATGGCCGTGCCGTACGGCAAGTCCGTCGACGGCTTCGAGACGCACATGGCCGTCAACCACTTCGGGCCCTTCGCGCTGACGAACCTGCTGCTGCCGCACCTGACCGGACGGGTCGTGACCGTGGCGTCCGGCCTGTCCCGGACGGGCAAGATCGAGCTGGACGACCTGAACTGGGACCGCCGTCGCTACTCGCCGATGCGCGCCTACGGCCAGTCGAAACTGGCGAACCTGCTGTTCACGCTCGAGCTGCAGCGCCGGCTCACCGAAGCCGGCAGCAAGGTCCTGGCGGTCGCGGCGCACCCGGGTGTCGCGCGGACCGGGCTCGACCGGCACGCCGGCGGCGTCCAGGCGGTGGTGGTCAAGGCGCTCTACCCGCTGATCACCCAGAAGAAGACGGAGTACGGCGCGCTACCCACGCTCTTCGCCGCGACCGATGACGTCCCGGGCAACGCCTACCTCGGCCCGGGCGGGCGATCCGGGGAGACGCCGAAGCCGGCCCGGCGGCGGCCCGCGGACAGCGACGCCGCCGTCGCGCGCGCCCTCTGGGACGTCTCGGCCCGGCTGACTCACTCGTAAGTGACCCCGCACTGGCGCCGAGCCGCATCCCACGTTAACCTACTCACGAGTAGGTAACGGGATGGAGGGCCACATGGCTGCGCCAAGGAAACGGGACGCGATGGGCTGGGGCCTTTCGGCGCTGACCCGGCTGGCCGGGAGCAAGGTCGTGGATCGGGCCGGGCTGCGCAAGCCCATCGAAGGCCTGGTCACGGCGGGGACGCGCAACGGCTTCCGCGCCGCCGGCGCGGCGACCCGGTCGTTCACGTCGGTGCGGAAGCTGGGCAAGCCCGCCCGGCTCGCGCCGACGTCCGACACCGGGCTGTTCGACCTCACGCCGAGCGAGGACCAGCAGCTCATCGTCGAGACCGTGACGGAGTTCGCCGCCGAGCAGCTGCGCCCGGCCGCCGCGGACGCCGACGCCAAGCTCGAAGCCCCGGAAGGCCTGCTGAGCCGGGCCGCCGAGCTGGGCATCAGCCTGGTCGGCATCCCCGAGGAGCTGGGCGGCGTCGGCACCGAACGCTCGGTCGTCACCAACGCGCTGGTCGCGGAGGCCCTCGCGCACGGCGACCTCGGGCTCGCGGTCGCGGTGCTCGCGCCGTCCGCGGTCAGCACCGCGCTGGTCAGCTGGGGCGACGAGCAGCAGCAGGCGGACTACCTGCCCGCGTTCGTCGGCGAGAACGTGCCCGCCGCGGCGCTCGCGCTGCAGGAGCAGCGGGCGCTGTACGACCCGTTCAAGCCCGCGACGAAGGCGCGCCGGACCCCCAAGGGCTACCAGCTCGACGGCGTGAAGTCGCTGGTCCCGCGCGCGGCGCAGGCGGAGCTGTTCATCGTCTCGGCCGACCTCGAAGGCCGCGGCCCGGCGCTGTTCCTCGTCGAGTCGTCGAACGCGGGGGTGACGATCGAGGCCGAGCCGGCGATGGGCCTGCGCGGCGCCGCGACCGGCAAGCTGCACCTTTCGAGCGTCGCGCTGCCGGCGGGCGCACTGCTCGGCGGCGGCAAGCTCGACGTCTTCACCGAGCTCGTCCGGCTTTCGCGGCTGGGCTGGGCGGCGCTGGCCGCCGGCACCGCGAAGGCCGTCCTCGACTACGTCGTGCCCTACGTCAACGAGCGCGTCGCGTTCGGCGAGCCGATCAGCCACCGGCAGGCCGTGGCGTTCTCCGTCGCCGACATCGCGATCGAGCTGGAGGGGCTGCGGCTGGTCACGCTGCGCGCCGCGTCCCGGGCCGAGCAGGGCAAGTCCTACGCCCGCGAGGTCGCGCTGGCCCGGAAGCTGGCCGTGGACAAGGGCATGCAGATCGGCAACGCGGGCGTGCAGCTGCTCGGCGGGCACGGCTTCGTCAAGGAGCACCCGGTCGAGCGCTGGTACCGGGACCTGCGGGCCATCGGCGTCATGGAAGGCGCCGTCCTTCTTTAGGAAAGGGCTTTGAACCGATGATCAACCTGGAAGCTCCCAAGAAGGCCGGCGCGCTGATCAACCAGGCGTACCAGGCCGCGGCCGAGGTGTTCCGGCCGATCTCGCGCAAGTACGACCGCGCGGAGCACACCTACCCCGCCGAGCTGGACATGTTCGCGGCGCTGCTGGACGGCTTGAACTCCTCCGGTGAAGGCGGCGCGGGGGCCGCGGGCGTCCGGCGTTCCGGTTCCGACGACGCCAAGAAGGGCAACCGCAACGGCGCCAACCTGAACGTCGTCCTCGGCACAATCGAGATGTGCTGGGGTGACGTCGGCCTGCTGCTGTCGATGCCGCGGCAGGGCCTGGGCAACGCGGCGATCGGCTCGGTCGCGACCGACGAGCAGCTCAAGCGCTTCTCCGGGCTGTGGGCGGCGATGGCGATCACCGAGCCCGGTTTCGGCTCGGACTCCGCGGCGGTCACCACGACCGCCCGGCTGGACGGCGACGACTACATCATCAACGGCGAGAAGATCTTCGTGACGTCGGGCGAGCGCGCGGACGCGGTCGTGGTGTGGGCGACACTGGACAAGACGAAGGGCCGCGCGGCGATCAAGTCGTTCGTGGTCGAGAAGGGCACGCCGGGCTTCGAGGTGGTGCGCGTCGAGCACAAGCTCGGCATCCGCGCGTCGGACACCGCGGTGCTGCGCTTCGAGAACTGCCGCGTCCCCGCGGAGAACCTCTTGGGCACGCCGGAGATCGACACGGCCAAGGGTTTCGCGGGCGTCATGCAGACGTTCGACAACACCCGCCCGCTGGTGGCGGCGATGGCGATCGGCGTCGCGCGGGCGGCGCTGGAGGAGACGCGCCGGATCCTGACCGACGCGGGCGTGGTCATCGACTACGACCGCCCGGCCCACACCCAGCACGCGGCGGCCGCGGAGTTCCTGCGCCTGGAAGCGGACTACGAGTCGGCGTACCTGCTGACGCTGGAGTCGGCGTGGATGGCGGACAACCGCAAGCCGAACTCCCTGCAGGCGTCGATGGCGAAGGCCAAGGCCGGCCGCTCGGTGGTGGACATCGCGCTGAAGTGCGTCGAGCTGACCGGGGCTTACGGCGAGGAGTCGCTGCTCGAAAAGTGGGCGCGGGACGCGAAGATCCTCGACATCTTCGAGGGGACTCAGCAGATCCAGCAGCTGATCGTGGCCCGTCGGGTGCTGGGAAAGACGAGTGCTCAGCTGAAGTAGGTCGCCGGCGGTCGGCCTCCGGTACGCTCGCCCGCGGAGGCCGACCTTGACCGAACCCGCCAGGACCGACGACGCCGTGGTGTACGAGCCCGGTGACACCACTCCGATCAAGACGCCCGAGGAGTGGGCCGCCGAGGGGTGGGATTCCGGGCGGCAGAACCCGAAGACCCTCGACGAAGCCCGGGCCGCGCTCGCCGCGCGGATCGCCGCTCACGACTCGCCCGACACCGAAGCCGACTCCGGCGCCTACGACGCGCTGGAGGGCTGACCGTGTACGTCCCCTGGCTCGTCGACGCCGCTCGCAGCACCGGCTACCCCGTCGTCGAGGTCGCCGGGTGGCAGACCCGCGGCCACGGCGGCATGCGCGTCGTCGAAGGCGTCGTCGGGCACCACACCGCCACCGCCGACTCCGCGCCGGGCGACTACCCCTCCCTCGACCTCGTCACCCGCGGCCGCCCCGACCTGGCCGGGCCGCTGTGCAACCTCGGCCTCGGCCGCAGCGGCACGATCTACGTCGTCGCCGCCGGCTGCGCCTACCACGCCGGCGCGTCCCGCTGGCTCGGGTTCCTCGACCTGAACGACGAGTTCCTCGGCATCGAAGCGGAGTCCGCGGGCAACGGCGGCTGGACCGACGCGCAGCGCGACGCCTACCCGAAGCTCGTCGCCGCGCTGCTGCGGTACATGTCCCGCGGCGTCGAGCGCTACGCCGGGCACAAGGACGTCTGCGTGCCACCCGGCCGCAAGATCGACCCGGCCGGCATCGACACCGGCTGGCTCCGCCAGCGCGCCACCACCGGGACACCCGGCACGACAGGAGTCGAGATCTTGGAACGCATCACGGTCACCCCGCCGGACGCGGGTGCGCACACGGTGCGCGTCTTCCTGTCCGGCAGCCCGGGTTCGGCGATCGTCGTCCGGCCGCGGCTGGGCGCCGACGGTTCCGCGAAGCCGATGTGGGTGCCGGGCATCCTCGCGTGGGGTTCGGACCACGCGGGCGTCGGCCACGACCCCGCGCAGCAGCCGGGTTACGACCCAAAGCTGACGTCGCACCGGCGTTACGAGCTGCCGGGCGCGGTGTGGGCGGACGTCAGCTACAGCGCGGCCGAGCCGTTCGACCTCGACCTAGTCGGCTGAGCCGGCGGCGATCCGGTCGTCGAGGAACTCGTCCAGGTAGCGCCACGTCGTGCCGCGGGCCTTGCGGCCGGTCAGGACGCCCAGGTGGCCGCCCGGCGCGGTCTTGAAGCGGACCTCGGGCGCGTTGTCCAGCAGCTCCACCACGCGCTCCACCGACGCCTGGGGCGCGATCGTGTCGTTCTGGCCCGCCACCACCAGCGTCGGGACCTTCACCGTCGACAGCGAGATCACCCGGCCGTTGAGGTCCACCTTGCCCTCCGCCAGGTCGTTGGTGCGGAACAGGCGGTGGTACAGCTGGCCGAACGTGCGGCCCGGGTAGGCGTACATGTTGTCCATGAAGTGGTCCACCGCCTCGATCTGGGCCAGGTAGTCCCGGTCGTCGAGGTTCTTGAGGATCGCGATCGGCTTCGTGATCTCCTTGCTGATGCCCGTCGCCTTGAACACGCGGCTGACCAGATAGGACGGTGCGCCGCCGAACGCGCGGTAGATCGGCGTCAGCAGGTGGCCGCCCGTCAGGTCGACCAGCGGGCGGAACGGGGCGACGATCGGGATCGCCGTGAAGTCCACCGGGGAGCCGATCGCCGTGATCGACGCGATCGGCAGGTCCGGCTGGTCGGCGTTCACCAGCAGCGAGAAGATCCCGCCCAGCGACCACGACACCAGGTGCACGGCCTGGCCGCCGTTGTCGGCGCTGACCTTGCGGATCGCGCGCGGCAGCACCTCGTCGATCCAGTGCTCGATGCCCAGGCGCCGGTCGGAGAACGCGACCATGCCGTAGTCGACGAGGTAGGCGTTGCGGCCGGCCTCGACGAGGTGCTCGATTAGGCTGCAGCCGCGGCGCAGGTCGAAGCAGATCGCCGGCGCGGCCAGCGGCGGCACCAGCAGGATCGGCGGCCCCGACACCGGACGGCTGCTGTGCGTCATCCGGTACACCGAGCGGTTCGGGCCCTGGTCGATCAGCACCCGCGGCATCGGGCGGAGATCGGCGACCCCGCCGTGCAGCACCTTGCCGACCACGTTCGACGCCGCGGCGGCCAGCCGTGCGGGCGGTGAAGCCATTTCTCTTGCCTCCTGGATGTCCCCCGGGGATTCCAGGCAATCCTGCCAGTGCGGACGCGCGCGGCTCAACATCACCACACCTGCAAGCACCCCGCAAGCACGTCCGATTCGGACAGTCGCTGGGCCGTCCGAGTTACTCCGGGCCCGCCCCGGGAGCGCTCTCCGCGGCCCGCGCTTCGTACGCCGCACGGGCCGGGGAATGGGCCGCTGAAGCCAAAAGCCGGTCCGCTTTCAACGTCCGCGCGAGCAGTTCGGCGGCCCGGCGCGGCAGCAGTCCCGTGAGTTTGCCCATAGGACCCAGTGACCGGGGCACGAAGACGTCGAACTTCGGCTTCCGCAGCGCGGCGACGATGGCGTCGGCGACGTCTTCCGGGCTCGCGGACTTGAACAGCTTCGCCTCGCCGAGGCCGCTCGCGAGCTCGGTCCGCACGATCGCGGGCATCACGCAGGAGACGTGCACGCCGGAGCCGTGCAGCTCCAGGTGCACGGCCTCGGACAGCCCGACGACGGCGTGCTTGGTCGCGCAGTACGTCGCCGCGCCCGGAAAGCCCGCTTTGCCGGCGAACGACGCGACGTTGACGATGTGCCCGCTGCGGCGCGGGCGCATCCGCTTCATCGCTTCGCGGGTGCCGTGGATGACGGCGTGCAGGTTGATCTCGAGCTGCCGCCGGGTCGTGGCGTCGCTCTCCTCTTCGAGGCCGGCGAGCGGCATGATCCCGGCGTTGTTGATCAGCACGTCGATGCGGCCGTGCCGGCGTTCGACCTCGTCGAGGAACCCGGTGAAGCCGCGGATGTCGGTGACGTCCAGCGGCAGCGCGTCGGCGCCCAGCTCACCGGCCGTTTTCTCGGCCCGGACCTGGTCGAGGTCGCCGATCACCACCTGTGCGCCCAGCCGGGCGAGCGCCGACGCGGTCGCCGCGCCGATCCCCTGCCCACCGCCGGTGATGACGACGACCTTGCCCGCGAGATTCTCGGCCACGGCGACTCCTTCGTCTGTTGGCAACACGTCAACAGTGTCGCTCCCCGGCCGCGATCGCGCTACCCCACGCGCTGCTCCAGCACCTGACCGGTCCAGCCGTCGACGTCGAACCGCACGGTCGGCTTGAAGCCCTGGCTCTCGTAGTAGCGCTGCAGGTCGCCGTCGCCGCCGGCCCAGCAGTCGACGCGCACGAGGTCGATGCCGCGGCGCTTGGCCTCGTCGAGCGCGTACTCGACGAGCCGCCCGCCGACGCGCTGCCCGGTGAACCGCCGGGAGGTGATCAGCAGCCGCACGTACAGCTCACGCTCGTCGACGGCGGGCACGTGCGGATCGTGGTCCTCGGAGACGATCAGCGCGCCCGCGGGTTTGCCCTCGACCATCGCGATCCGCAGCCCGGGATCGGCGGCCATGCCCTGGACGCGCTCGACCCGCTTCGGAACGCCGCTCCACGGCTCGGTCCCCCACTGCTTCGAGCTGCCCCGCGCGACCAGCCACTCGACGGCTTCGTCGAAGAAGCGCAGCAGGATGTCGGCGTCCCCGGAGTCACCCGATCGGATGACGATGTTGTCCATGCCCCCTGTTTACCGGACCGGGCGCACGCGCGGGCGGCGTTCGGCGAAGGCGAGCGGCTCAGCCCACGCCGAGGTGGCGGGAGATCAGCATCTTCTGGACCTCGCTCGTGCCCTCGCCGATCTCCAGGATCTTGGCGTCGCGGTAGAAGCGGCTCACCGGGTACTCGTTCATGAACCCGTAGCCGCCGAAGATCTGGGTTGCGTCGCGGGCGTTGTCCATCGCGGCGTTCGAGGCCACCAGCTTGGCGATCGACGCCTCCTTCTTGAACGGCTCGCCGCGCAGCATCTTCGACGCCGCCTGGTAGTACGCCAGGCGCGCCGTGTGGGTGCGGACCTCCATGTCGGCGATCTTGAACTGGATCGCCTGGTACTCGCCGATGCGCTTGCCGAACGCGACACGGTCCTTCACGTACCCCAGGCACTCGTCGACGCAGCCCTGGGCCAGGCCCACCGACAGCGCGGCGATCGCGACACGGCCTTCGTCCAAAATGGACAGGAACTGGGCGTACCCGCGGCCGCGCGTGCCGACCAGGTTCGCCAGCGGGACGTGGACGTCCGAAAAGGACAGTTCGTGGGTGTCCGAGCAGTTCCAGCCGACCTTCGAGTACTTCGGCGCGACCTCGAAGCCCGGCGTGCCCGACGGGATGAGGATCGCCGAGATCTCCTTGCGGCCGTTCTCCATCACGTCCGTCACGGCGGTGACCGTGACCAGGCGGGTGATGTCCGTGCCCGAGTTCGTGATGAACGCCTTGCTGCCGTTGACGACCCAGTCGTCACCGTCCTGACGCGCTCGCGTGCGGGTCGCGCCCGCGTCCGAGCCGCCGCCCGGCTCCGTCAGGCCGAAGCCGCCCAGGGCAGTACCCTCGCACAGCGACGGGAGCCACTTTTCCTTCTGCTCCTGCGTTCCGAAGCGGTAGATCGGCATCGCGCCGAGGGAAACGCCCGCCTCCAGCGTGATCGCGACCGACGAGTCGACGCGGGCGAGTTCCTCCAAGGCCAGGCACAGCGCGAAGTAGTCGCCGCCCATGCCGCCGAACTCCTCCGCGAACGGCAGGCCGAACAGGCCCATCTCGCCCATCTTCGCGACGATCTCGTACGGGAACTCCTCCTTCTCGTACAACGCGCCGATCACCGGCGCCACCTCGGCGTGCGCGAAGTCCTCGACCGTCTTGCGGAGGGACTCGTATTCCTCGTCCAGGCGGAAGTCGATCACTGCTGCTCCTCTTGGGGCGTGACTACGGCAAGGGTTTCGTCGAGCGCGACCTGTTGGCCGGCCCGGACGGGGAGTTCGCTGACGACGCCGTCGATCGGCGCGGTGACCGTGTGCTCCATCTTCATCGCCTCGACGACCAGCAGCGGCGTCCCGGCGCGCACGACGTCACCCGCGGCCACCTTGACGACGAGCACCGTGCCCGGCATCGGGCTGACGACCGGCCCGGCGCCGGCGGCCTCGCCGCGCGACGAGAGCGCGAACTCCTGTTCCCCGAAGGGAAAACTCTGCCCGTCGCGCGCCAGCCACACCGTCCGATCGGGACCGGACGCGTGCCGGTACCGGTGGAACACGCCGCCCTGGCGAACCTCCAGCAGGGACCCGTCACGGCGAGCCGAGACGCGCACCGGCGCCGCGTCGTCGACGAAGACGTTCGCGGACGACGGCGTTCCTTCCACCCGGACCACAGCCGACGCCTGGCCGGACTTCAGCCGGAACGTCACGCCGCCGGCCGCGCCCATCCGCCAGCCGTCCGGGACGTCCCACGGGTCCACAACGGATCCCGACGGCTGCAGCTCCAGCAGGCGATCCAACGCGGCCGCGACGAAGAACTCCGCGGGCACCTCCGACGAGACCAATGTGGACAGACGGCGATCGACGAGTTCGGTGTCAAGACGTCCGGAGCGCACGTCCGCATCAGCCAGCAATCCCCGCAGAAACGCGGTGTTCGTGCCGACGCCCAGCACCGCCGTGTCGGCCAGCGCCCGGTCGAGCCGGTGCAGCGCGGCCGCGCGGTCCGGGCCCCAGGCGATGACCTTGGCCAGCATCGGGTCGTAGTTCGAGCCGATCACCGCGCCGGGCGCCAGCCACGAGTCGACGCGCACGCCGTCGCCGGACGGCTCGTGCACGGCCAGCACCGTGCCGCCGGTCGGGATGAACCCGCGCGCCGGGTCCTCGGCGTAGACCCGCGCCTCGACGGCGTGGCCGCGCAGCGAAACGTCCTGCTGTGTAACGGAAAGCCGTTCGCCGGCCGCGACGCGGACCTGCCACTCGACGAGGTCGAGGCCGGTGACCAGCTCGGTGACCGGGTGCTCGACCTGCAGCCGGGTGTTCATCTCCATGAAGAAGAACTCGTCCGGGTTGTGCGCCGACATGATGAACTCGACCGTGCCCGCGCCGACGTACCCGACCGAGCGGGCAGCCTCGGCGGCCGCCGTGCCCATCTTGTCGCGGGTCGCCTCGTCGAGCAGCACCGACGGCGCTTCCTCGATGATCTTCTGGTGCCGCCGCTGCAGGCTGCACTCGCGCTCGCCGAGGTGGATCACGTGCCCGAACGTGTCGGCCATGACCTGGATCTCGATGTGCCGCGGGGTCGTGACGAACCGCTCGATCAGCAGCGTGTCGTCCCCGAACGAACTCTTGGCCTCGCGCCGCGCCGACTCGATGGCCTCGTCCAGCTCATCGGGAGCGTGCACCAGCCGCATGCCCTTGCCACCACCACCGGCGGACGGCTTGATCAGCAGCGGGTACCCGACGTCGGCCGCGGCCGCGGCGAACCCGCCGGCCGGGATGTCCACATCGGACGCTCCGGGCACGACCGGGACACCGGCCTTCGACACCGTCGCCTTGGCGCGGATCTTGTCGCCCATGGCGTCGATCGCGGCGACCGGCGGGCCGATGAACACCAGCCCGGCGTCCTCGCAGGCCCGCGCGAACGCGGCGTTTTCGGCCAGGAAGCCGTACCCCGGGTGCACCGCCTGCGCGCCCGAGGACACGGCGGCGTCCACAATGGCCGGAATGGAGAGGTAGCTGCGAGCGGCTTCGGCGGGCCCGATCCGGACGGCGGTGTCCGCCTCGTGGACGTGCCGCGCCTCGGCGTCGGCGTCGCTGTACACGGCGACGGCGCGGATGCCGAGGTCGCGCAGCGTGCGGATGACCCGCACCGCGATCTCGCCACGGTTCGCGACCAACACTGAGTCGAACATGATCACATCCGGAAGACGCCGTAGTTGACATCGGACAAGGGAGCGTTCGCCGCGGTCGAGAGCGCGAGACCGAGGACCGTGCGGGTGTCGGCCGGGTCGATGACGCCGTCGTCCCACAGCCGCGCGGTGGAGTAGTACGGGCTGCCCTGCGCCTCGTACTGTTCGCGGATCGGGTCCTTGAACGTCTCTTCGTCCTCTGTGGACCATTCGCCGCCGCGCCCCTCGATGGAGTCGCGACGGACCGTCGAGAGGACCGACGCCGCCTGCTCGCCGCCCATCACCGAGATCCGCGCGTTCGGCCACATCCAGAGGAACCGCGGCGAGTACGCCCGGCCGCACATCGAGTAGTTGCCGGCGCCGAACGAGCCGCCGATCACGACGGTCAGCTTCGGCACCCGCGCGCAGGCCACCGCGGTGACCATCTTCGCGCCGTGCTTGGCGATGCCGCCGGCCTCGTAGGCGCGCCCGACCATGAAGCCGGTGATGTTCTGCAGGAACAGCAGCGGGATCGAGCGCTTGTCGCACAGCTCGATGAAGTGCGCGCCCTTCATCGCGGACTCGGCGAACAGGACGCCGTTGTTCGCGACGATGCCGACCGGGTGGCCGTGGATCCGGGCGAACCCGGTGACCAGCGTCGCGCCGTACTCCTTCTTGAACTCGCCGAAGCGGCTGCCGTCGACGATCCGCGCGATCACCTCGCGCACGTCGTACGGTGTGCGCGAGTCGGTCGGCACGACGCCGTACAGCTCGGCGGGGTCGACGGCCGGCGCCTCGGTGGGGAGGACGTCCCACGGGCGCGGCGTGCGCGGCCCGAGCGTCGAGACGATCGAGCGGACGATCCGCAGCGCGTGCGCGTCGTCGTCGGCCAGGTGGTCGGTGACGCCGGACTGGCGCGAGTGGACGTCGCCGCCGCCCAGTTCCTCGGCCGTGACGACCTCGCCGGTCGCGGCCTTCACCAGCGGCGGGCCGCCGAGGAAGATCGTGCCCTGGTTCCGGACGATCACGGCCTCGTCGCTCATCGCCGGGACGTACGCGCCGCCGGCGGTGCAAGAGCCGAGCACCGCGGCGATCTGCGGGATGCCGCGCGCGGACATCGTCGCCTGGTTGTAGAAGATCCGGCCGAAGTGTTCACGATCCGGGAAGACCTCGTCCTGCCGCGGCAGGAACGCGCCGCCGGAGTCCACCAGGTAGACGCACGGCAGGTTGTTGTGGAGCGCGACCTCCTGGGCGCGCAGGTGCTTCTTCACCGTCATCGGGTAGTAGGTGCCGCCCTTGACGGTGGCGTCGTTGGCGACGATCACGCACTCGCGGCCGGAGACGCGCCCGATCCCGGTGATGATGCCCGCCGACGGCGCTTCGTCGTCGTACAGTCCGTTCGCGGCCAGCGGCGACAGCTCGAGGAACGGCGAACCCGGGTCCAGCAGCGTGTCGACGCGGTCGCGCGGGAGCAGCTTGCCGCGTTCGACGTGCCGGGTGCGCGACTTCTCCGGGCCGCCGAGGCGGGCGCTCGAGAGGCGTTTGCGGAGGTCTTCGACCAGCTCCGCGTGGGATGTGGCGTTGCGGGCGTAAGCCTCGCTGTCCGGGGCGGCAGACGTCCCCAGAGCCGGCGTGTCCATGGGCTCCCTCGAAGTTAGCGGTCGTTAACCTCCGTCCCGATGTTAGCGACCGCTAACCTGACTGTCCAGTCGCCCGGACGCCGTGAAGGCCACCCCGGACGCACCGGGATGGCCTTCACGACCGGAGGGGACCGGGTTCAGCCGATGGCACCCCGGAGCGGGGCGTAGTAGCCGCCGGACTGGCCGGCCGCCGTCGGGTGGTACGACTCGATGACCGGCCAGGTGAGGCTGTGCAGGTAGTCGCCGGCCGAGGAGCAGATGTTGTGGCCGGTGAACGCCGACCGGACGTCGACGAACGTCGCGCCCGCCGCCGCCGCGCGCGACGCCGTCACCGACGCCAGCGTGTCGGCGCCCGAGTTGATCGCGGTGCGCTTGGTGTCGCTCAGCCCGACCCAGCAGGAGCCGGGCACGGTGTAGAAGCGCGGGTAGGACAGGACGACGAGCCGCGCGCCCGGCGCCTTCGCCTTGATCGCGTTGTAGGTGTTCGTCAGCAGCGCCGGGAGGGTGTTGTTGACGTAGGTCTTCGCGGTGTTGACGCGGTTGGTGCAGTCCGCGTCGCTGCCGAGGGTGCAGGTCTGGATCACGTCGGTGAAGCCGGCGTCGTTGCCGCCCACGGTGACGGTGACCAGGGTCGCGTTGGCGGGGATCGAGCCGGCCTGGCTGATGACGTCCGGCGTCTTCGCGCCGGAACAGGCCAGGAACGTGAGCGCCGTGCCGGCGTGGGCGTTGGTCCACAGCTGGGCGTAGGCGTTCGAGCTGCGGTAACAGCTCCCGGAGCTGCCGTAGCTGCCGGCCCCGACCCCGGAGGAGTAGGAGTCGCCGAGCGCGGCGTAGACGGCCCCGGCGGCATGAGCGGTGCCCACGACGCCGAGGGTGGACAGGGCGACGGCACCCAGTGCTGTGGTCAGCCGCAGGAGAAAACGTCGCGCGGTACGGATCGGAACCCCCATGGGCCACTCCTTTGTGACAGAACCGATGGGAAAAGCACACCAGGTGAAGCCTTCACAAGGAAGAGCGATTACTCGCAAGTAACCCTCTTGGCCCACTACTTAAGTCAGGTGGGTGGAATTCGCACCGGTCAGCCGTCACCCTCCCGGTCGGCCACGAGGCCGGTCACGCCCGACGGCAGCCCGGCGAGGCCGGTCGTGTCGCGAGGCAAGGCGTACGCGAACAGGTCCCGGGCGCGGCCCTGCAGCGCCGCCTTCAGCTCCTGCTGCTTGCGGTGGGCCGGTGTGATCCCGCCGTCCTTGGGCTCGGTGAAGGTGCGGTGGATCTCGTACAGGGCGTGGTCGACGTCGTCGCTGACCCGCTGCAGCGCGTCCACCTGGATCCGCATCTCGGCGACGTGCCCGTCCGGCATCCGCACGTTCATCTGCAGGTCCCGGTACCCGGATGACTGCGGCTTGGCGAACCGGTCGTCGAAGCTGACGATGTCGAGGTCCTTGTCCCGGGCGACCCGGGCGAGCGCGGCGTAGGCGTCGTCGACCGACTTCACGACGATCGTCCCGGCGGCGATGTCCACCAGCGGGGCGGGGTTGCCGTCGTACTTCTCGTCGATCTTCTCCATGACCCGTTTGCGTTCCTTGAGGGCCGGCCGCGGCTTGTACGTCCCGCCGACCCGGCCGGCCACCCGGTTCCCGACGGTGCCCAGGGTGACCATCGCCCGTTCCGCCTCCTCGTACCGGTCGTCGAGGTACCGCTGCACCGCGGCGTCGTCGCCCGGCGTGCCGCGGAACTCCTGCTGCCGGGCGGCGCCCGGCGGAAGCCCGGCCACCCGCCGGCCGACGGCTCGCGACACCGCGCGGTGCGGCAGCCGCGGCGTGGCGGCCGCCCGCACCGGGGTGCGCAGCGGCGCGGCGGCGTCCTCGACCGCGGACCGCAGGACGGCGATCGAGTCCCGGGCGGCCAGCACGCTCGCCAGCCTCTCGGGGTTCTCGATCAGCGGCGCGGCGAGGTGTTCGTTGGCCGGGTCGTGGAGCACCGCGGCCAGCTCCGGGTTCCCCGGCAGGTTTTCCTGGATGTACTGCCCGACCGGAACTTCGGTGCGGGTGCCACCGGGCAGCTCGACCTCGACCTTCTCGGTCGAGTTCGCCAGCGACCGCTGGACGTCGGGCCGCGCGAGGAACTGTGCGGGCTCATCGGCCTCCAGCCGCGGCTTCGACAGCTCCGGCGCGCGGTACCACGACTCGGGCGGTGTGCTCGCCGGCGTCTTGGCCAGCCGGTTGACCGGCGGCACGGCCAGCGCGTCCAGCCCGGTCAGCACGCAGGCGTCGGCGTGCCCGTCGGCGCAGCCGGGCGCGTCGCGGTAGGCGTCGGTCAGGCCGCGCCCCTTGGCCAGGTCGAAGGCGAGCAGCCCGGCGCCGGTCGCGGCGGGCGCACAGCCGTCACCGCGGACGCAGTCCTCGACGTGCCCGGCTTCGTCGAAGGCGTTGCCGACGTTGTGCTGGTACAGCGCGTACCGGGCCGGCGGCACCTTGTTGACGGCGTCGAAGGCGCGCTGGGCCTTGGGCAGGACACTCGCCGCGACCGGCCGCACCAGCGCGGCACCGGCCTGGACCCCGGGCACCCGCGCGGCCGCGCCCTTGGCCTTCGTCGCGGCGGCCCGGGCGACCTCGGGCACGTAGGTGGCGATCGGACTGGCCTTGGCCGCGGCGAACGCCGCGCTCGCGCCGTCGACGGCCCGCCCGGGGATGGCCGTGATCGCGGGCGGCACGATCCGCCCGGGAACGGCGGTGAGCGCCGGCGGCAGGATCCGCTCGGCGGCCCGGCCCGTCGCCGCGGCGCCCTTGCCGACGAGCCCGGCGAGCCTGCCGACCGGCGCGACCGACAACGCCGTGGTCACGCCCTCCTTCAGGGAGTCGCCGCAGTCGCCGGTGTCCTGGCACTTCTCGCCGGCGCCGTAGAGGTCGCCCTGGCCGAGACCGATGGTCCGGTCGAGTGTGAGGGCGACGGTGCCGCCGAGCGCCTTCCCGACGTCGTCCAGCCCCTCGATCCGCCCGTTGACGACGTTGTCCCACTGCGCGGCGAGGGCGTCGGCGTTGTCGTCGATGTGGGTACGCGGGTGCAGGACGAGCACCGTCCGGCCGTCGGCGGTCTGACCGCGGTCGACGAAGTTCCCGGCCCCGAGGTACTTCATCATCTCCGGCGAGAGCGGCGCTTCGGGCGTGATCGGGTCCTTCACCACGACGACCTTCGAACCGTCCGGGGTGAGGCCGACCGGGATGCCGCCGGGTGCCCCCGGGAACCGCTGCCACTCGACGCCTTCGAGCGTCTCGGCGGCGTCACCGGCGTAGTTCGGCGAGACGACGTTCTTGTTGTACTCGAACGTCGAGGACGGCAGCGCGGTCTCGGGCCGGCCGACGTCGCGGACGTACTCGAGCTGCTGGGCGGCGACCTCGGCCTCGTCGGCGAGGCGCGCGGTGGTCTCCCACGCCCGCACGGAACCGGTCGCGCCCTTGTCCCGGGTGGCGGCGAGGTCGTAGGCACCGTCCCGCGCCCGGCCGGCGTCCTTCGCGACCTGCTGCGCGGTTTCCCAGGCCTTCACCGAGCGCGTGGTGCCGTCGGGCGCGGTGTCCTTCGGCCGGTCACGCTCGATCTGGGCGGCGAAGCGATCGTTCTCCCGGTCGGCGTCCTTGTTCTCGGCCTGCTGCTTCGCGTCCCGGACGATCTGGTTCTCAAACTTCCGGGTCTCGCGATCGTCGTCGGACTTACGCTCGTCGGCTTTGTCCTTCTCCTGCTTCGCGTCCCGCTTGACGTCGTTCTCGAACTTCCGCGTCTCACGGTCATCGTCGGACTTACGCTCGTCCGCCTTGTCCTTCTCCTGCTGCTTCGCGCCCCGCTTGACATCGTTCTCGAACTTCCGCGTCTCACGATCGTCGTCCGACTTACGCTCGTCCGCTTTGCTCTTCTCCTGCTTCGCATCCCGCTTGACATCGTTCTCGAACTTCCGCGTCTCACGATCGTCGTCCGACTTACGCTCGTCCGCCTTGCTCTTCTCCTGCTTCACGTCCCGCTTGACATCGTTCTCGAACTTCCGCGTCTCACGATCGTCGTCCGACTTACGCTCGTCCGCCTTGCTCTTCTCCTGCTTCGCGCCCCGCTTGACATCGTTCTCGAACTTCCGCGTCTCGCGATCCGCGTCCTTGCTCTTCTCCTGCTGCTTCTCATCGCGCTTGATGTCGTTCTGGAACTTCCGCGTCTCCCGGTCCGCCGCTTCGTTCGGCGTCTCGGCCTTGACCGGGGCCTTCGCGGCCGGTTTGGGGGCGGTCGTGGCCGGGCTGCCGTCGATCGGGCCCACCGGGATCGGGCGCGCGTCCGCGGTTCCCGAGCACCACACCGCGAAGAGCGCGGCCATCGCCGCTCCGACCGCGACCTGTCCGGCCACCTCCGCGCAGTCCCTGACCTTCGACCCCGTGCTGATCGGCTCCATCCACGCTCCTCCGGCTTCCGTCCGGGCCGCCGAACCCGGCGACCTGTGCTCGAGCGGCAGCGTGGTCCGGCGGGATCCATCCGCGATCCACCAGCGCTACATCAGCCGGGGAACGCCACGGCCTGTGATCTGCGTCATAGACGCTCACCAGGGAAGTTAGCGACCGCTAACCGGCCACCCCTAATATGGCCGGATGGCGGCGAACCCGACCCCCCTCGTGAACGGCGAGAAGGCGAACAGACGCGAACAGATCATGTCCGCGGCCGCCGAGTTGTTCGCCCACCACGGCTTCCACGGCGTCGGCATCGACGACATCGGCGCCGCGGTCGGCATCTCCGGCCCGGCGCTCTACCGCCACTTCCGCAGCAAGGACGCCATCCTCGGCGAGATGCTGAACTCGATCAGCCGCTACCTGCTCGACGGCGGCACCGCGCGGGCGAGCCGGCCCGGTGAACCGGACGACACGCTGAGCGGGCTGGTCCGGTTCCACGTCGATTTCGCGCTCGAGCACCCGGCGCTGATCACCGTCCAGGAGCGCAACCTTGCGAACCTCACCGACACCGACCGCAAGCAGGTGCGCGCGCTGCAGCGGCAGTACGTCGAGGTGTGGGTCCGCGCGATCCGCGACGCGCTGCCGGAGCTGGGCGAACGCCAGGCCCGGTCGGCGGCGCACGCCGTGTTCGGACTGATCAACTCGACGCCGTACAACCGCCATCTCGGTGATGCCGAACTCGCGGAACTGCTCTGCCGCCTCGCGCTGGGTGCGTTGCGCGCGGCCGGATGACCGACCCGGATCAAGGTATCCCCATGAGCGCCGTCGCTGGTGTTTGATGGGGCACGTGGACCCGGACTGGAGCGAGCCGGAACGGCAGCTCGTAGAGAAGGCGCAGCGCGCGTTGACCGCGCTGAGCCTCGGCAACGACGCCGTGGCGCTCGGCGAGCTCGCCCCCACGGCCGCCGAACCGCAGGCCCGCGCGGACGAGACCAAGGACCTGATGCTGCTGTTGTTCGGCGAGTGCAGCGCGATGGTCGCCACCCTGGGCGACGGCGGCAGCGCGCCGGTCAAGGTCCAGGTCTTCGACGAGGACGGCGAAGAGGTCTCGATCGACCAGGCCGACCCGCCGGTGCGGACGGCCGTGCGGACGCTGCTCGCCGAGGTGCACGGCAACACCGAAGCGGCGCAGGAGCAGGTCGAGATCGCCCTGGCCAACGCGGCGCCCGACGAGGTCGACAGCCTGGTGCTGCAGGCCCTGCGCTGGACGATCCGGCTGTCGGTGGAGTGCCTGGACCGCGACCTGCCCGTGGCGCCCTGGATCTCGGAAGCCGTCTCGGACTGAGGGCGTCACTTTCGCAAGGAAAGATACGTCGGAGGGGGGTCCGGACGCATCTTTCCCTGGGAAAGTGACGTGTCTACGCCGGGCGCAGGGATCGCACGATCGGGGTCAGGTACAGCTCCGCGACGCGACGGCGTTCGACGTCGTCGTCCACCGGCAGCACCGTCTCGGGCGTGAGCACGAGTGAGACCACGATCCGGATGAGCAGCTCGGCCATGCCGTCGATGTCGTCGTCCGGCAGGCTGAGGCGGCCCGCGGCGACCTCCGCGCGGAAGTGCGTCGCGATCCGGGCCCGCGCGGCCGCGAACAGGCCGCCGGCCTGCACCGTCAGGTGCGGCAGGATCAGCTCCGGTTCGGTGCGCAGCAGGCGGTTGAGCAGCCGGTGGCCGCGCAAGTAGACCAGGGAGAAGCTCAACCCCTCGATGAGCTTCTCCTCCGGCGTCGGCTGCGCTTCGAGGACGGCGTCGACCTTCGTCAGGAACCGCTTCATCTCCCGCAGGATCAGCGCGTTGAGCAGCTGGTCCTTCTTCGGGAAGTACCGGTAGATCGTCACGCGCGAGAGCCCGACGCGGCGCGCGACGTCGTCCACGGTGAACCGGCGCAGCCCGAAGTCCTCGGCCTGGGTCAGGGCCGCGCCCATGATCCGCTCGGACGTCTCGTCACCGGGCAGCTCGGCGTCGAGCGCGTGCTGCAGGAGGTTGCGCATGGGGCAACCCTAGGCTGCTTTACAACTTGACGGAACTTGTTTCATGCGTTCTCCTGTTTCAGGACACGGGGAGGCACGTATGGGTGATCGTGAAGCGACGGCCGAGAGGCTGCTCAAGTCGAGCGCCCGGCTCTCCTACGACCCGGACGTCGACGTCCACTGGGCCGCGCCGCTCGACGAGGACCAGTTCTTCATCCCCGAACGGCTGGTTTCGCTGTACGGCACGCCGTTGTGGGACACGCTGACGCGCGCGCAGCGGATCGAGCTGTCACGCCAAGAGCTGGTCAACACCGTCAGCGTCGGCATCTGGTTCGAGATCATCCTGATGCAGATGCTGCTGCGCGCGTCCTACCGGCAGGACCCGACGACGCGGCACGTGCACTACGCGCTGACCGAGGTCGCCGACGAATGCCGGCACTCCACGATGTTCGCGACGCTGATCGAGCGCGTCGGCGGCCGGCCCTACCGCAACAACCGCTGGCTGCAACGGTCCGCGCAGGCGCTGCCGCTGATCCTGCACGGGCCCGCGATGTGGGTGGCCACGCTGATCGGCGAGGAGATCTTCGACGCGCTGCAGCGCGAGCACCTCGACGACGAGTCGGTGCAGCCGGTGGTGCGCGCGGTGATGCGGATCCACGTCACCGAAGAGGCGCGGCACGTCCGCTACGCGCGTGACGACCTGGTCCGTTCGCTGGCCGGCGCACCGTGGTGGCGCAAGGAGTTCACGCGCATTGTCGTTGCCGCGGGCGCGTTGCTGATGTCGCGGCTGCTGTCCCGGCCGCGGCAGTACCAGCGCGCCGGGCTCGACCCCGCGGTGGCCGTCGCGGCGGCGCGGTCGAGCGCGCACCGGCGGGAGACGCTCTCTTTCGGCGCCCGGAAGCTGGTGCGGTTCCTGCGGGAGAACGACCTGATCGGCGGGCCGAGCGCGGTGCTCTGGCGCCGCGCCGGGATGCTCTAGGAGGGAAAGCCATGGCACTCAAGGATCTTCTCGTCGCGGGTACCGGCCGCCTCGCGGACCGGATCAGCACGGCGGGCGACGAGGCGGGCGAGCGCGCCGACGACGTCGCCTGGCGGGTGGCGAAGCTGTCGGACAAGGCGGCCGAGCGCCTCGGCGACGTCGCGGCCGGCGCGTCCCGCCGGGTCGCGAACCGTTTGGTCCGGCTGGGCGAACGGGTCGCGGGCCGCTAGCCCAGCAACGCCTTCACCAGCGCGGCGATCTGCTCGGTCTCGATGAGGAACGAGTCGTGGCCGTAGGGCGACGTCACCACCGCGGGCTCCGTCGTGCCCTTGATCCCGGCCGCGATCTCCGCCGACTGGTACAGCGGGTAGAGCCGGTCGCTGTCCACCCCGCCGATCACCGCGCGAGCCGTCACGCGCCCGAGGGCCGCCGCGACACCGCCGCGGTCACGGCCGACGTCGTGGGTGTTCATCGACTCCGTCAGGACCAGGTAGCTGTTCGCGTCGAACCGGCCGGCCAGCTTCTCCGCGTGGTGGTCCAAATAGGACTCGACGGCGAACCGCCCGCCCCGCAACGGATCCTCGCCGTCCTGGTACCTCCGGCCGAACCGGTCGGCCAGCTCCGGCTCGCTGCGGTAGGTCACGTGCGCGATCCGGCGCGCGACGCCGAGGCCGCGGTGTGGCCCGGCCGGCGCCGAGTAGTAGTCACCGCCGTGCCAGTCCGGGTCGGCGCGGATCGCGTGCAGCTGCGGGGCCGCCCAGGCGATCTGCTCGGCCGACGCGCGCGCCGTCGACGCCAGGACCAGCACCGTCGCCACTCGCGACGGCAGCGAAACCGCCCACTCGAGCGCGCGCATCCCGCCCATCGACCCGCCGACGACGGCCGCCCAGCGCGTGATCCCGAGCGCGTCGGCCAGCACGGCCTCGGTCGCGACCTGGTCCCGGACCGTCACGACCGGGAAGCGGCTGCCCCACGGCGTCCCGTCGGGATCGAGCGAAGAAGGCCCGGTCGAGCCCTGGCAGCCGCCGAGCACGTTCGGGACCACGACGAAGAACTCCTTGGTGTCCAAGGCTTTCCCGGGCCCGATCAGGCCGTCCCACCAGCCCGCGCTGGGGTGGCCGTGCTCCGCTGGGCCGGCGGCGTGGCTGTCGCCGGTCAGCGCGTGCTCGAGGAGGATCGCGTTGGACGCGTCGGAGTTCAGCGTCCCCCACGTTTCGTAGGCCAGGCTGTACCCGGGCAGCACACCACCGGCCTCGAGCGCGAGCTCGGGGCCGGTGACGAACTGCCGGCGGCCTGGCGGATCACCGATCCGCCAGGCCCCGGTGACGGGCTCAGCCGTCACAGATCCGCCTTGGCCGCCCGGAATCCGGCCTCCAGGTCGGCCTTGAGGTCCTCGATGCCCTCCAGCCCGACGGCGAGCCGGACCAGGCCCGGCGTCACGCCGCTGGCCAGCTGCTCCTCCGGCGAAAGCTGGCTGTGCGTGGTCGACGCCGGGTGCACGATCAGGCTGCGGACGTCGCCGATGTTCACCAGCTGGCTGTGCAGTTCGGTGCCGTCGACGAACTTCCGGCCCGCCGCGACGCCGCCGCGCAGGTCGAACGACAGGACCGCGCCGGCGCCGCGCGGCAGGTACTTCTGCGCCGCGGAGTAGAACGGGCTGGACGGCAGGCCCGCGTAGTAGACCTTCTCGACCTCGTCGCGCTGCTCGAGCCACTCGGCGAGCGCCTGCGCGTTCGACACGTGCCGCTCGATGCGCAGCGACAGCGTCTCGATGCCCTGCAGGATCAGGAAGCTGTTCAGCGGCGAGATCGCCGCGCCGGTGTCGCGCAGGATCTGGACGCGCGCCTTGGCCGCGTACGCGCCCGGGCCGAGCGCCTCCCAGTACTTGAGACCGTGGTAGCTTGGGTCCGGCTCGTTGAAGCCCGGGAACTTCGCCGCGTCCTTGCCGAAGTCGAACGTGCCGCCGTCGACCAGCACGCCGGCGACCGTGGTGCCGTGGCCGCCGAGGTACTTCGTCGCCGAGTGGACGACGATGTCGGCGCCGTGCTCGATCGGGCGCAGCAGGAACGGCGTCGGCACGGTGTTGTCGACGACCAGCGGGACACCGGCCTCGTGCGCGGTCGTGGCGACCCCGCGGATGTCGAGGACGTTGCTGCCCGGGTTGGCCAGCGTCTCGGCGAAGAACAGCTTGGTGTTCGGGCGGACGGCGGCGCGCCACTGCTCGAGGTCGTCCTGGTCCTCGACGAACGAGACCTCGATGCCCAGCTTCGGCAGCGTGTAGTGGAAGAGGTTGTAGGTGCCGCCGTAGAGCGACGGGCTGGAGACGAAGTGGTCACCGGCGTTGGCCAGGTTGAGGATCGCCGCGGTGGTGGCGGCCGAACCGGACGCGAACGCGAGCGCCGCGACGCCGCCTTCGAGCGCGGCGACCCGCTGCTCCAGGACGTCCTGGGTCGGGTTCATGATCCGCGTGTAGATGTTGCCCGGCTCGGCCAGGCTGAACAGGTCGGCGCCGTGCTGGCTGTCGCGGAAGACGTACGACGTCGTCTGGTAGATCGGCGTCGCCCGCGCGCCCGTCGCCGGATCCGGCGCGGCGCCCGCGTGGATCTGCGTGGTCTCGAAGGACCACGCCGAGGTGTCGTCCGCGCTCATCGGTTCTCCTTGCGGCTCAAGGGGGTGCTGGAGGGCTGCTTGTCCGAAGCTACTTCGGCCGAACGGAGTACCCAACCGTTCCCACGTCCTGGGAGACAGGCTACCTGGGGTTGCCGCCGAAATTATCTTGCAAGACGGATCTCTTTTTATCTAAGATACTTTTTACAGGGAGACTTCACGGGAGGTTGTCATGGCGGAACGGACACAGGTGCTGGTCGTGGGGGCCGGGCTCGGCGGGCTGTCGGCGTCGATGTTCCTGGCGCAGGCAGGAGTGGACGTGCTGACGGTCGAGCGGCACACCGGAACGTCGGTCCACTCGCGAGCGTCCGGGCAGAACTGGCGCACGATGGAGCTGTTCCACTGGGCGGGCATCGACGACGACGTGCTGCACGCGAGCCCGCGGGCGTCGCAGGGCCTGCGGATCACGGTCGCGACCAGCTTGGCCGGCCAGGTCTTCCACCGGCTCACCGAAGACGGCAGCGAGTTCGACGTCTCGGCCACGACCACGATGCCGCACGGCATGGCCGGGCAGGACGTCGTCGAGCCGATCCTGCTGGCGGCCGCGGAAAAGGCGGGCGCGCGCGTCCGGTTCCGGACCGAGCTGATCGAGCTGACCCAGGACGACGACGGCGTCACCGCGACGCTGCGGCACCGCGACTCCGGCGCGGAGACGGTGGTGCGCGCGGACTACGTCGTCGCCGCTGACGGCGGGCGCAGCGGGATCCGGCAGGGGCTGGGCATTCCGACCGAGGGCTTGGACGGGCTCAGCCACTGCCTGGGCGTGGTGTTCGACGCCGACCTCGGCGACCGCGTCAAGGCGGGCGTGACCGATCTCTTCTACCTGCAGAACCCGGAGTTCACGGCCGGGCTGTCGAACACCGACGTCGCCGGCCGGTACGTCTTCGCCCCGGACTACCACCCGGAACGCGGCGAGAGCCCGGACGACTTCGGCCACGACCGGCTGGTCGCGATGATCCGCACCGCGACCGACCTGCCCGAGCTCGACCCGAAGATCGTCTGGACGGGCTCGTGGGAGATCGCCGCGCGGATCGCGGAGCGGTTCCGCGCCGGCCGCGTCTTCCTGGCCGGCGACGCGGCGAAGGTGACCCCGCCGTCCGGCGGCCAGGGCGGCAACACCGCGGTAGGCGACGGCGCGGACATCGCGTGGAAGCTCGCATCGGTCCTCCGCGGCGACGCGGGCGACGCGCTGCTGGACACCTACGAGGCCGAGCGGAAGCCGATCGCACGGATGATTGTCGACATGTCGCTGCACAACCTGAAGCAGCGCATGCACCCGGACCTGGACGTCTCCGGCTTGACGAAGGCCGAGGACCCCCTGGCGGCGGTCCTCGGCTTCCGCTACCGCTCGACGGCGGTGCTCTCGGAGGAACCGGACGACGGCGCACGCGTCGAAGACGTCCACGCGCCAACCGGACGGCCCGGGTTCCGCGCGCCGGGCACGGCGTCCACAGTGGACTTGCTGGGGCACTCGTGGGTCCTGCTGTGCGCGGGTGACGCCTCGCGGTGGGCGTCCGCCGCCGACGTCGACTGCCACGCCATCAAGGGCGAGGAGTTCGCGGCGAAGTACGGCCTTTCCGCCGGGGGCGCCTCCCTGGTGCGGCCGGACGGCATCGTCGCGTGGCGCGCGAAGGAACCGGTCGACGACCCGGCGGCCGAGCTGAAGCGGGTCCTGGACGCGGTCCTGTCGCGTTAGCCGGTCTGTCGCGGCTTGTCGTGAGTGTTCAGGGCGGTTAGAACCGCCCTGAACACTCACGACCGGGCCAGCACCCAGTGGAAGGTCGCTTCGCCTTCGGGCTCGTGGATCGTCACGGGCTCGTCCACGACCAGCGTGAAACCGGCGGCTTCGAGGAGCCGCCGGTTCTCCGCCGGGGCGTGGCTGCTGAAGAACATCGGCGTACCGAGCCAGTCGGCTTCGACGCCGTTCGCCTCACTGCAGCCCAGCGCGGCCAGGAACCAGCCGCCGGGCCGCAGCCAGCAGGCGATCCGCTTGAAGAGGTCGCCCTGCTCCTCGCGGGGCACGTGCAGCACCGAGTAGAACGCCGTGACGGCGTCGAAACTCCCGCCCGGGAACGACACCTCCGCCATGTCGCCCTTCTCGAACCGCGCGCCGGGGACGTTCCGGCGCGCGAGATCCAGCTGCGCCGCGGAGACGTCGACGCCGAGGACCTCGCGCCGCTCGGCGAGCAACGCCGTGCACGGCACCCCCGCGCCGCAGCCGAGGTCGAGCACCGCGGCGCCGTCGGCGAGCCGGCCGGTCAGCTCCCCCAGGAACCGCAGCCGCGGGTCGTCGGTGATGCGCGCGCTCCACTCGAGGTAGCGCTCCGCCGAGCTGTCGTAGCCGGATTCGACGATCCGCCGGGGTTCGCTCACCCTTGCGACCCTAGCGAGCCGGGCGATCCGTTTTCGGCCAGAATGAGGCCGTGGTGTCGGTGCGCAGCGTGGTCGACCGGGTGGGGCCGACGCTGCTCCACGCGCTCCAGGTGCCCGACGACTCGCCCGCCGTTGCCGACGTCGTGATCGCCGAGCCCGGTGGGGGCCTCACCCTCGCCGCCGGGGATCTGGTGCTCGGGGTGGCCACCACCGGGCCCGAAGATGCCGCCGAGCTGGTGAAACACAGCGCCGAACAGGGTGCGGCCGCCGTGCTGCTCAAGCCGCCCGTCGCTGGGAAAATCCAAGTGAAGCGGGCCGCGAAGGCCGCCGGGATCGCGTTGATCCAGGTGCACGCGGCGACGTCGTGGGCGCAGCTCGTGTGGCTGCTGCGGACCGTCCTCGACGCGCTCGCCGACGAGTCCGAGAACCTCGAGAACGACACCGGCTCCGGCGACCTGTTCCGGCTCGCCGACGCCGTCGCGTCCGTTGTGGACGCTCCGGTGACCATCGAGGACACCAACTCGCGCGTGCTCGCCTACTCCGCCCGCCAGGACCTCACCGACCCCGCGCGCGTCGCCACGATCATGGGCCGGCGCATCCCGGACGACGTCCTCGCGCGGTTCCGCTCGCGCGGTGTGTTCCGGGAGCTGTCGCGCGGGCGGCAGACGATCTTCGTGCCGGCCCAGCGCGACGGCACGCTGCCGCGGCTGATCGTGCCGATCCGGATGGGCGGGGAGCTGCTCGGCTCGATGTGGGCGGTGGTCGCCGGGCCGGTGTCCGACGAGCGCGCGGCCGCCTTCGCCGACGCCGCGCCGGTCGTCGCGCTGCACCTGCTGCGCCGCAGGGCTTACACGGACGCGCAGCGCCGCGCGTCGGCCGAGCTGTTGCGCGGTGTGCTCGAAGGCCGGGCCAACCCGCGCAAGGCGATGGCGGAGCTGGACCTGTCCGACGAGCCGCACCGCGTGGTCGTCATCGAGGTCACCGGCGGCGACGGCCGGGACGCCGAGGGCCTGCGGCTCGCGTTGCTGGAACGGCTTTCCCAGGGCATCGGCCGCCGTCCGGTGGCGACCGAGCTGGGCGGGCTGCTCTACGCCGTGGTCCCGGACCGCGGCTGGGCCGGACTGCGCGAGGCCCTGGTGACGCAGCCGACGTCCAAGCGCGGCGGCACCCTGCGGGCCGCCGCGGGCGCCCCCGGCGAGATCGGCGACCTGTCGACGTCGCGCGCCCAAGCCGACGAAGCGCTCGGCCTGCTGCGCGCGGAAATCCTCGACGAGCGCGTCATCACCTTCGACGAAGCCTGGACGGCGTTGGCGCTGCACCGCGGGGCGACGGCGGCGGTCGCGGCGAAGGTCGCGGAGCTCGGGCCGCTCGGCGCGCTGCGCGCCCACGACGAGACGAGCAAAGCCGGGTACACCGACACGCTCTACGAATGGCTGCGGCACCCCGGCGACCCGCGCGCGGCGGCGCGCGAGCTGCGGATCCACCCCAACACCCTGCGCTACCGGATGCGGAAGCTGCTGGAGCTGGTCCCGCTGGACCTCGACGACCCCGACGTCCGGCTCGCGCTGATCACCCAGCTGGTGGCGTTGCGCTGGAGCTGAGCCGATCTGGCTTATGCATTAGCCCGCATGGATGGCGCCGATCGTACGAATTGTCCTTTCCCACCGAAAGAAGGTGGATTCTCGCGATTGTCCGGCGCATTTTCGCTGCACCACCCGCGGTAGCCGGGTCGTCGCAGAGGAGTCGTCCATGAGTTTTCGCAGGGCCCTGAAGCTGGGCGCGGTGTCCGCGCTCTCCCTGGTTTCCCTGGCCGTCCCGGGCGCCACTGCCGGGAGCGCCGTCGCGGCGCCGAGCGGCGACTGCTTCACGCCCACGCAGTCCGCGGACCGCAGCAAGGACGGCCACGCCGACAGCCTGTCGCCGGCCGAAGCCGCCCGCGTCGAAGCCGACATGCAGAGCAAGCTGGCCGGCAAGCGCGCCGCGCTCGCACCCGCGGCGACGTCGATCCCGGTGTACTTCCACGTGATCACCAGCGGCTCGACCGGCAACCTGCCGGCCGCCACGATCACCAAGCAGATCTCGGTGCTCAACAGCGCGTACGGCAGCAAGGGCTTCAGCTTCAGCCTGGTGAGCACGGACTACACGAACAACTCCACCTGGTACAACGGCATCACCGACGGCACGTCCGCCGAGCGCAACATGAAGAACGCGCTGCGCAAGGGCGGCAAGAACGCGCTGAACATCTACACCGCCAACCTCGGTGACGACCTGCTCGGCTGGGCGACGTTCCCGTGGAACTACACCGCGTCGCCGAAGCTCGACGGCGTCGTCATCCTCGACGAGTCCCTCCCGGGCCGCTCGGCGACCAACTACAACGAGGGCGACACGGCGACCCACGAGGTCGGCCACTGGATGGGGCTCTACCACACGTTCCAGGGCGGCTGCTCCGGTTCGGGCGACTACGTCTCCGACACCCCGGCCGAAGCGACCGCGACGTCCGGCTGCCCGGCGAGCAAGAACACCTGCTCGGCGGCGGACAGCGACCCGATCCACAACTTCATGGACTACAGCTACGACGGCTGCATGTACGAGTTCACCGCGGGCCAGGGCACGCGCATGACCAGCTCCTGGTCGGCCTACCGCGCCTGACACTCCGCAAGTCCGTGAATGCCACATTGAGGGACACTAGGTCTCTCAATGTGGCATTCACGGACTTCAGGGCACCAGCAGGGTTTTGCCCACCGTGGTGCGGGATTGCATGGCCGCGTGGGCTTCGGACGCCTGGGCCAGTGGGAAACGGCGGCCGATCACAGGGGTCAGGCGGCCTTCCGCCGCCTCCGTCAACGCCGACTTCGTGAACGTGCGCATGTCCTCGGGGCCGCCGAGCGAACGCACCAGCGTGACGTCACGGGCGGCAGCGTCCACTTCGGACACTTCCGCCCACGAACCGCTCGCCAGGCCGTAGATCGCCATCCGGCCGCCACGACGCAGCAGGCCGGACGCCGCCGTGCCGATGGCGCCGCCCACTCCGTCGAAGACCACGTCGACCTCGCCGGCCGCGGACGTCCAGTCCGGCCGCAGGTAGTCGACGACGACGTCGGCGCCCTGCACCTGGGCCACCTTCGCCGGGCCGCCCGCGGCGCCCACCACCGTCGCGCCCGCGGCCTTCGCGAGCTGCATCAGCAGACCGCCGACGCCGCCGGCCGCGGCCTCGACCAGCACTCGATCGCCGGGCCGGACACTGGTCGCATGAACCAACGCGGTCGCGGTGCGGCCGTCCGCGAGCAGCGCCACCGCCGCGTCGAGGGCCAGGCCTTCCGGCACCGGGAACACCGCCGCCGCGTCCACCGCGACGCGCTCGGCGTACCCGCCGGACCCGCCGGTCGAGGTGACCACCCGCTGCCCGGCGAGGTCCGGGTCCACTCCCGCACCGACCGTGCTGATCACGCCGCCGACGCCGTTGCCGGGCACGATCGGCAGCTCGAGGCGGAACGGCCCCGGGCCGCCCGCCCGCAACTGCGTCTCGACGAACGTGATGTTCGCGAACGCCACCTCGACCACCACCTGGCCGTCCCCCGCGACCGGGTCCGGGGCCTCCCCCGGGACGAGCACTTCCGGACCGCCGAACTCCCGCATCCACACCACGCGCATGTCGCACAGGCTGCAACCTCAAGCGCGGTCGAAGTCAACGGCCTGTCGGCTCAGCACCATGAATGCGTCGAACAACTGTCCGCTCAGCACGATGACACCGCCGTCCGGGTGGCTCACCGTGAAGGACACCACCGCACCGTTTCCGGACGCAGACCGACCCAGGAGGCCGACCGTGCGTATCGCCGTTCCCCGTGAGATCAAGAAGCACGAGTACCGGGTCGCGCTGACCCCGGCCGGCGTGCACGAGCTGGTCGGGCGCGGGCACGACGTGTTCGTCGAGACCGGTGCCGGTGTCGGTTCGTCGATCTCCGACGAGGAGTACGTCGCCGCCGGCGCGAAGATCCTCGCCACCGCGGACGAGACCTGGGCCCAGGGCGAGCTCGTGCTCAAGGTCAAGGAGCCGATCGCCGAGGAGTACCCGCGTCTGCGCGCCGACCAGGTGCTGTTCACCTACCTGCACATCGCCGCCGACCGGCCGCTGACCGACGCGCTGCTGGCCGCGGGCACCACCGCGATCGCCTACGAGACCGTCCAGACCGCCAACGGCGCGCTGCCGCTGCTCGCCCCGATGTCCGAGGTCGCGGGCCGGCTGGCCCCGCAGGTCGGCGCGTACTCCCTGATGAAGCCGAGCGGCGGCCGCGGCGTGCTGCCCGGCGGCATCCCCGGCGTGCACCCGGCGCGCGTCGTCGTCATCGGCGGCGGCGTGGCCGGCCTGAACGCCGCCCGCGTCGCGCTGGGCCTGGGCTCGGACGTCGAGATCCTGGACACCAACGTCGACCGCCTACGCCAGATCGACAACGACTTCGGCGGCCGCATCCGCACAGTGACCTCGACCCGCCTCTCGGTCGAAGAGTCGGTCCTGCAGGCCGACATGGTGGTGGGCGCAGTACTGGTCCCGGGAGCAAAGGCACCAAAGCTGGTCTCGAACGAGCTGGTCTCCCGCATGAAGCCGGGCAGCGTCCTGGTCGACATAGCAATCGACCAGGGAGGCTGCTTCGCAGACTCCCACCCCACAACCCACGACAACCCGACCTACACGGTCCACGAGTCAGTCTTCTACTGCGTGGCAAACATGCCGGGAGCAGTCCCCCGCACCTCAACCTACGGCCTCACAAACGTAACGCTGCCGTACGCAGTCCAACTGGCCGACAAGGGCTGGAAGGCAGCACTACAGGCAGACGAAGCCTTGGCAAAGGGCCTGAACACCCAAGCAGGCGCCCTGACGAACGCCCCAGTAGCAATAGCCCACGACCTCCCGCACACCCCCCTGGCCACAGTCCTAGCCTGACCAAAGAACCAAGAAGCGGGCCCCTGTCACAAGACAGGGGCCCGCTCCTTTGCACAAGCCAAAGGCGAAGCCGAAGCAAGCAAGCACCGCACGCGGACAGACCCAGCCACGCTGGAAGCCGAGCAAGAGGCACCGTGGGGGTCCGGGGGCTCGGCCCCCGGGAGACACAACAAAGCGAGTCGAAGCGAAGCGAAGACATAGCGGCGGCCCGCTCAACCAACCTGGGGGTCATTGGGAGCGGGCCGCCACTGACAAGCTTAGAGGGCTTCGGAGGACTTTGCTGCACCGGGTCGGCAAGTCTGGCAAATTCTTTATCAACTCGGTCCGGCGGCCCCGCGAGGGCGGGAGCAAACCCTCTGGTCAGACGCTCGCCGCCGCTACCCCCGGTGCCCGGAACCGGTTGCGGAACGTGACGAAGGTCGCTCTCCGCCGATTCGCCCGTTCCGGGCGCACGTCTCGCCCGAGTAGGGCAGGATGCGCCCCATCAGCGGGAACGTAAGGGGACGGTATGCACGACGGCAGTGGCCGGATTGTGGTGCAGAACCTGAGCAAGCAGTTCGGCACGGTGAACGCGGTGCAGAACCTGAGTTTCACGGTCGAGCCGGGCTCGGTGACGGGCTTCCTGGGCCCGAACGGTGCCGGCAAGACGACGACGCTCCGCATGCTGCTCGGGCTGGTGACGCCGACCCAGGGGTCGGCGACGATCAACGGGCGGCCGCACTCGCAGCTGGGGAACCCGGCGCGGGTGGTCGGCTCGGTGCTCGAGAACGAGGGTTTCCACCCGAGCCGGACGGCGCGGAACCACCTGCGCGTCTACGCCGCCGCGATCGGGGTGCCCGACACCCGCGCGGACGAGGTGCTGGGCCTGGTCGGCCTGGGCAGCGCCGCCGACCGGAAGGCGGGCGGGTTCTCGCTCGGCATGCGGCAGCGGCTGGCGCTGGCGACGGCGTTGCTGGGCGACCCGCAGGTGCTGGTGCTCGACGAGCCGACGAACGGCCTGGACCCGGAGGGCATCCTCTGGCTGCGCAACTTCCTGCGCTCCTACGCCCGTGAGCAGCATCGCACGGTGCTGGTGTCGAGCCACCTGCTCAACGAGGTCGAGCAGCTGATCGACCAGGTGGTCATCATCAGCCAGGGCGTGACGCGCTACAACGGGTCGCTCGACCAGCTGCGCAAGGGCCAGCAGTCGCGGGTGCTGGTGCAGCCGGCGGACGCCGCCGCGCTGGTGAAGGCGTTGCAGGAGAACGGCGTCACCCAGGTTTCGCCGACACCGGACGGCCGGGTCGCGGTCGCCGGGTCGAGCGTCCAGCAGATCGGTGACCTCGCCGCGAAGGCCGGGATCGCCGTCTACGGGATGCAGGAGGAGCACGCCGACCTCGAGCGGATGTTCTTCCAGCTGACCCAGGGCCAGTTCAGCGGTGGCCCCCAGGGCTATCCCCCGCAGCCGCAGTACCAGGGCCCGCCGCCGCCCGGGTACCCGCCGCCGCCCGGGTACCCGCCGCAGCAGTACCCGCCGGGGCCGTACCAGCAGGGTCCGCCGTCGGGCCCGCAACAACAGCAGTACCAACAAGGTCCGCCGCAGGGCTGGGGAGGTCCGCAGCAGTGATGGGGAACCTGATCAAGGCGGAGTTCCGCAAGACGCTCTCGCTGAAGACGTGGTGGGTGCTGCTCATCCCGCTCGTGCTGGTCGCCTTCTGGCTGACCTACGTGTGGGGCAAGATCACGAACGACTTCGCGGACTTCATCGGCTCCAGCGACGCCCGCGAGGTCGCGGGCGCGGTCGGCCTGGACGCGAGCAAGCTGCCGGTGGGCCTGCTGGCGTTCGCGCACGGCGTGAACATCGCGCAGCTGATCCCGGCGCTGTTCGGGGTGTTCGCGCTGGCCGGCGAGTACCGCAGCAAGACGATCACGACGACGTTCCTCACCGCGCCGAACCGGATCTCGGCGCTGACCGCGAAGATGCTGACCTACGTCGCGTGGGGCGCGATCTACGGCCTGGTCAGCTTCGGCGTCTCGGCGATCGCGGTGATGGTGTCGGTGGACTCGGGCCGCTGGCCCAGCGCCGGCCAGTGGCTGGCCGCGCTCGGCGGGACCGTGCTGGCCGCGGTGCTGGTGACGTTGTTCGGCATCGGGTTCGGCGCGGTGCTCCGCAACGTGCCGCTCGCGGTCGTGCTGCTGGTGGTGTGGTTCCTCATCGTCGAGAACGTCCTGGTGATCGCGTTCTGGAACACCACCGACATCCTGGGCGGGATCCTGCCGAACGGCACCGCGAACGGGATCGTCGGCGGCATCGCGGCGAGCGCGTTCGGCATCAACACCTTGAACCTGCCGGGCGGCGTCGACCACTGGTCGCAGCTGGGCCTGCAGCTCGCGGCGGGCGCGCCCGGCGTGATCTCGTGGTGGGTGTCGGCGCTCATCTTCTTCGCCTGGACGATGGTCTTCTTCGGCTTCGGCTGGCTGGGCAACCAGAAGCGCGACATCACCTGATCGAGCGATCCCGTGAGGGTCCCTTCCCGACGTCGGGAAGGGGCCCTCACGGCTTTCGGGAAATATTCTGTCGGTGGCGGCGCTTAGTGTTGCTACGTGACCATCGCTCCGCCTCGTCCCCGTCAAGAGCTCCCACCTGCCGAGACCGTCGGCTGGGTCCGCCGGCTGTCCGCCGCGGCGTGGGAGCACCGCGCGACAGTCGTGCTTTCGCTGGTCGCCGCCATGTTGAGCGTCGGCGTCCAGGCCGCCAGCCCGCTGCTGGTGCGCGCGGCGGTGGACGACGCGGTGGCGGGGCAGACCGGCGCGCTGCCCGGGATCGCGGTCGTCCTGGTGACGTTGCAGCTGGTCGCGTTCGCCACCGCGTTCCTGCGCCGGTACTTCGGCGGCAAGCTCGCGCTCGACGTCCAGCACGACCTGCGCCAGCGGGTGTTCAACGCGGTTTCGCGGCTCGACGGCGGCAAGCAGGACGCCCTGCGCACCGGCCAGGTCGTCTCGCGCGCGATCTCGGACCTGCAGCTGGTCACCGGGATCCTGATGCAGATCCCGCTGTCGTTCGGCTCGGTGATCTTCGCGCTGCTGTCGTTCGTGGCGATGCTGTGGATGTCCCCGGTGCTGACGCTGATCGCGCTGGTCGTCACGCCCGCGGTCGGCATCGTCGTGACCCGCAGCCGGAAGCGGCTGTTCCCGGCGACGTGGTCGGCGCAGCAGCGTGCGGCGGACGTCGCGCAGCAGGTGGAGGAGACCGTCACCGGCGTCCGCGTCGTGAAGGGCTTCGGCCAGGAGTCGCGCGAGGTCGGCCGGCTGGAGCGCACGGCGCGCAAGCTGTTCGGGGAGCGCCTTCGCGCGGCGAAGCTGTCCGCGGTGCCGACGGCGACCACGGCCGCGCTGCCCGCCGCCGGCCAGGTCGCGGTGCTCGGCATCGGCGGTGTCCTGGCGCTCAACGGCTCGATCACGCTCGGCACCTTCCTCGCCTTCGCGACCTACCTCGCGACCCTGATCGGCCCGGCCCGGATGCTGTCCGGCCTGGTCGTGCAGGCCCAGCTGACCCGCGCCGGCGCCGAGCGCGTCTACGAGCTGATCGACGCGCAGCCGGAAGTCGTCGACGCCGCCGGCGCGCGCCCGCTGCCGGCGGGCCCGCTCGGCATCGAGCTCGACGGCGTCCGGTTCGGCTACACCCGCAGCGAACCGGTGCTCGACGGCCTTTCGGTGACCGCGCACCCGGGCGAGACGCTCGCGCTGGTCGGCACCGCCGGCTCCGGGAAGTCGACGATCTCGCTGCTGCTGCCCCGCTTCTACGACGTGCACGCGGGCGCGATCCGCGTCGGCGGGCTCGACGTCCGGGACGTGCCGCTGCGGCAGTTGCGCCAGGCGATCGGCGTCGTGTTCGAGGAGGCGTTCCTGTTCTCCTCCTCGATCCGCGACAACATCGCCTACGGCCGGCCCGACGCGAGTGACGAGGAGATCGTCGCGGCGGCGCGCGCGGCGGAGGCCGACGAGTTCATCCGCGAGCTGCCGGAGGGCTACGAAACCCTGGTCGGCGAGCGCGGCCTGACCCTTTCGGGCGGCCAGCGGCAGCGGCTCGGGCTGGCGCGGGCGCTGATCACCGACCCGCGGATCCTGGTCCTCGACGACGCGACGTCGGCCATCGACACCGTCACCGAGGCGGCGATCCACGACACGCTGCGCTCGGTCACGGCGAGCCGCACGACCCTGCTGATCGCGCACCGGCGCTCCACCCTCGCGCTGGCCGACCGGATCGCGGTGCTCGACGACGGCCACGTCGTCGACGTCGGCACCGAAACCGAGCTGATGGCGCGCTGCCCGCTGTTCCGCGAGCTGGTCGCGGGCCCGGGTGACGGCGTCGAGGAGAAGGTGCGCCGCGAGGGCCTCGACCGCGGCCCGGCCGGCGTCACCGCGGCGCTCTGGCCGCGTGACGAGGGCAAGGACGAGGTCGACCACCTGGCCGAGGCCGCGCAGCAGCGCCGCGCCAACCCGAACAGCAGCGGGTTCGCGGGCCCGGGCGGCGGCGGTCTCGACCTGCCGCCGACACCGGAGCTGATCGAAGGCGTCCGCAGGCTGCCGCCGGCCACCGACGAGCCGCGGCTGTCCGATGTGGACGTCACGGCGCCGGACCCGCGGTTCCGGCTGGCCGGGCTGCTGCGGCCGGTCCGCTGGCCGCTCGCGGTGGTGATCGCGCTGGTCGCGGCGGACGCGCTGGCCTCGATCGCACTGCCGGGGCTCTACCAGTTCGGCGTCGACCACGGCGTCCGCACCGGCGTGGAGTGGGTGATCTGGCTCGCCGCCGGGATCGGCGCCGCCGTGATCGCGGCCGACTGGCTGGTGGTGCTCGCGCAGACCCGGCTGACCTCGCGCGTCGGCGAGACCGTGCTGTACGCGCTGCGCGTCCGCAGCTACGCGCACCTGCAGCGGCTCGGGCTCGACTACTACGAGCGGGAGCTGTCCGGGAAGATCATGACCCGGATGACGACGGACGTCGACGCGCTCTCGACGTTCCTGCAGACCGGGCTGGCCACCGCCGTGGTCAGCGCGCTGACGCTGGCCGGGATCACGGTGGCGCTGCTGGTCACCGACGCCGGGCTGGCGTTGTACGCGCTGGCGATGGTGCCGGTGCTGGCCGTCGCGACGGTGATCTTCCGGCGGGCGGCGTCGAAGGCCTACAACGAGGCCCGCGAGCGGGTCAGCCTGGTCAACGCGGACATGCAGGAGAACATGAGCGGCCTGCGCGTCGCCCAGGCCTACACCCGCGAAGAGCGTTCCGCCGAGGCGTTCGCGTCACGCAGTGACGACTACCGCCGCTCGCGGCTGCGGGCGCAGCGGTACGTGGCGACGTACTTCCCGCTGGTCGCGCTGATGTCCGACCTGGCGACGACCACGGTGCTGGTCGCCGGCGCGAACCGCGTGTCGGCCGGGACCCTGTCGGCCGGCGTGCTGCTCGGGTTCCTGCTGTACCTGCAGCAGTTCTTCTCCCCGATCCAGCAGCTGTCCTCGGTGTTCGACGGCTACCAGCAGGCCCGCGTCGGCCTGAACCGGATCGGCGACCTGCTGCGGACGCCGACGTCCGTCCCGCCGGCGGAACACCCGCTGGCGATCCCGGAGCGGCTGCGCGGCGAGGTCAGCTTCAAGGAGGTCGACTTCGCCTACGCGGGCACGGAGGCGAAGGCGCTGGCGCAGTTCTCGCTGGACGTCGCGGCCGGAGAGACGATCGCGCTGGTCGGCGCCACCGGCGCGGGGAAGTCGACGGCGGTGAAGCTGGTCGCGCGTTTCTACGACGCCACGGGCGGCACGGTCCGGATCGACGGCACCGACGTCCGCGAGTACGAGCTCGCCGGCCTGCGGCACCGGATGGGCGTGGTGCCGCAGGAGGCGCACCTGTTCTCCGGCACGGTGGCGGACAACGTCCGGTACGGCCGCCCTGCGGCGACGGACGCCGAGGTCGAGGCCGCGGTCCGCGCGGTGGGCGCGCTCGACGGCGTCGCGGCGCTGCCGGCCGGGTTCCTGCAGCCGGTGGGCGAGCGCGGGCGGTCGCTGTCGGCGGGGCAGCGTCAGCTGGTGGCGCTGGCCCGGGCGGAGCTGGTCGACCCGGACGTCCTGCTGCTCGACGAGGCGACGGCGGCCCTGGACCCGTCCACCGAGGCCGCGGTCCTGCGCGCGACCGAACACCTGGCCCGCCGCCGCACGACGTTCGTCGTCGCCCACCGCCTCGCCACGGCGGCCCGCGCCGACCGCATCGTGGTCCTCGACCACGGCCGGATCGTCGAAACCGGAACCCACGAAGAGCTCCTGGCCGCGGAAAGCTACTACGCCCGCCTCTGGTCCCTCGGCTGACCCGTAACACGCGTGACTGAGCCCGTAACTCGCGTGACTGGACCCGTAACTCGCGAGTTCCGGCCCCGATCACGCGAGTTCCGGCCCCGATCACGCGACTTACGTCGGGAATCACACGAGTTGCGGGTTCGCCCGCCGGGAAAGGACTCGCCGGGGCCGCCGGGGCGCGGGAGCATGGCGGGATGTTCGAACAACAGCGGGCGCCCGACCGGCAGATCCGTGCCGTGCAGACCAAGACCACCGTCCGGGTCTACCAGGCCTACTCGCCCGCGATCGCCGAGCCGGCGCTGGCGGAGCAGACGTTCGTCGCGCCGTTCAAGCGGGACCGGATGACGTGGATCAAGCCGTCGTTCCGGTGGATGGCCTACCGGTGCGGCTACGGGACCAAGCCGGGGCAGGAGGTCGTCCTGGCGATCGACATCACCCGCGACGGCTTCGAGTGGGCCCTGGCCCACGCGGCGCTGAGCCACCCCGGCCGTGACCAGGAGAAAGAAGCCTGGGAAGCACAGGTCAAGACCAGTCCCGTCCGGATCCAGTGGGACCCCGAACGTGACCTCAACCACCAGGCGCAGAACTTCCGGGCGATCCAGGTCGGCCTGAGCGGCGAGGCCGTCGACCGCTACGTCGACGAGTGGATCACCGCCGTCACCGACGTCACGCCGGTGATGCACCGGATCCACCAGCACCTGCGGGACTACGAGCTGCACAAGGCCGTGAAACTCGTCCCGCACGAGCCGCCGTACGAGCTCCCCGAAGACCTCGCGCGGGCCATCGACGCCGACGGCTGAACCCGGACCAGGCCGGCCCTCGGCGACGAGCCCGCCAACCCCGGCGAAAACCCTGTACCCGGTCCATTGCTTAAGGTTCTCTTAGCACATCTTGATCGTGTCAGTGACCGATGCCCTAGTGCGCCACGCCTCACACAGGCCGGTTCCATCACATCGCACTCATCGAGGGGGTTAGCCTGGTAGGCGCATCAACGGATCCAAGATCGAGATCGAGACGGATAGAGGCGAGCCCAAGCCGTGTCCAGCAGCAGCCCTGCGTCACAGTTCGGCCCCAACGAGTGGCTGGTCGAAGAGATGTACGACCAGTTCCTCGCTGACCCATCTTCAGTCGATGCCGCGTGGCACGACTTCTTCGCGGACTTCAAGCCGACGCAGAACGCTCAGACCAAGGCGGACAACGCCCGGCAGCAGCAGGCCGGCGCCAAGCCCGCGACCAACGGACAGGCCACGGCGCCGTCGACGAAGGCGGTGCAGAACGCGGAGTCCGCGGCCAAGCAGACGTCGACGCCCGCCACCACCACCGCGCCCGCCAAGCCGGCTCCGAAGCCCGCCGCGAACGCGGCGAGCGCCTCGAAGACCGCGCCCAAGGCCGCGTCGACCAGCCCGGCCAAGACCGAGGTGAAGCCGCAGGCCAAGGACGAACCGGAGTCGAAGCAGCTCCGCGGCGCCGCGGCGGCGATCGCCAAGAACATGGACGCGTCGCTGTCCGTGCCGACCGCGACCAGCGTGCGCGCGGTCCCGGCGAAGCTGATGGCCGACAACCGCATCGTCATCAACAACCACCTCAAGCGCACCCGCGGTGGCAAGATCTCCTTCACGCACCTCATCGGCTTCGCCATGGTGCGGGCGCTGAAGGACTACCCGAACCTGAACCGGCACTACCAGCAGATCGACGGCAAGCCGTTCGCGATCACGCCGGAACACGTCAACTTCGGGCTCGCCATCGACATGAAGGGCAAGGACGGCTCCCGCAACCTCGTCGTGGCCTCGGTCAAGAACGTCGGGGACATGTCGTTCCTGCAGTTCTGGCAGGCCTACGAGGACATCGTCAAGAAGGCCCGCAACAACAAGCTGACCGCGGACGACTTCGCCGGCACCACCATCTCGCTGACCAACCCGGGCGGCATCGGCACCAACCACTCGGTGCCGCGCCTGCAGGCCGGCCAGGGTGCGATCATCGGCGTCGGCGCCATGCAGTACCCGGCGGCGTTCGAGGGCACCAGCGAGAAGACGCTGGTCGACCTCGGCATCAGCAAGATCATGACGCTGACCTCGACCTACGACCACCGCATCATCCAGGGTGCGGAGTCCGGCGAGTTCCTCAAGCGCATCCACCAGCTGCTGCTCGGCGAAGACGGCTTCTACGACGACGTCTTCACCAGCCTGCGCCTGCCGTACGAGCCGATCCGCTGGGTCGCCGACATCCCCGAGGGCCCGGTCGACAAGACCGCCCGCGTGATCGAGCTGATCGACGCGTTCCGGATGCGCGGTCACCTGATGGCCGACACGGACCCGCTGAACTACCGCCAGCGCAGCCACGCCGACCTGGACGTCCTGTCCCACGGCCTGACGCTCTGGGACCTGGACCGCGAGTTCCCGGTCGGCGGCTTCGCCGGCCAGGAGCGGATGAAGCTGCGCGACATCCTCGGTGTGCTGCGCAACTCGTACTGCCGCACCGTCGGCATCGAGTACACGCACATCCTCGACCCCGAGGAGCGCCGCTGGATCCAGGAGCGCGTCGAGATCCCGCACGAGAAGCCGGACCCCGCGGTCCAGAAGTACGTGCTCTCGAAGCTGAACGCCGCCGAGGCGTTCGAGACGTTCCTGCAGACCAAGTACGTCGGCCAGAAGCGGTTCAGCCTCGAAGGCGGCGAGACGGCGATCCCGCTGCTCGACACCCTGCTGGACAAGGCCGCCGAGCACGAGCTCGACGAGGTCGTCATCGGCATGCCGCACCGCGGCCGGCTCAACGTGCTGGCGAACATCGTCGGCAAGCCGATCTCGCAGATCTTCCAGGAGTTCGAGGGCAACCTCGACCCGGGCCAGGCGCACGGCTCCGGTGACGTGAAGTACCACCTCGGCGCCGAGGGCAAGTACTTCCGGATGTTCGGCGACGGCGAGACGAAGGTGTCGCTGACGGCGAACCCGTCGCACCTGGAGACCGTGGACCCGGTGCTCGAGGGCATCGTCCGCGCGAAGCAGGACCTCCTGGACAAGGGCGGCGAGGGCTACACCGTGCTGCCGGTCCTGATGCACGGCGACGCGGCCTTCGCGGGCCAGGGCGTCGTCGCCGAGACGCTGAACCTGTCGCTGCTGCGCGGGTACCGCACCGGCGGCACCGTGCACGTGATCGTCAACAACCAGGTCGGCTTCACCACCGCGCCTGAGCACTCGCGCTCCAGCCAGTACGCCACCGACGTCGCGAAGATGATCGGCTCGCCGATCTTCCACGTGAACGGTGACGACCCGGAGGCCGCGCACTGGGTGGCCAAGCTGGCCGTCGAGTACCGGCAGGCGTTCCACAAGGACGTCGTGATCGACCTGATCTGCTACCGCCGCCGCGGGCACAACGAGGGCGACGACCCCTCGATGACGCAGCCGGCGATGTACGACATCATCGACACGAAGCGCTCGGTCCGGAAGGGCTACACCGAGTCGCTGATCGGCCGCGGCGACATCTCCGTCGAGGAGGCCGAGGCCGCGCTGCGCGACTTCTCGAGCCAGCTGGAGCACGTCTTCAACGAGGTCCGCGAGCTGGAGAAGCACCCGGCGAAGGCGAGCCCCTCGGTCGAGGAGGAGCAGCAGGTCCCGGCGAAGGTGACGACGTCGATCTCGAGCGAGACGCTGGAGCACATCGGCGACGCGTTCGTGAACGTGCCGGAGGGCTTCACGCCGCACCCGCGCGTCAAGCCGGTCATGGAGCGCCGCCACAAGATGTCCCGCGAAGGCGACATCGACTGGGCGTTCGGCGAGCTGCTGGCGTTCGGGTCGCTCGCACTGGAAGGCCGGCTCATCCGGCTGTCCGGCCAGGACTCGCGGCGCGGCACGTTCACCCAGCGGCACTCGGTGTTCATCGACCGCAAGACGGGCCAGGAGTACTCGCCGCTGCAGAACCTGGCCGACGGCCAGGGCCGCGTGATGATCTACGACTCGGCGCTGTCGGAGTACGCGGCCGTCGGCTTCGAGTACGGCTACTCGGTGGCGAACTCCGAGGCGCTCGTGATGTGGGAAGCGCAGTTCGGTGACTTCGTCAACGGCGCGCAGACCGTCATCGACGAGTACATCTCCTCGGGTGAGGCGAAGTGGGGCCAGCGCTCCGACGTCGTGCTGCTGCTGCCGCACGGCCACGAGGGCCAGGGCCCGGACCACACCTCCGGGCGCATCGAGCGCTTCCTGGCGCTGTGCGCCGAAGGCTCGATGACCGTCGCGGTGCCCTCCACCCCGGCGAACTACTTCCACCTGCTGCGCCGGCACGCCCTCGACGGCATCCAGCGCCCGCTGGTCGTCTTCACGCCGAAGTCGATGCTGCGCAACAAGGCCGCGACGTCGGCGACCGGCGACTTCACCGGCCAGTCCCGGTTCATGTCGGTCATCGACGACGTGACGCCGGACCCGGCGAAGGTCCGCAAGGTGCTGCTGACCTCCGGGAAGCTGTACTGGGAGCTGGTGGCGGAGCGGACGAAGCGCGAGGCGGACGACGTCGCGATCGTGCGGATCGAGCAGTACTACCCGCTGCCGAAGAAGAAGCTGCTGGCGGCGCTGGAGCGCTACACCAACGCGACGCAGGTCGCGTGGGTCCAGGAGGAGCCGGAAAACCAGGGTGGGTGGCCGTTCTTCGGCCTGAACCTGCCCCGGAAGTTCCCGGAGGTGCTCTCGGGCCTGCAGGTCGTGTCGCGGCGTCCGATGGCGGCGCCGTCGGCCGGCTCGTCGAAGGTCCACGAGGTGGAGCAGAAGGCGCTGATCTCGAAGGCGTTCGACTGATCGCTTGACCACGGCGAAGGCCCCCGCACCACGGTGTGCGGGGGCCTTCGTCGCGGGTGGGGCCGGTCAGACGGTCAGCGACCAGGTGTCGATGCGCCCGGTGTCGGCCGACGCGACGTCCTGGACGCGCAGCGTCCAGGTGCCGTTCGCGGCTTCGCCGGAGACGTTCGCGCTGTAGGTCGTGTTGATGTTGTCGGACGAGTCACCGCTCGAGTTCTTCAGGCGGTACGCGGAACCATCCGGCGCGACCAGGTCGATCACCAGGTCGCCGGCGTAGGTGTGGGCGATGTGGACCTCCACCGCCGACGTCGCCGACGCGTTGCGCGCGCAGCCCGAGACGCTCACGCTGCTCGTCACCGCGGCGCCGCGGTCGGGGATGGCGACGTCGGTGCCGTTGGTGACGGTGCCGCAGGTCGGCGGCGGGGTGGTGCCGGTGCCCGTGTAGAGCAGGACGTTCGGCGAGCCCGTGCCCGGGCTGGTCACCTTTCCGGTGGTGCCGTTCGCGACGAGCGCGTCGCGGACCTGCTGCGGCGTCGCGCCCGGGTTGGCGGCCAGGTAGAGCGCCGCCGCGCCGACGACGTGCGGGGTCGCCATCGACGTCCCGCTGATCGTGTTGGTGGCGGTGGTGCTGCCGATCCACGACGACGTGATGCCGCTGCCCGGCGCGAAGATGTCGAGGCAGGTGCCGATGTTGGAGTAGCTCGCGCGAGCGTCCGTGGACGTCGTCGCGCCGACCGTGATGCCCGCCGGGACGCGGCCCGGGGAGCCGTTGCACGCGTTGGCGCCGTTGTCGTTGCCCGCCGCGAGGCCGTAGGTGACGCCCGACGCGATCGAGCGCTGGACGGCGGCGTCCAGCGTGCTCGACGCGCCACCGCCGAGGCTCATGTTGGCCACCGCGGGCTTGATCGCGTTCGCCGTCACCCAGTCGACGCCGGCGATCACGCCCGCCGTCGTGCCGGAGCCGCTGCAGTTCAGCACCCGGACGCCGACCAGCTTGACCTCCTTGGCCAGGCCGTACTGCGCGCCGCCAATGGTGCCGGCGACGTGCGTGCCGTGCCCCTGGCAGTCGGTGGCGTCGCTGTCGTTGTCGACGAAGTCGTAGCCCGACGTCGCGCGCCCGCCGAAGGTGCTGTGCGTCAGGTTGATGCCGGTGTCGATGACGTACGCGCGCACGTTCGATGCCGTGGTGCTGTAGCTGTACTTCTGGTCCAGCGGCAGGTTCCGCTGGTCGACCCGGTCCAGGCCCCACGACGGCGGGTTCAGCTGGTCGGCACTCGCCCGCACGACCCGGTTCTGCTCCACAAAGGACACATCGGGATCGGCCGCGACGCGCTTGGCCTGCGCCTCGGACATCGCGGCGGTGAAGCCGTGCAGGGCCGCCGAGAACGTCCGCTCGACGGTGCCGCCGTGCCGGCCGGTGACGCCCTGGGCCGTGCCACCCTTGAGCACGACGATGTAGCTGTCCTTGACGGCGTCGGCGCCGCCGGCGCCGGCGATCGTGCCTTCCCGCGCGGTCGCGACGGTGGTACCGCCCAGGACGGTCACCGCCGAGACCGCTGCCACCACACCGATTCTCCTGAAGATTCCCCGAGAGCTCCGCAAGGTTTCGTCCCTTCTGGGCAGGGGTGAAAGGTGCACGAACTGTAGGTCGACCCTGGTCAAAATAGGAAGATCGACCTGTTTGTCCGGTTTCGGAACCACTCGAACGGTCCCCTACCAAAGTCGGCCGGAAACTGCGTCGCCCCGAACCGCGTCCCACGGCATGCTGACGGTCATGCTCATCCGCCGCGAGACACCCGGTGACCAGGCCGCCGTCCACTCGGTGCACGCCGAAGCCTTCCGCCGCGAACCGGGCGTGACTCCCGTCGAAGCCCCGCTCGTCGACGACCTGCGGGCCGACGGGGACCTGATCGGCGCGTTGTCGTTCGTCGCGGTCCGCGACGGCGAGGTCGTCGGGCACGTCTGCTGCAGCCCGGCGCGGCTCGGCGACGACACCGGCGTCTCGGTCGGCCTCGGCCCGCTCGGCGTGCGGCCCGCGCACCACCGCGACGGCGTCGGTTCGGCGCTGGTGCACACGGTGCTCGGCGCGGCGGACGCCCTGGGCTACGGCCTCGTCGTGCTGCTCGGCGACCCCGGCTACTACTCGCGCTTCGGCTTCGTCCTCGCGGCGACGCTCGGCGTCACGCCGCCGGAACCGGGCTGGGCCGAGCACTTCCAGGCCCGCCCGCTCGCGGCGTACCAAGCCACGCACCAGGGCGCGTTCACCTACGCGCCGGCCTTTTCCCGCATCTGAACAGGAGCCCCGCACGCATGTACGCACCCCGTTCGTCGGTCGGTGTCCGGATCAACCGCGAGCAGCCGCCGTCCCGGCTGCGTGAGCTGGCGCGGCAGGCCGAGGCCGCCGGGCTCGACGAGCTGTGGCTCGTCGAGGACTGCTTCTGGGCCGCCGGGATCTCGACGGTCGCCACGGCGCTGGAGACGACGTCGACGATCAAGATCGGCATCGGCGTGATGCCGGTGGTGGCGCGCAACCCGGCGATCGCGGCGATGGAGCTCGCGGCGCTGGCGGAGCTGCACCCGGGCCGGCTGATCGCCGGCTTCGGCCACGGCGTGCCGGCGTGGATGAAGCAGATCGGCGCGTACCCGGCGTCCCCGCTCGCGGCGCTGGAGGAGACGCTCGTCGCGGTCCGGCGCCTGCTGGCGGGCGACCGGGTCTCGGTGTCCGGGCGGTACGTCTCGCTGGACGAGGTGGAGCTGGTGTTCCCGCCGGCGTCGCCGCCGCCCCTGGTCGCGGGCGTCCGCCGGCCGAAGTCCCTGGCGATCGCGGGCGCGACGGCGGACGGCACGATCCTCGCCGAGCCGTCCCCGCCGGAGTACGTCCGCTCGGCGCTCGCGGCCATCGCCCCGGGACGCGAGCGGGACGGCGCCCCGGCGAGCCACACGGTGGTGACGTACAACTGGCTGGCCCTGGGCGACCCCGAACGGGCGCGGCTGACGGTGGCGGAGTCGCTGACGCCGGGCGCGCGGGTGCAGGTCCAGGACCTGCCGTTCGCCGACGAGCTGCTGGCGCTGGTGGACTCGGCGTCCACAGTGGACGAACTGGCGGCGGGTCTGCGTCCGGAGTGGATCGAGCAGCTGGCCGTCTGCGGCGACCTGGCCTCGTGCGTGGCCCGCGTCCGCGCCCTGCACGAAGCCGGCAGCGGCTCGGTGGTGCTGCTGCCGCTGCCGGAGGAGCCGCCGGAGGAAGGCATCGAGGCCGCGGGCCGGGTGGCGGCCGCCCTGCGCTGAGTCCGCGGGGGATCAGGACCAGATGGTGGCGATTCCGCCGAGCACGAGGAGGATGACCGCGTTGCGGAACGCCCACTGCGCCATGTGCAGCGCCTCGACCTGACGGTTGTCGCTCCGGTAGTTCTTGACCAGCGAATCCAGCAGCTCGAGCGCCAGGTGCCGGGTGTAGGAGACCGCCGGGGACGCCTCCGTGACCGGGGGCGGCAGCAGCTCGTCCGGCCCGATCTTGTACCGCCGCCGCCTTCCGTGCACGCGCAGCGCGACGATGATGCAGTACGCGAAGTACCCCAAGGCCAGCAGGTACGTGACGACCAGCAGGGGCTTGCCCGTGCCGAACGCCAGGATCCCCTTCTGCCCCACCGCGGTGGTCGTCAGCGACGCGGCGATACCGGCCGCCGCCATCAGCTGTCCCGCGCGGCTGTCGATCGAGGACAACCGGGCTTCCTGGTCGGCCCACATCTTCCGCACCTGGTCGAGCAGTTCGCCGTCCGGGACGCGCGTGTCTTCGCGCAGTTCGGCGATCCTCGTCTCATAGCGCCGGAAGACGTCCGGCGGGTTGATCCGGGCGTCGCTCCGCAGCACGGGGACCACGTGCCGGAGCAGCCCGCTCGGCGTCGGCTTGGGCACGGTGCGGCTCCTCGCTGAGCAGTTCGTCGACGATCAGGCCGGTGAGGGGCAAGCCGCAGGCGTGTTCCAGCCAGGCCCACTGCCCACCCGGGTTGAGCTCCAGGAAGTGGTGCCGCCCGCGCGCGTGGAAGAGGTCGACCGCCGCGTACCGGAGACCGAAGGCGGCCACCAGGTCGAGCACGGCGTCCCGGACCTCAGGCGGGAGCGTGACCGGCCGGTACTCGACGTCGGCGTCCGGGACGAGCCGCCAGTCCACCTCGGCCGACCGGGTGCGGATCGCCACGGCGTGGCACCGGCGGCCGACGACCGTGACCCGCACGTCTTCGCCGGTCAGGCGTTCCTGCGCGCAGAACGGCGTCGTGGTGCCGGCGGGATCGTCCGGGACGGTCAGGGGCGCGGTGTACACCGACGCCCGGCGGTCGCCGACGGTGAAGAGCCGGCCGGTGATCGGCTTGGCGACCGAGTCCGGGTGGGCCAGGCCGTGGTTCCGCACCGCCGTCAGGTCGTTCGTCAGGACCGTGGCGGGGACCGGGAGCCCGAGCTGGGCCGCCACCCGGAGCTGCCGCGCCTTGCCGGACGCCGCGGCGACGGCGTCCGGGTGGTTCACCCACCCCGCGCGCGGCGAGCAGGCGAAGACGCCGGCCAGGAGGTCGGCGGACTCGTCGAGCACGTACCGGGACGCGTCGTCCTCGGCACGCCGGGAGAACCGGAGTCCGCGGGACCAGGCCGCGGCTTCCCCGCGCAGGAGCGGGGACGCGTCCTGGCCGTCCAGCGTCAGGGAACCGGCCACGGGGTCGAAGACCACGGACGCGCGCCGCGGGAACAGGTCGACGTTGAACCGCTGGAAGACCACCTCCCGGCGGTGCAGCTCGAGGGCGATGAGGTCGTCGGCCCGGTCCGTCGTGCGGCTGATCAGGTAGACCGGCCGAGGGGGCATCTCAGTCTTCGTTCCCCTCGATGGTGTCGGACTTCAGGTGGCTGAGCGACGAATGCGCCACGGGGCGCTCCTCGTGCACCCACACCTGCAACGCGGTCGAGTAGTGCCCCGGCTCCGCGGCCGCGGGGATCTCGGCGAGACCGGCGAACGCCGGCCCGGATCCCCGCAGGTTCTCGAACGCGCTCTCGGGCATGGGAGGCCTCCTGTCACCGGGTCCTTCTCCCCGGCGAAGTCGCTGCCCCGCGCGGCCTCGTTACACCGCGGTGCTGCGTGACGGAGTGCTCGTGGCCCGCCGGAAAAGGGGTTCGCCGGGCGCGGGCCGCGTGTCAGGATCGGCCCATGCCCGTCGACCCTCACCTCCTGCTGGCCTTCGTCGTCACCACCGTGATCGCGATGGTCGTGCCGGGGCCGGACATGCTGTTCGTCCTCGGCTGCGGCATGCGCGGCGGTCCGCGCGCCGGGCTGCTCGCCACCGCGGGGGTCGCCACCAGTGAGGCGATCCACGTCGCCGTCGCCGCGGCCGGGCTGGCCGCGCTGTTCGCCGCCGTGCCCGTCGCCTTCACCGTCGTGCGGGTCGTCGGCGCGGCTTACCTCATCCACCTCGGCGTCCAGACCATCCGGAAGCGCCGGAGCATCCTCGACGACACCGCGCCCGGCACCAAGCGCGCCTACCTCTCCGGGCTGCTGACCAACCTGCTGAACCCGAAGATGGTCACCTTCACCATCGCGTTCCTCCCCCAGTTCGTCGACCCGGCGCTCGGGCGCATCGGGCTGCAGTTCGCGATCCTCGGCGCGATCATGATCGTGTTCGAGTTCCTCGTCGACGGCGCCGTCGGCGTCCTCGCCGGCCGCATCGGCGGCTGGCTGCGCCGCAAGCGCAAGGCCCGGCAGCGCCTGGAGGTCGCCACCGGCGGCATCTTCATCGGCCTCGGCGTCCGGCTGGCCCTCGACCACTGACCGGGAGGTAGCGCCTGCGCTACCCCGAAGTCGGCGGCCGGCCCCAGGGTGGGGAACCCGGGCCCCGGCCAGGATCCTTTCCATGACCAGGAACCGGAAAACCACGGCCGTCCTCGCCGTCGCGGCCATCGCGACCGGGACGCTCTTCGCCCCGGCGACCGCCGAAGCGGCCCAGCCCGGCCCCGTCCGCGCGCTGACGCAGGCGGCGTTTCCCCTGCGCACCACCGAACCCGGCCGGGACACCGCCGACCTGCGGGCCCTGGGCGCGATGATCGGCGACGCCCAGGTGACCGGCCTCGGCGAGGCGACCCACGGCTCCCACGAGTTCTTCGCCATGAAGGAGCGGCTCTTCCGCTACCTCGTCGAGCAGAAGGGCTTCACCACCTTCGCCCTCGAAGTGAGCTGGTCCGCGGGCCTGAAGATCGACGAGTTCGTCCAGACCGGCATCGGTGACGCGCACACGGTCGCCAAGGCCACGCTCGCCGGCTCGCCGTGGGACCGCGAGGAGTTCGTTCACCTCATCGAGTGGATGCGCGGCTACAACCGCGCCCACCCCGCCCGGCCCGTCCACTTCCTCGGCGACGACCTCGGCGCCCCGACGCTCGACGACGCGTTCTTCGGCCGGGTGACCGGTTACGTCCAGCGGACCCACCCCGAGTCGCTGGCCCGGCTGAACGAGCTCTACACCGGTCTGCGCCCGATCGACGACGTCTTCGCCTACGTCGCCAAGCCGCTCGCGGAGCGGCAGCGGCTCGCGGCTCAGGCCCAGGCGGCCCTCGAGCTGGTGCAGAGCTTCGGCGACGACGGGGCCGCGCAGAACGCCCGGTCCATCGCCCAGACCACGAAGTTCCTCACGATCGACCTCGCCGACCCGGCCTCGGTGGCGACGTCCCAGCGCTTCCGCGACGAGGTGATGGCGCAGAACGTCGTGTGGTGGCAACGCCACACCGGCGCCAAGATCCTGCTCTCGGCCCACAACGGCCACGTCGGCTACGCCTCCGGTGATCCCGCGCGCTACCCCAAGACGCAGGGCTCGTTCCTGCGCGACACGCTCGGCGCGAACTACGTCGCCACCGGCTTCACCTTCGACCGCGGTTCGTTCCTGTCACAGGACGAGGCCGGGACCTGGCGGAAGTTCACCGTCGGCGCCGCCGGCTCCGGATCGAACGAGGACACCCTCGACCGGGTCCGGTACCAGAACTACTACCTCGACCTCCGGACCGCCCCGGCCGCGGCGCGCGCGTGGCTGGACGTCGCCCGCCCGACGTACGACATCGGGACGGCGTCCCCCGTCGACCCGGCGGACATCGCGCTCGCGCGGTCCTACGACCTGCTCATCCACCTCCACGACGTCCGCGAAGCGGCGATGGCTAGGACTTGAGGTTGTTGCGGGCCAGGAAGTCTTCGGCGATGTCGAGGGGGTTGCGCTTCTCCTCGGTGAACTCGACGTTCAGCTGGGTGAGCTGGTCGGTGGTCAGCGCCGCCGACACCCGGTTCAGCGCCGCGGCTTCCTGCTCCGACAGCGTCCCCTTGGCGATGAGCGGCACGATGTTCTGCGCCGGGAACATGTTCTTGTCGTCGGTGAGCGGCACGAACCCGTTCGCGGCGATCGTCGACGACGTGCTGAACAGGTCCGCGACCTGGACGTCACCGGACTTGAGCGCCGCCACCGTCACCGGGCCGCCGGTGTCGGTGGTCCGGATCTCCTTGAACTCGCAGCCGTAGAGCGTCTTGATCTTGTCCTTCCAGCGGCTGCTCCACTGGCCCGGCCCGCCGAACACCAGCTCGCCGCAGCGCTTTCCCAGGTCGGAGAACGTCTTGACGCCGGAATCCGCCAGCTGCTTGCCGACGACGAGCAGGTCCTTGTCCTCGGCCGGCGCTTGGTCCAGCACCTCGAACCCGGCGGGCACCTTGGCCTTCAGCTGCGTGTAGACGTCTTCCGGCTTCGTGGCCTGGGTGTCCTTGTCGAAGTACCGCAACAGGTTCCCGCTGTAGTCCGGCACGACCGACAGCGACTTGTCCTGCAGCGCCTTGACGACGACCTCGCGGCTGCCGACCGGCGGCCGCACGGTGACGTTCGTGGCCCCGGCGTTCTTCAGCGCCCCGGCGTAGATCTGGGCCAGCAGCAGGCTTTCCCCGACGTCGGACGCGCCGATGATGATGTCGCCGTTCGAGCCGCCCTCACCGCCGCCCGCCAGCGGGTTGCCGCAGCCGGCGACCAGCAGCGCGGCCGCGGCGAGGAGAGCCAGCCGTTTCATGCGGTCACCTTCTTGCCGGTCGCCGCGGCCGTCGCCAGCCGGACGCCCTTGGGCACCAGCGCGCGGTTCAGCAGTGCGAACAGGACGTCGAGCACGATCGCCAGCAGCGTGGTGAGCAGCGCGCCGGCGATCACCTCCGAATAGTCCAAAATGGCCAGTCCGTCGAGCAGGAACCGGCCCAGGCCACCGAGTCCGACGTACGCGGCCACCGCGGCGGTCGCCACGAGCTGCAGCACGGCGTTGCGGATGCCGCCCAGCACCAGCGGCAGCGAGATCGGCACCTCGACCTTCCAGAGCCGCTGCCAGCCGGTCATCCCGACGCCCTCGGCGGCGTCGACGACGCCGTGGTCGGTCGCCTGCAGCCCGGCGTAGGTGCCGGCCAGGATCGGCGGCACGGCCAGCACGACCAGGCCGATGATCGTCGAGGTGACGCTCTCGGTGAAGAGCAGGAACAGGAACGTGACCAGACCCAGCGTCGGCAGCGCGCGGATCGCGTTGCCGACGCTCACCAGCGCGACGCCGCCGCGTCCGGTGTGGCCGACGAACAGCCCCAGCGGGACGGCGATCACGAGCGAGATCACCAGCGCCAGCACCGTGTACCCGAGGTGCTCCAGCAGCCGCTGCGGGATGCCGTCCGGGCCGGACCAGTGGGCCGGGTCGCCGAACCAGTGGAAGAGATCCGTGATCATGCGACGGCCACCCCCGTGTTCCCGGCGCGTTCCCAGGGTGTCAGCAGGTTCCGCAGGCCGACGAGCAGCAGGTCGACGACCAGGGCGAGCACCAGCGTCAGCACGATGCCGACGACGATCGGCGAGAAGTACTCACGCTGGAAGCCGTCGGTGAACAGCACGCCGAGACCGCCGGTGCCGATCAGCGCGCCGACGCTGACCAGGCTGATGTTGCTGACCGACGCCACCCGCACGCCGGCCGCGAGCACCGGGACCGCCAATGGCAGCTCGACGGCGAAGAACTTGCGCACCGGCTTGTAGCCGACGGCGGTGGCCGCGGCGATCACCGACGGCGCCACCGCGTCCAGCGCGTCGAGCACCGGGCGGACCAGCAGCGCGGTGGTGTAGATCGTCAGCGCGACGACGACGTTGATGCTGTCCAGGATCTTCGACCCGATCAGGCCGGGGATGACGACGAACAGCGCGAGCGACGGGATCGTGTAGAGCAGGTTGGCCAGCACCATGAGCACCGAGCGCGCGGGCGCCCAGCGGTGCCCGAGCCAGCCGGCCGCGATCGCCAGCACGATGCCGATGACCAGCGGGAGCAGCGCGAGGTAGATGTGGTCGCCGAGGTCGCCGAGGATCTGCTCGCGGTTGTTGCCGCTGCTCAGGTACGTTCCGAGCTCGTCGAAGAAGCTCATGACGCCTGCGGGGTCGCCTCGATCACGTCGAGCACTTGCCGGGCGAGCACGCCGCCGAGCACGCGGTGGTCGTCGTCGACGACCACGCCGAGGCTGGCGGGCGACGACAGCGCGGCGTCGAGCGCGCCGCGGATCGGGGTGCCGCGGATCCACAGGGAACCACCGGCGACGAGGTCGTCTTCGGACAGCTCGCCGTCCACTGTGGAGTTCGGCGGCAGCCAGCCGCGCGGCTGCTTCTCGGCGTTGACGACCAGGCGCCAGCCGTCGCTCGCCGGCACCGAGGAGCCGATCTCGACCAGCTCGAGGTCCTTGATCTCGACGCCGTCGGCGGAGAGGAACGACAGGCCGCGGTAGCCGCGGTCGCGGCCGACGAACGACGAGACGAAGTCGTCCACCGGGTGGCGCAGGACGTCGGCGGGGGTGCCGTACTGGGCGAGCTTGCCGCCGACCCGCAGCACCGCGACCTTGTCGCCGAGCCGGACGGCTTCGTCGATGTCGTGCGTGACGAACACGATCGTCTTGCCCAGCTGCGACTGCAGCCGCAGCAGCTCGTCCTGCAGGCCTTCGCGCACCACCGGGTCGACCGCGGAGAACGGCTCGTCCATCAGCAGCACCGGCGAGTCCGCGGCGAGCGCGCGGGCGACGCCGACGCGCTGCTGCTGCCCGCCCGAGAGCTGGGCCGGGTACCGCTTGCCGACCTCGACCGGCAGGCCGATGGTCTCGAGCAGCTCGGCCGCCCGCTTGCGCGCCTTCGCCTTGTCCCAGCCCGACAGCAGGGGCACGGTGGCGATGTTGTCCAGGACCGTCCTGTGTGGAAAGAGGCCGGCGTGCTGGATGACGTAGCCGATGCCGCGGCGCAGCAGCGCCGGGTCGCCCTCGGCGACGTCCTTGCCGTCCAGCAGCACCTGGCCGCCGGTGGGCTCGATCATCCGGTTGATCATCCGCAGCGACGTCGTCTTGCCGCAGCCGGACGGGCCGACGAACACGGTGATCGTGCCGTCCTCGACCGTCAGGTTCAGCTTGTCGACGGCGACCGTCCCATCGGGATACTGCTTGGTCACGTCGCGGAATTCGATCGTCACTTGCCCACTCCCCGTGTCAGGTCCGCATCGACCGTAGCCGAGTCGGCGGTGGTTGGCACGCTGTTCCGGCAGGTGGGGACCGGGCGCTTAGGCGGTGTCCTGTGAGTCTGCTCGATGGGCTTCGTGATCCAGGTGGTTCCTGGCGGCGCGGGCGGGGCGCCCTCGTACCGGGGTTGTACTCGGGCGATCCGCCCGTGCCGCCAGGGGCCGCCTGGGCGCGAAGACCGCGAGCTTTGACTCGCAGGACACCGCCTAAGCTCGGAGCCCGTGAAGGCACTCGACGACGTCCTCGCCGCGCACGGCGTCGGCGTCCGCCCGTTGTACCGCGTCATCGACCTGCTGCGCACCGGCGACCACGACCTCGGTGAGCTGGTCCGGCTGAGCACCGCGCCGCGCCGCAGCGTGGAGGACGTCCTCGCGGCGCTGGGCGACGACCTCGACCGCAGCGGCGACCGGCTGCGCCTGTCTCCCGGCGTCGCCGCGTCGTACCTGCAGTACAGCGTCCCCCGCTACGCCGACCCGCTCGACGAAGCCGTGGCCACGCACGAGCTGCTGCCGAAGGTCGCCGAGTGGGTGGCCGAGGTGCCGGCGCCGCTGGCCGCGCTCGACCACGTGCAGGCCACGCCGGAGACGGTGCTGCGCCGCGCGCTGTGGCTGGACGCGCGCTACGACCTGTCGTCCGCGCGCCTGCTGTTCCTCGGTGACCACGACCTGACGTCGCTGGCCGTGCGGGCGGTCTGCCCGGCGGCGGACCTGACCGTCGTCGACCTCGACGAGCGCGTCCTCGCCTACCTGGACGACCGCGGCGCCGGGGACATCAGGACCGCGCACGCGGACCTGCGCGTCGGCCTGCCGCCCGCCGTGGCCGGGCGCGCCGACCTGGTGTTCAGCGACCCGCCGTACACGCCGGAGGGGATGGGCCTGTTCGCCGCGCGCGGGGTGCAGGCGCTGCGGGAGCCGAGCGAGGGGCGGCTGCTGTTCGCCTACGGCTACAGCCCGCGGCACCCGGCGCTGGGCGCGCAGGTGCAGCGCTCGCTGGCCACGCTCGGGCTGACGTTCGAGGCGATCCTGCCGGGCTTCAACAGCTACTTCGGCGCGCAAGCGATCGGCAGCGCGGCGGACCTGTACGTCTGCCAGCCGACGGCGAAGGCCAGGAAAGTCCGCAGCGGCAAGGCGATCTACACGCACGGGCCGCAGTCGGTCGAGGCCGCCGGGACGAAACCGGCACTGCTGGAGAAGCTGAAGGAGATCGCCGTCGCGAGCGGGCTCTCGTTCGAGTCACGCCCGGTGGACTGGTCGATCTCCGGCCCCGAGGGCGACGCGGTCGCGATGGACCTCTCTGCCGACCCCGGCCCGTGGCTGCTGCGCGCGCTGCTGGGCACGAACGCCCGCCGGCTCGCGCTGCTGCTGCCGAACGCGCACCCGGACCTGGCGGACCAGGCGTCCCAGACGGCGCTCGCGGCGCTGGTCGCGGGCAAGTACACCCTGCGGTACCTGCGGAGCACGCCGGACAACCGGCACGCCGTGGTCGTCGCGGACGCGGTGGAGCACCAGAGCGAGGTGCTGACCCGCGCCCACGCCCGCCTGGCGAACGTCTCCTTGGACGTCCCGGCGGACCTCCAGGACCTGCGCCTGGTCGACGTCCCCCGCCACCGCCTCCCCGCCCTGCTCGGCCTCTGAACGCGCCAAAAGCGGCACTTTCACGTGAAAGTGCCGCTTTTGACAGGGACTGTCAGGCCGTGACGCCGTCCGCCTCCGCGGCCTTCGCCACCGCGGCCGCGACCTCGGGGGCCACGCGCGGGTCGAGCGGGCTCGGCACGATGCGGTCCGGGCCCAGGTCGTCCATCGCCACCGAGACGATCGCCTCGGCGGCCGCCAGCTTCATGTTCTCCGTGATCGCCCGGGCGCCGGAGTCCAGCGCGCCGCGGAAGACGCCGGGGAACGCCAGCACGTTGTTGATCTGGTTCGGGAAGTCGCTGCGGCCGGTGGCCACGATCGACGCGTAGCGCGCCGCGGCGTCCGGGTGGACCTCCGGGTCCGGATTGGACAGTGCGAACACGATGCCGCCGCCCGCCATCCGGCCCAGCAGCGTCTCGTCGATCGTCGCGCCGGACAGGCCGAGGAAGACGTCGGCGCCTTCGAGGGCGTCGGCGAGCGAACCACGGAGACCGGCCTTGTTCGTCGTCGAGGCCAGCTGCTCCTTGACCGGGTTCAGGCCGTCGCGGCCGGTGTGGATGATGCCGCGCGAGTCGAGCACGGTGACGTCCCCGATGCCCGCCTCCTGCAGGATCCGCGCGCAGGCCACCCCGGCCGCGCCGGCGCCGGAGATGACCACGCGCTGGTCGGCGATCGCCCGGTCCAGCACCAGGTTCGCGCCGCGCAACGCGGCCAGCGTGACGATCGCCGTGCCGTGCTGGTCGTCGTGCATGACCGGGCAGTCGAGCGCTTCCTTGAGCTTGTCCTCCAGCTCGAAGCAGCGCGGCGCGGAGACGTCCTCGAGGTTGACCGCGCCGTACGACGGGCGCAGCCGGACCAGGGTTTCGACGATTTCGTCGACGTCGGTGGTGTCCAGCACCAGCGGGATCGAGTCGAGGCCGCCGAAGGTCTTGAAGAGCACGGACTTGCCCTCCATGACCGGCAGGGACGCGCTGGCGCCGATGTCGCCGAGGCCGAGCACCGCGGTCCCGTCGCTCACCACCACGACCAGCCGGTCCGCCCACGTGTACCGCTTGGCCTTGGCGGCGTCCTCCGCGATCGCGCGGCTCACCTTCGCCACACCGGGGGTGTAGGCGATCGAAAGGTCACGCGGGCTGGAAATCGGGCGGGTGGCCGCCACCGAGAGCTTGCCGCCCTCGTGCCCGGTGAAGATCTCTTCGTCGGTGACCGGCGCAACAGTGCCGGTGGGGTCGTTCATGGGGTTTCCTGTCGTCGTTTCCGGCTTTCCCTCAGTAGGAATGACGGAACTCGCGGTTCGAACGTGGGTCACTCGGATTCTCCTGGGCCTGCGAGCGGGGGGACCAGGGCAGCAGGCGAAGGCACACCCACTACCTGGGCTTCTCCTCCGGCACGGCAGCCCAGCGCGGTAGCGCCGGCCTGTCGGCGAAGCGTCTCGTCGGCCATCGGTGCCGTGGGTGTGGCGATGGCCGCGGACGCGGCGGTCCCCTCATTGTGACAGGACCCTTGCCGCCGGTGACCCCTCGGTGCGGTTGACGTCACACATTCCCGGCTTTCCCCAATTACCAAGACGTCCGTCCGGTTTTCTTGGCGCCCGATAAGGTGACGCCATGCAATTCCGCCGGCTGAGCGTCCCGGACGCCTTCGAGTTCACCCCCCGGGCGTTCCCCGACGACCGGGGCCTGTTCACCGCCCCCTTCCAGGAAGACGCCTTCCGCGCCGCCGTCGGCCACCGGCTGCGGCTCGGCCAGTCCAACCACAGCGTGTCCAAGCGCGGCTCGATCCGCGGTGTCCACTTCGCCGAGACCCCGCCCGGCCAGGCGAAGTACGTCTACTGCGCCCGCGGCTCGCTGCTCGACGTCGTCGTCGACGTGCGCGTCGGCTCGCCGACCTTCGGGAAGTGGGACGCCATCCGGCTCGACGCCGGCAAGTTCAACGCCGCGTACCTCGCCGAGGGCCTCGGGCACGGCTTCATCGCGCTCGAGGACGACACCGCGATGGCCTACCTCTGCTCCGAGCCGTACAACCCGACGGGTGAACACGGGATCAACCCGCTCGACCCGGCGCTGGACCTGCCGTGGCCGTCGGACATCACGCACATCCTGTCCGACAAGGACCGCGCCGCCCCGACGCTGGCCGAGGCCGCGGAACAGGGCCTGCTCCCGGCGTACGACGACTGCGTCGCCTACTACGACAAGCTGCGCTCGGCCCACTGACCGCCGCCCGGACCGGGTCCGGCGGTCCCCTTGCACATTTAGTATGCGCGCATATAGTCTGCTCGCATGGCACTTTACGAGTACGAGCACACCGAGACGTCCACCGCCCCCGCCGCCGCGATCTGGCCGCTCTGGGCGGACACCGCCCGCTGGCCGGAGTGGGACACCGCCGTCCGGTCGGTGGCCCTCGACGGCCCGTTCGCCGTCGGCAGCGGCGGCACGATGACGATGGACGGCCTGCCGCCCATCCCGTTCACCCTGACCGAGGTCACCGACGGCCGGAGCTTCACCGACGAGACGCGGCTGCCGGACGCGCTGCTGCGGTTCGAGCACGTCCTGACCGACATCGACGGCGGCACGGCGATCACCTACCGCGTCACCATCGACGGGCCTGACGAGCTGGGCCCGCAGGTCACCGAGGACACCCCGGACGCGATGCGCGCGCTGACGCGGCTGGCCGAGGCTTCCGGGGGTCCGGGTGGCGGCGCCCCCGGCCCACGCGTCACGGCATCCTCGCGGGCATGACCGCCCCGGAGTCCCGCCTGCCCGGCCCCGAGCGCAGCCCCGGCTTCCTGCTGTGGCGCGTGACGCTGGCCTGGCAGCGGGCGATGCGGGCCGCGCTGGCCCCGCACGACCTCACGCACGTCCAGTTCGTGCTGCTGACCACCACGTGGTGGCTCACCCGCTCGGGTGAGCCACCGACCCAGCGACAGCTGGCCGAGCAGGCCGGCACCGACACGATGATGACCAGCCAGGTCGTCCGCAAGCTCGCCGAGCGGGGGCTCATGGAGCGTGCGGACGACCCGGCCGACGCCCGCGCGAAGCGGCTCCGGATCACCGCGCCGGGCCTCGAACTGGTCGCGAAGGCACTGAAGGACGTCGAGGCCGCCGACGCGTCGTTCTTCGACGGCGTCGACAGTGATTTCACCGACTCACTGGCAAAACTCAGCCCGTGAGGACGCACTCGATCGAGCGAAATTTCGGGACATCCCCTGGGGGCGATCCCGGATGTCCTCCTCGGCCGTCCTCGCCAGGCTGGCTCCCATGAAACTTCTCGCACTGGCCGCGACCGGGGTCGCCGTGGCCGCACTGGGGTCTGCTCTCGCGTTCGCCTCGCCGGCACGCGCCGACGAGCTGCCGACGTTCGACTTCACCGAATGCCCGGCCCCGCCCGCGACCGCCGACCCCGGCACGTGGCGCTGTGAAGCCTTTGTCTCCCAGGGAAAACTGACCATCGACGGCTACGAGATCCCGCTCGGGGAGGTGCGGCTGACGTTCAGCGAAGGCCGGATCGACGGCCAGTACGCCCAGGCGTTCGGCGCGCTGCGGCACGCTCCGGCCCGCGTCCCCGGCCTGCCCGGCACGACGATCCAGCTGCGCTACGGCGGTTTCTCGGACTTCCAGAGCAACGACGAGCGCCGCGGCGAGCTGGACATCTACGCGGTGCTGCGGAACCCGTTGCTGGGCAACGACTGCAGCATCGGCACCGCGGCGAAGCCGTTGCACACGGTCGTCCACGACGACCCGGCGGTCCCGCCCAAGGTGATTTCCCAGAACCCGGTGACGGCCTACCGCGGTGTCATCGACCCGGACCTGGCGCTGCCGGCCACGCAAGGCTGCGGCCCGCTCGGCAAGCTCGTCGACCGGCGCCTCGGCCTCCCGTCGCCGTCCGGCGAGAACACGTTCGAGCAGACGTCGTACGTGCAGTACAAGCCGCTCTGAGCCCGGCCGCTACGAGCTTCTCGGGGTCACCCAGATGGTGATCGTCCCGGTGACCACCGGCTTGCCACGCGCGTCGGAAATGGTCACCGGGACCGGGAGCTCGAAGCCCTCGTCACCGAACTCCGGCAGCTCGGGCAGCGACGCCACCGCGCGCAGGCCCGTCTCGGCCTTCGCGACGTACCGGACGTCCATACCCTTCGGCAGCCAGCGGTGCGTCGCGGGGATGGTCGCCTCCGCGAGCATGCCCATCGCGATCTCGGCGAGGTTGCAGGCCGCGATGGCGTGGAACGTGCGGATGTGGTTGTGAACACCCCACCACTTCGGGGCGCTCACCTCGCAGTGCCCCGGACGCAGCTCGCGCACCGAAGGCAGCACCGTGCCGAAGTAGGGCACGCGCAGGCACATCGCGGCGCTGAACAGCTGCTTCCCGCCGGGTTTGGCGGCCAGCTTGTGCCACAGCGCGAACGTCGGCGTCTCGGCCATGCGTCTCCCTTGCTTGCCTACTGGCCAGTAGCTAAGCAGGCGCCCGGCCGGGCCGCAACCGGCCGCCTATAGTCGGCGCGTGGCAAATCGGCTGTTCCTCCTCCGCCACGGCCAGACCGAATGGTCGGTCGACGGGCGGCACACCGGACGCACGGACATCCCGCTGACCCCGGCGGGCGAAGGCCAAGCCCTCGCGGCCGGCGGCACGCTCCGGAGCCTGCTCGGCGGGCCGTCGCTGGTGCTGTCGAGCCCGCGCAAGCGCGCGCTGCGCACGGCCGCGCTGGCCGGCCTGCGCGTCGACGAGGTCACCGAGGACCTCTCCGAGTGGGACTACGGCGACTACGAGGGCATCACGACGCCCCAGATCCGCGAGACCGTGCCGGGCTGGACGGTGTGGACGCACCCGGTCCTCGGCGGCGAGAGCGCGGACGAGGTCAGCGCCCGCGCGGACAAGGTGCTCGAGCGCGCCCGCCGTGACACCGAGGCCGGCGACGTGATCCTGGTCGGGCACGGGCACTTCAGCCGGGTGCTGGTGGCCCGCTGGATCGGCCTGCCCGCGACGTCCGGCGTCCACTTCGGACTGGACGCGGCCGGCATCGCGGTGCTCGGCGACGAGCGCGGCGAACCCCAGATCGAACACCTCAACCTGCCCCCCTCGCTGGAGGACTGACGTGCCCGACGACCGCATCCGCCGCATCCGGCCCGACGACGTCGAGGCCGCCGTCGGGCTGGTCTACGCCCTCGCGGAGTACGAACGCGCTCCGGACGAGTGCCACCTGACGACGGACCAGCTGCACACGGCGCTGTTCGGCGAGTCGGCGAAGCTGTTCGGGCACGTGGCCGAAGCGGACGGCGAGATCGTCGGCTTCGCGCTCTGGTTCCTGAACTTCTCCACCTGGCGCGGCGTGCACGGCATCTACCTGGAGGACCTGTTCGTCCTCCCGGACCACCGCGGCTCGGGCCTGGGCAAAGCGCTCCTGGCGACGCTCGCGGCGGAGTGCGTCACCAACGGCTACGGCCGGCTGGAGTGGTCGGTCCTCGACTGGAACCCGGCGACGGAGTTCTACAAGGCCTTGGGCGCGGTCCCGATGGACGAGTGGACAGTAGACCGCCTGGCCGACGAACCGCTGAAAGCCCTGGCCGCCCAGGCCTGACTCGCGTGATCAGCCCCGGATCCCACGTGATTGAGGCCAGAACTCGCGTGATCCAAGCCGGATCCAGCGTGATCCAAGCCGTAACTCGCGAGTCACGGCCCCAATCACGCGAGTCACGGCCCCAATCACGCGAGTCACGGCCCCAACCACGCGAGTCACGGCCCCAACCACGTGAGTCACGGCCCCAACCACGTGAGTCACGGCCCCAACCACGTGAGTCACGGCCCCAGTCACGTGAGTTGCGGGGTCAGTCCTCGTCCTGGCCTTCGCGCTCCGCGCGTCGGCCGGCCAAGCCGCCGCGTTCGGCGGCCTCCGTCTCGGACTCGCCCTCGCGCAGGCCCAGAGCCCACTCGCGGGACGGGCGGCGGAACAGCAGCACCAGCGTGACGATGCCGAACAGCGCGATCGGGACGCCCCACGCCGGCTCGCCCGACGGGCCCAGCAGGTACCAGCCCAGGCCGACCACGATCAGCGCGATCACCACGCCCGGCGAGCGCGCCCACGTCTGGCCGAGGACCAGCCCGGCGGACGCGGCCAGGAACGCCAGCGCCACCACGATGAACGTGCCGGCCTCGACGTAGACGTTGTTGCCCGGCCGCGCCGGCGTGCCCAGGCCGTTCACCAGCACGATCACCCCGAACACCAGCAGGGCCAGCGACGGCACCCCGGTGACCACGCCGGCCAGCCGGACCTCACGGGGAGCGGGCGAAAGCTTCACAGCGGGGACCTTCCGGGAGTGCTGGCCGAGTGCTTTGCGGGAGCACAGCGGACTCGACCAGGGCGAGTAACCGTGCGTGAGCTGATTGGATCGTATGCCACCCGGACGGCCGTTTTCGCGGGACCGCCCGGGCGTCGAAAATCCAGGTGTCGTCGATGAGCGGGCGGTCGGCCCGGGTGCACTTGTCACGACGAGCGGACACTCGTCACGCGAAGGAGGGCCGCCCGGCACAGGGTCACAGGTGCTGTTCGGAGCGTTGCCGGACCGGTGCTTCCGGTCACCTTGCGCCGCCGAGAGGTTCTCGGGGGCGGCAGGCGTCACCTACCCTGCGGTGGTGCGCGCAATCCTCGTCGTGAACCCCCAGGCCACCTCGACCACCGCCGGTGGCCGGGACGTCCTGGCCCACGCGCTCGCCAGCCAGGTCAAGCTCGACGTCGTCGAGACGGACTACCGCGGCCACGCGATGGCCGTCGCGCGCTCGGCCGCACGGGACGGCATCGACCTGGTCGTGGCCCACGGCGGCGACGGCACGGTGAACGAGGTCGTCAACGGCCTGCTGGCCGACGCCGACGGCGATCCGTCGCAAATCGGGCGCGTGCCCGCGCTGGGTGTCGTGCCCGGCGGCTCGGCCAACGTGTTCGCGCGCGCCCTCGGCATCTCGGCCGATCCCGTCGAGGCGACCCACCAGCTGCTCAACGCGCTGGAGAACGACCGCTCACGCCGGGTCGGGCTCGGCCTGGCCGACGGGCACTGGTTCACCTTCAACGCCGGCCTCGGCTGGGACGCCGACGTCGTCGGCCGCGTCGCGAAGCGCCGGGGCAAGCAGACGACGGCCGGGCTCTACTTGCGGGCCGCCGTCCGCTCCTACTTCCGGCCGCCGCTGGGCCGTCCGGCCCTGACGATCCGCGTCCCGGGTGAGGAACCCGCCGAAGCGCTGACCGCTTTCGTGTCGAACACCGATCCGTGGAGCTACCTGGGCGAGCGTCCGATCCACCTCAACCCGGGTTGCTCGTTCGAGACGGGATTGGGTCTGTTCGCGTTGAACGGTCTGGGGTTGCCCACGGTGTTCAAGCATGTACGGCGTGCTTTGGCTACGAAGAGCAACCAAAAGGGCAAACGTCTCGTGCGTCACGACGACCTGCCGATGATCCGCATCGACGCTGCTGAACCGGTAAACTTCCAGGTGGACGGCGACCTCGTCGGCCAGAGGGCCCGGGTCGAGTTCTTCAGCGTCCCGGATGCACTCACAGTAATCGTGTGACGACGGGACAGCTGATCGCCTGCGGCAAAGTGCAATCTGCCGTTCGTCGACGCAGAAGCTCCACTCACCGCATCAGCCTTCCCTTCGAGCGGCCGTGTCGGAGAGAAACCGCAGGTCAGACGTGTCGCTCGGCCGGGTGAGCTGACTCACCGATCTTCAAGAAACACTTGTCCAACGCGGTGCTTCGTGAAAGCATTCACAAGCACCCAAAAAGACGACCGCCATTGACGACTGTGGCGCGGCCCTCCCGCGTCATATGAAGGAGCTCACGAACATGGACTGGCGCCACGACGCGGCCTGCCGAGACGAGGACCCCGAGCTGTTCTTCCCGGTGGGAACCAGCGGTCCTGCTCTGTCGCAGGTTAGTCAGGCCAAGGCCGTGTGCCACCGTTGCACCGTCGCCTCCGACTGCTTGGCCTGGGCTCTGGCCAGCGGCCAGGACGCCGGCGTGTGGGGCGGCATGAGCGAGGACGAGCGACGCGCAGTCAAGCGCCGCCGCACGCACATCGGCACGCGTACCAACGCCTGACTCTTCATCTGGCTACATCGCACAAGCTACACCCGAGCCACCAGGGAAATTCACCCGGGCTGACACTGTCGTGTCCAGGCCTTCTGTGGTGATACCTACCCGGCTCCAGCTTAACAAGTGGGGTGAAACCACCCGGCAACGGGTGCGGTGAAACCTCACCAGGACTTCAAGTCCTCCCGCGAGACGCTGAACGGCCCGGCACCTGCACCCAGGTGCCGGGCCGTCATCGTGTCGTCCCCCCAATCACGTGAGTTACGCCTTCAATCACGCGAGATCCGCACCCGATCACGCCAGAAACGCCCAGAATCACGCCGTTGACGGGAAATGCCCGGTGTTGATCATCGCGAAACCCACCCGATCGAGCGGCAAGGTCAATTCAAGCGATTGATTCAAAGCGGCTGATTCACCAGGCGTGATTCAGAGCCGGCGGGAAAGCGGGATCCGCAACGCGGCTTCCGTCCCGGTCACCCGGGTCGCCGCCTCCTCCGTGCGCACCTTCCGCAGCGACAGCGAGCCGCGCAGCTCCGACTCCACCAGGGTGCGGACGATCTGCAGGCCCAGGCCATCGGACCGCTCCAGCGAGAAGCCCGCGGGCAGACCGCGGCCGTTGTCGCGGATGACGACGTCCAGCCAGCGCGCCGAGCGTTCTACGATCAGCTCGACCTTGCCCGACCGGCCGGCCGGGAAGGCGTGCTCGATCGCGTTCTGCACCAGCTCGGCCAGCACCATCACCAGCGGCGTCGCGATCTCCGCGACCACCACGCCGAACGAGCCCTTGCGCGACAGCCCGACCTGCGACTCCGCCGTCGCGACCTCGCCGACCATCGGCAGCACGTTGTCGAGCAGCTTGTCGAGGTCGACGCGCTCGTCGACCGAGATGGACAGCGCCTCGTGCACCAGCGCGATCGACGTCACCCGGCGCACCGACTCGGCCAGCGCGAGCCGCGCCTCCTCCGACGACGTCCGCCGGGACTGCAAGCGCAGCAGCGCCGCCACCGTCTGCAGGTTGTTCTTCACCCGGTGGTGGATCTCGCGGATCGTCGCGTCCTTCGACAGCAACGCGCGGTCACGCCGTTTCACCTCGGTGACGTCGCGGACGAGCACCAGCGCGCCCGCCGCCTGCCCGGCCGGGCGCAGCGGCAGCGCGCGGAACAGCACCACGGCGCCGCGCCGCGAATCGGCCTCGGTGCGGCTCGATGGCTTCCCGTCGAGGGCTTCGATGATCCGGTGCGACACCTCGGTCGCGTCGAACGGATCGCGGATCAGCGACCGCGTCAACGGCGCAAGGCGCGTGCCGACCAGGTCGGACTCGTGCCCCATCCGGTGGTAGGCGGACAGGCCGTTCGGGCTGGCGAACACGACCGTGCCGCTCGAGTCGAGGCGGATCAGCCCGTCGCCCACCCGCGGCGACGTGTGCGTGTCGGTCGCGTTGGTGCCGCTCGGCGGGAAGGTGCCGTCGACGATCATCTGGCACAGGTCGCCGGCGCTGCCCAGGTAGGCGATCTCCAGCGGTGAGGGCACCCGCGGCGCGGCCAGGTTCGTCTCGCGGCTCAGCACGGCGACGACGGTGCCGGCGAACGTCACCGGGATCGCCTCCCGCCGCATCGGCAGGTCGCGGTACCAGTGCGGGTCCTCTTCGCGGCAGATCCGCACGTCACGCATGGCCTTCGCCAGCTGCGGGTGCTCCTGGACCGTGAACCGCGTGCCGACGACGTCCTCGGGGTGCGCGGTCGGCGCCGTCGTCGGGCGCGCGTGCGCGACGCACACGAAGTCGCCGCCGTCGGGCTGCAGTTCCTCGCTGACCGGGACCCAGAGCAGGAAGTCCGCGAAGGACAGGTCGGCCAGCAGCTGCCATTCGGCGACGACGGTCTGGAGGTGGTCCGCGGCCTCACCGGGGAGGCCGGTGTTGTCGGCGAGCAGTTCGGCGAGCGTCGACACGGTTACTCGACCGTCCCGAGGACAACGCCCTGCTGGACGCGGTCACCCTTCGCCACGACGAGGCTGGTCAGCGTGCCCGCCTTTTCGCTCACGGCCGGCAGCTCCATCTTCATCGACTCCAGGATCAGCACGGTGTCACCCGCGTTCAGCGATGCGCCCGGCTCCGCGACGACCTGGAGCACGGTGCCGACCATCTCGGCCCTGATCTCGGCCATCGACACCCCTCCTCGCGCGGCACCCGGACCAGCCCCATCCAACCAGAACGGGACGTCATGACACACTTGAGTGGTTGCCCCCAGCCCGGCAGGCGCCAGCGCCGCGGCCGTGGCCACTTTTGACGACGAGGAGTAAACATGTCGAAGCGCGCCCGCAAGCGTCGCAGCCGGAAGAAGAACAGCGCGAACCACGGCGGTAAGCCCAACTCCTGAACCGGCGTCGACACCGCAAAGGCCCCCGCACTCCTGCGCGGGGGCCTTCGTCGTGCTCGGGCGCTGTTTACTCGGAGCGCTGCTCGATGCTGATCTCGGTGCGCTCGACCGTCACGCCGCCGCGCGTGGCGACGGTCTGGCGGATCGACGCGCGCAGCCGGCTCTTGAGCTCGGCGGGGGCGTGGTCGCCACCGCACTTGCGGGCCAGCAGCTGCTTGATGTGCTCGTCGATGCCGTACTCCTCGAGGCACGGCGGGCAGTCCTCGATGTGGTGCCGCAGCGCGGCGTCACGTTCGGCGCTGCACTCCCGGTCGAGGAGCAGGTAGATGTCGGCGAGCGCCTCTTCGCAGCGGACCTTGTCGGACGCGCCCTCGCACATGTCGTTCATCGCCCGGCCACCTCTTCCTTGGCGCCTTCCTTGGTGCCGCGGATGAACCCGCGCTCGCGCGCGACGTCGGCGAGCAGGTCACGCAGCTGGGCGCGCCCGCGGTGCAGGCGGGACATCACGGTGCCGATGGGCGTTTCCATGATCTCGGCGATCTCCTTGTAGGCGAAGCCCTCGACGTCGGCCAGGTAGACGGCCAGCCGGAACTCCTCGGGCAGCTTCTGCAGGGCGGCCTTGACGTCGGTGTCGGGGAGATTGTCCATCGCCTCGACCTCGGCCGACCGCAGCCCGCTCGAGGTGTGGGCCTCGGCCTTGGCGATCTGCCAGTCCGTGATCTCCTCGGTGGGCTGCTGCACCGGCTGCCGCTGCCGCTTGCGGTAGCCGTTGATGTAGGTGTTGGTCAGGATGCGGTACATCCAGGCCTTGAGGTTCGTGCCGGCCTTGAAGGACGCGAAGGCGGCGTACGCCTTCAGGTAGGTCTCCTGGACCAGGTCCTCGGCGTCGGCGGGGTTGCGGGTCATCCGCATCGCGGCCGAGTACAGCTGGTCGAGCAGGGGCATGGCGTCCCGTTCGAAGCGCTCGGCGCGCTCGGCTTCGGTCGCTTCTTCCGGCGCTGAACTCTGCGTGCTCGGCAAACCGTTCCCTTCCCGCTCGGCGTCGATGCGCGTGTACGCATACGGCGACGTCGAGTTTACGCGGGGGCCGGGCACGCCGCGGGTCGCCGGTGCCTCAGGGCGGCGGCTGCTGCGAGAGCGTGTGGTGGCGAGGGTTGTGGTCACGTCCGGTACAACCGATCGGACTACCCGGGCATTCCCTAGACTTCCGTGCCATGGCTGGCAAGGGCACCCCGGCGACCGCGCTCCTGACGAAGCAGAAGGTGGCGCACACGCTGCACGCGTACGACCACGACCCGCGCGCCGAGTCGTACGGCCTGGAGGCGGTGGAGGCCCTCTGCCTGGACCGGGCCCGGGTGTTCAAGACCCTGGTGGCGGAGGTCGACGGCAAGCTGACGGTGGGCGTGGTCCCGGTCACCGGCCAGCTGGACCTGAAGGGCCTGGCGGCCGCGGCGGGCGGCAAGAAGGCGAAGATGGCCGACCCGGCGGCGGCCCAGCGGGCCACTGGTTACGTGCTGGGCGGGATCTCGCCGTTGGGGCACCGAAGCCGGCTGCCGGTGGTGATCGACGCTTCGGCGGAGAAGTTCGAGACGGTGTTCTGCTCGGCCGGCCGGCGAGGGCTGGAAGTGGAGCTGGCACCCGGGGAGCTGATCCGGCTGACCGGCGCGGTGGTGGCCCCGATCGCGGCCTGACCTGCTACGGCAGCAACAGCCAGATCGCCCGGATCACGAGCTGGTACTCGCGCACGGCCGCCTGGGAGAACATCCGGATGTGCTGGGTGAGCTGCTTGGCCGGCTCATCAGGGTCGGTGAACGTGGTGAGCGCGACGGCCCGGTACTCGGCGGCCGAACCGAAGGCGGCCGGGTCGCCGCGACCGCCAGCAGCGCGCCGTCGACGGCCAAGGCAGCTCCCGCCTTCGTACCGGCCGTCCGGATCCACTCGCTCACGATCTGCAGAGTGCGCCGAAGTTCGTCGTGCGGGTTACCACTCATGCCCGGAACCATCGAAGTCGTCCTCGGGAAGGTTTCAGGCCAGCGGGCGCAGCACCCGCGACAGCCACTCCGTCGCCGCCCGGGAGACCTTCTCCAGGTCCTTGCCCAGGCTGTGGTCGCCGTCCACCAGGACCAGCTCCTGGTGCGGCCCCGGCTTCGGGCGGCCGAACGGGTCGCGCTCGCCCTGGATCACCAGAGTCGGGACCTCCACCGCGTCGAACTCCGGCTGGCGGGTCTTCTCCGGCTTGCCCGGCGGGTGCTCGGGGAACGCCAGGCACAGCACCGCCACGGCCTGGCCCGCCGACGCCGTCCGGCAGGCCACCCGGGCTCCCGACGACCGGCCGCCGAAGACGAACGGGAGGCCGTCGAAGCGCTCCGACAGCTCGTCGGCGATCGTCAGCCACGCCGCGTCCAGCTGGTTCGCCGGGGCCGGCGCGCGGCGGCCCGCCACCTTGTACGGCTGCTCGACCAGCGCCACGTGCACCCCGGCCGCCGTCGCCGCGCGCGTCACCGCCACCAGGTCCTTCGCGCCGATGCCGCCGCCCGCGCCGTGGCCCAGCATCAGGACCGCCACGCCTTCCTCGGCGCAGTGCAGGTAGACCCGGGCCGGGCCGTGCGCGGTCTCGATCGGCAGGGCCGTCATGACTTCGGCGCGTCGAAGAGGGCGGCTTCGTGCTGCGGGTCGACGCGGTCGAGCAGCTCGGGTCCGTTGTTGCGGACGTTGTTGACCAGGCTCGACACCGGCCGCAGCTCCAGCGACGCGACGATGTCGTCGGGCGTGGGCACCAGCAGGTCGGTGACGTCGTCGCGGTCCGGGTCCAGCCAGCCGTCCCAGTGGGTCTGGGGCACGATCAGCGGCATCCGGTGGTGGACGTCGGTGAGCTGCCCGGCGGCGTCGGTCGTGATGATCGAGAACGTGATCAGCGGCGCCGCGTTGTCGTCGTCCTTCGGGTGCCAGCTCTCCCAGATCCCGCCGAACGTGAGCGACGCGTCGCTCGGGCCGGTCATGTAGAACGGCTCCTTCTCCTTGCCGGTGCGGCGCCACTCGAACCAGCCATCGGCGGGCACCAGGCAGCGGCGGGACACCAGCGCGCGGCGGAACGCCGGCTTCTCGGCGGCCGTCTCCGCGCGCGTGTTGATCATCCGCGAGCCGACGGACGGGTCCTTGGCCCAGAACGGCACCAGACCCCACTTCATCAGCCGCAGCGAGCGCTCGGCGGGCTCGTCCTCGAGGACCTGGCCCTCGTCGTCACGCGGGTGCCGCTGCACGACGGTGACGACGTTCTTCGTCGGCGCCACGTTGTGGTCGGTCCGCGCCCGCCCTTCGGTGAGGTCGATCGCCTCGAACTCCTCGATCAGCTTCGCCGGGTCCTTCGTGGCGGCGTAACGGCCGCACATGGCCGACCTCCCTCGTGCTTCGAGCGTCCGGGACGCCATCGTTACACGCAGGCCAGGGCCCTGGCGAGCGGCATGGGATCATTCGGGGCACCGGTGCACAGGAAGGCGGACGGTTTGGCGAGCAACGACTGGAGCAAGCTGGACGAGTCCGACGTCCGAGTCCGCCCCGGCAAGGGCACCCGCCCCCGCAGCAAGCGCCGTCCCGAGCACGCCGACGCCGTCTCCGCGATGGTCATCGGCAAGGACCGCGGCCGCTGGACCTGCGCGATCGACGCCGACCCCGGCCGGGTGATCACCACGATGCGCGCCCGGGAGATGGGCCGCACGCCGGTGGTGGTCGGCGACCGGGTCGGGGTGGTCGGCGACGTCTCCGGCAAGCCCGACACCCTCGCGCGCATCATCCGCGTCGACGCGCGCAGCAGCTCCCTGCTGCGCACAGCCGACGACACCGACCCGTTCGAGCGGCTGGTCGTGGCCAACGCCGAACGGCTGCTGATTGTCACCGCGCTCGCCGACCCGCCGCCGCGCAGCGGGTTCATCGACCGCTGCATCGTCGCCTGCTACGCGGGCGGCGTCGAGCCGGTGCTGTGCCTGACGAAGGCCGACCTCGCCAGCCCGGACGAGCTCCTCGCGAGCTACGCGGGCCTCGACATCCCGGCGATCGTCTCCCGGCACGACGAAACGCCCGAAGGCCTCGCCGAGATGCTCAAGGACCACGTGACGGCGCTGGTCGGGCACTCCGGCGTCGGCAAGTCCACCCTGGTCAACCGCCTGGTGCCGGACGCCGACCTGGCCGTCGGCGTGGTGAGCGGGGTCGGCAAGGGGCGGCACACGTCCGTCGCCGCGGTGGCGCTCCCGCTGCCGGACGGCGGCTGGGTGATCGACACCCCGGGCGTCCGCTCGTTCGGGCTGGCCCACGTGACCGCGGACGACATCGTCGACGCCTTCGAGGAGTTCGCCGCGGCCGCCGAGGAGTGCCCGTCGGGCTGCGGCCACCTCGGGCCGCCGGAGGACCCGGACTGCGCGCTCGACGACGTCGTCACCGACGGCCAGGCGGGGGCCGACCGGCTCGCGTCCCTGCGACGCCTGCTGGCCTCGCGCGGCGGCCTCGATGTGACCCGCCCCACGGAATCCTGAGACAACCGGGAACCGGCTCCGCACCGTCATCGTCACATCGGTAACCAATCACCCGATCAGGCGATATGCCGAGCGGAAGATCCAACTCCTGAGGGGATTTCGATGCGCAAGACCACCCTGGTCGCCGCGGGCGCCGCGCTGGTGCTCACGCTGACGGCGTGCAGCGGCAACTCCGGCACCGCCGAGCCGGCCGCCGCGGGCAGCAACCAGTCCCAGGCCGACGGCGGCAGCGGCCTCGCGTCGCCGTTCACCGACGCCATCCAGCTCGCTTCGGCGTCCAAGCAGGGCACCGAGAAGTCGAAGTCCGCGAAGTTCACCATGGAGAGCTCGGTCGGCGGCCAGTCGATGACCGCCTCGGGTGCGATGAGCTTCGACGGCGCGAACACCAAGATGTCGATGACGTCCAACGCCGCCGGTCAGCAGAGCGAGATCCGGATCGTCGACGGCGCGTTCTACATCAAGATGCCCGCCGAGCAGGCCAAGCAGCTCGGTGCGGGCAAGGAGTGGATCAAGTTCGCGCCGGGCGGCGACGACCCGTTCTCGCAGATGCTGGGCAGCAGCTCGCAGTCCGCTGAGCAGAGCGACCCGAGCAAGATCCTCGACCAGGTCTCGAAGACCGGCCGGATCGTCTCGTCGGACCAGACCGAGCTGAACGGCCAGAAGGTCAACCACTACGTCGTCGAGATGGACGTCGCCAAGTCCATCGACGAGTTCACGAAGTCCATGCCGGAGGCGAGCCGCGCGAAGGTCGCGGAGTCGCTCAAGGGCAAGGACGTCAAGATCCCGGCCGAGTTCTGGCTGGACAAGGACAACCTGCCGGTGCAGGTCACGATGGACCAGGGCCCGCTGATGCAGGCCATGGGCGTGCCCAGCGCGGACGGCTCGAAGTTCACGATGAAGTACACCGACTGGGGCACCCAGGTCGACGTCGCGGCCCCGCCCGCGGACCAGGTGGCCGACCTCGGCGAGCTGCTCAAGGGCGGCCGCTGACCAGCGACCGTGGGTGACCAGCGGCTCCCCCGAACGGGTTCGGGGGAGCCGCTGTGTTTTGGTTGGCGCATGCGCAAAGCCGCAGTCGTGCTGCTGCTCGCCCTGCTCGCCGGCGCGTGCGACAGCTCGGCTTCACCGCCACCCACGTTCACCGACGCCCGCGCGCTGGCCGACGCCGCGACGGCGGCCACCACGAGCGGCGGGTCGGCGAAGTTCGCCACGGACGTCGCCGTCGGCTCGGTCCGGTCGAAGGGCCAGGGCCAGGCGCGGTTCGGCGCCGGCGGGACGTCCCAGGTGATGACGACCGACTTCATCGGCGAGCCGATGGAGCTGCGGCTGGTGGCCGGGAAGCTGTACGCGAAGGTGCCGGAGGGCTCGCGCGACCAGGTCGGCACGGCCAAGCCGTGGGTCGTGGTCGCGCCGGACGGCACCGACCCGTTCTCCCAGGTGCTCGGCGGCAGCCTCGGGCAGCTGGCGGCCCAGAACGACCCGGCGCACACGCTGGGCGAAGTCGCGGCGGCGGGCACGATCGTCTCGGCCGAGCGCAGCGATCTCGGCGGGGTGGCCGCGGAGCACTACCGCGTCGACCTCGACCTGGCGAAGCTCGGCGCGGACCTGCCCGCGGGTCTGGCCGCGGACGAGGTGGCGCAGCTGGGCGGCAAGTTCCCGGTCGAGCTGTGGCTGGACGACACCCACCGGCCGCTGCAGATCGTGCTGGACCTGTCGCCGATCCTGGCGGGCCAGGGTGGTTCCCCCGGCTCCAGCGCGAAGATCACGACCCGCTACACGGAGTGGGGCGGCCCGGGCGACGTCCAGGCACCGCCGCCGGACCAGGTGGGGACGCTCACACCGTAGTCACGTTCCCGCCGACCGCCTCGTCCAGGCGGGGACGAAGGGAGTCAGGACATGCGGGTGATGGTGATCGGGGCGACGGGCGTACTGGGCGTCCCGGCGGTGGCGCGGCTGCTGGAGGCCGGCCACGAGGTGAGCGGGCTGGCCCGCGGCGCGGATCGCGTGCCGGCGGTCGAAGAGACGGGCGCAAAGCCGGTGCTGGGCGACCTGTTCGACGAGACGTCACTGGCCACGGCGTTGCGGGGCCACGACGCGGTCCTGAACCTCGCGACGCGCATCCCGAGCCCACGCGAGATGACCCGGAAGGCGGCTTGGGCGGAGAACGACCACGTCCGGCTGGCGGGCAGCGCGACGTTGGCGGCGGCGGTGCGGCAGGTGGACGAGCTGCGGACCGTGGTCCAGGAGGGCATTTCGTTCGTCTACGCGGACGGCGGCGACCACGAACTGGACGAAGAGGCGCCCATATCGCCACGGGGCGTGACGGCGTCTTCGGTGCGGGCGCACGGAAACGTGGCGGCGTTGGAGGCTTCGGGCCGGACGGTGATCAGGCTGCGTATCGCGAACCTGGTGGGGGCGGGCGCGCTGCTGTCGCCGCTCGTCCTGGGCTCCCGAAAGGACTGGACGACGGCGATCCACCCGACCGACGCGGCGGCGGGCGCGGTGGCTTCGCTGGGGGCGCCTTCGGGGATCTACAACGTCGGGGCGACGCCGGTGCCGAAGGAGCGCCTGGGCCGGGTCATGGCCGACGCGGCGGGGGTCCGGAGGGCCCGGACGGTGCCGAAGTGGCTGGCATCGCGACTGTCGCTGGCGGAACCGATGGCCCGGTCGCAGCGGGTGGTCTCACGGAAGCTGGCGGACGCGACGGGCTGGCGGTGCGAGCTGCCGGAGCCGGGCCCGGAGTGGTTCGAGCCGCGCTGAGGTTCGGGACGCGCTGACGATCGAGCCGCGCTGAGGGGTTCGGGCCCGGGCCGGCGAAGACCGGCCCCCACCCGATCCCTGGGGGGCGTGCCCAGGTCCAGTCTATCGGCCCACCCTGACGGAAACCCCAGATCAGCGACTTGGCGCGGAAGTTGTCCACATGCACACAAGCCTGTGGACAACTCCTGCTGCGCAGGTCGAGCCGGATAACTCGGGCCGCGTCGGTCGTCGCCGGACAGCTCAAGCCCGACGAATTTGAGCTTCCCGATTCAAGCCGGCAACTCGACCCGAACAGCTCAAGCTGAACTGCCCAAGCCCGACAGCTCAACCGCACAGGTCAAGCCGGGCAACTCGACCTGGACAACTTCGAGCCGGACGGCTCGCGCCGCACAGACCGAGCCGGGCAACTCGACCCGCCAGCTCAACCCGCACAGGTCGAGCCAGCCAGCTCAAGCCCGACAGCTCAGAGCAGTTCCAGCAGGAACGGCAGCTCCTGCGGCGCGTACCAAGCCAGCTCGTGATCCTCGGCGTCGCCCAGGATGAACTCCGCGTCCAGGTCTCCCAGGTCCGCCGCGTCGATCACGCCCGCCGCCGCGGAGACCGCGTCCGCCGCCTCCGGGCTGTCCACGTGGACCGCCGCCACCGCCGACAGTGGGATCGGGCCGCCGATGCGGACCACCGGGGCATCCAGGTCCGGGCGCAACGTGATGCCCTCGACGTCCGCCGACACCACCACCCGGCGGGGCTCGCCCTTCTCCTCCGCCGCGATCAGGCGCAGCGAAGCGCGGGCCGCGTCCAGGAGCGCCGCGTACTCGAGCTCCTCGTCCGACCCGCTCACGTACGTCTCGCGCAGCGCCGGGGTCAGCGCGAACGCCGTCCCGTTGCGCGCGCGGAACTCCCCCGACGCTTCCAAGTCGCGAAGCATCGCGATGGTCGCAGGCAGATAGACCCTCACCAGTGCGCACCCTTCAGCTCTTCCAAGGATTCTTCGATCATCCCGGCCAGCAGGTCGACGTCGAACGCGGCCTTGCGGTCGCCGTTGAGTCCGAAGTAGACGCCGCCGTGGTACGACGTCACCCCGATCGCCAGCGCCTGGGTGCGCATCAGCGGCATCACCGGGAACATCTCGACCAGTCTCGCCTCTCCCGCGTACATCGGCACCTGCGGGCCCGGCGAGTTGGTCACCATGACGTTGAAGATCCGCCCCGACAACGACCCCGCCGCACGCGCGCCGAGGGAATGCAGGGTAGCCGGGGCGAAACCGCCGACCTTGAGCAACCCGCGCGCGGCGACCGACCGGCCCGAGTCGAGGTGCTCGGTCATCGCGTGCCCGATGTGCTGCAGCCGCAGCACCGGGTTGGGCTCGCCCACCGGCAGGTCCACCAGGTACGCGGCCACCTGGTTGCCGACCAGGCCCGGCGTCGAGTACTCCGCCGTCTCGGCGTCGCGCACCGCCATCGGTGCCAGTGCCCGCACCGTCGCGTCGGGGGTCAGCGTCTCCTCGCGCGACAGCAGCCACTCGCGCAACGCGCCGGTGATGGCCGCGAGGACGACGTCGTTGACCGTGCCGCCGTGCTCCGCGCGGATCTTGCGGAAGTCCTCGAGCCGCGTGCGGACCACCGAGAACACGCGCCCGCCGGACACCCGGACGTTCAGCGGTCCCGGCGGCGCCGGGTTGACCAGCGTGCGCAGCGCCGACGCCACGCCACCGACGGTCTCGGCGAACTTCCCGGCCGCCGCGACGGCGTCGTTCGCCGCCGACCGGACGTTCTCGACGACCTCGGCCGGCCGCTGGACGCCCTCGCTGACCGCGTCGAGCACCAGCTGGGTGCGGCTCGGTTCGCGCCGCGGCGTCCAGATGTCCTCGAACGGCTCCGGCTCGGCCGGGGTCGGGTCGAGGATGAGCTGGCCGAGCTCGATCGTGCCGATACCGTCCACAACGGACTGGTGGGTCTTGGTGACCAGCGCGATCCGGTCGCCGGACAGGCCCTCGATGAAGTACGCCTCCCAGAGCGGCCGCTCCGGCGCCAGCCGCCGCGACATCAGCCGCGCCACCAGGTCGAACAGCTGGTCGTCGCGGCCCGGCTGGGGCAGTGCCGAGCGCCGGACGTGGTAGTTCAGGTCGAAGTCGACGTCGTCCACCCACACCGGCCGCGCCAGGTGCCCCGGCACCTCCGCGACGCGCTGCCGGTACCGCGGCAGGTACGCCAGCCGCGCCCCGACGAGGTCGAGCAGCTGCGCGTAGCTGAACCCGGAACGTGGCCGCTCGAAGATCGCCACGCCGCCGACGTGCATCGGGGTCGCGTGGTCCTCGACGTAGAGGAACGAGGCGTCCAGCGCGGAAAGGCGGTCGGGCATGGGCCGATCCTTACACAATGCGAGACTGCCCGGTGTGGGTGATGAGTCGACTGTCTCGCCGAAAGACCGCTTCCTGACCGTGTACGGCCGGAAGCCGGTGCTCGAGGCACTGGCGGACGGCGGCCTGCGCGTGGACAAGGTGATCCTCGCCGACACCGCCCGCGGGCCGGGCGCGGCCGAGATCCAGCGCGCGGCCAAGGACGCGGGCGTGCCGGTGCAGCGCGCCAGCGCCCACCGCGTCAAGGTGCTCGCCGGCAACGGCAAGCAGGACCAGGGCGTGCTCGCCGACGTCGTCGCGCCGCGGATGCGCGCGCTGGCCTCGGCGCTGGAGGACCGGCAGCCGCCGTCGCGGGTGCTGCTGCTGGACGGCATCACGACCCCGGCGAACGTCGGCATGATCCTGCGCACCGCGACCGCGGCCGGGCTCGACGGCGTGATCGTGCCGCGCCGCGGCGTCGCGGCGCTGGACCCGCTGGTGGTCAAGGCTTCGGCCGGGGTCGCGTTCCGCGCCCCGGTGCTGCGCTGCGGCTCCGCGCGCGAGGCGGCCGAAATGCTGACCGAAGCGGGCTACGGCATCTACGCGCTGGGCGCGTCCTCGAAGACCGCATTGTTCGACGTAACCCTGACGCAGCGCGCGGCTTTCGTGCTCGGCGGCGAAACGGACGGCGTCGGCGCGGACGTCGGCGAGCTCGTCACCGAATGGGTGTCGATCCCGATGCCGGGTGACGTCGAGTCGCTCAATGTCTCGGCCGCCGCGGCGGTGCTTTCCTTCGAACTGGTCCGCCGCGCGCGTTGATCGTTCACTGATCGGGGAACAGCACACCGAGTTCGGCGAGCGTTTCCCCGACCGACCGGTGGTGCACCCCGACCATGCCCGCTTCGACGGCGCCGAAGATGTTCGCTGCGGAGTCGTCGACGAACGCACAGTGCACGGCGGGCAGGGCCAGCCGGTCCGCCGCGATCAGGTAGACCGCCGGATCCGGTTTGGCCACGCCGACCTCGCCGGAGAACACCAGCGCGTCGAAATAGTCGAACATGGTTTTCTTGACCTGCTCCGACGCCCCGGGTGCGTTGGACAGCAACGCGGTACGGACGCCCCGCTTGCGCGCGGTCATCAGGTATTCGTAGAAGCGGTCGGCGTCGGGATCGGTGAGAACTCCGGCGAAATCGACCAATAACCCCTTCAGCACCCGGCACACCATAGCCGGGTAACGGGGCGCTGTCTCTCGGAGTCCGACAATGCGATGTGCCCCTAGCGCACGGTAACCGGCGAAGCCATCGCTTCGGCGATTCTCCCCCGAATCGTGCGATTCCTGACGCGATTCGGGCCGCGCGTCCCTCTAAGCCTGCGGAAGCGGCGAAATGCCGCGACCGGGAGGGGAGGAAATGACCGAGGAACATCGCCTGAGAACGCTGATCCGCTACGAGGCGCCCCGCCGGGCCGAACGGCTCGCGGCCGTGACACCGGAGGAGCACCGCCGGGCCGGCGCGCGCTGGCCGGCGTCGCGGCAGCTCGAGGCGTCCGAAGTGGGCCACCTGCTGAACATGCTGCTGGAGGCCTACGACGGCCGTCGTCCGGTGCCGCAGATCCGGGGCCTGGTGGCGCCGGAGGTGTACGCCGGGCTGAGCGGGCCACGACTGCCGCAGCCGCGGCACCGGACGCACACCGTCCACACGTGCAACCCGGTGGCGGGTGTGATCGAGGCGTGCGCCCGGGTGGAGGCCGACGGCCGGTCGTTCGCGCTGGCGGCCCGCTTCACCCGCACCACGACGGGGTGGCAGTGCGTGCGGTTCGCGCTGCTGAAACCGAGGCGGCTGGACCACCCGCCCCAGCGGGCAGCGGCGTGAAGCGGGCGGGCACGGCACGAGCCCCGCCGGGACCGTCCCAGCGCGACAGTCGTGAGCGGCCGGTCGGGACAGTCCCGTCTCGACGGTCGCTTGCGTCGTTCAGCCGACCGGGCTGTTTCGCCTCGACGGTCGCAGCCGGCCGGACCGGACCTGATCCCGGCAGGACGGTCGTGAGTGGTGGTTCGGGGGCTGGCCCTCTTCGCCACTCACGACCGGACCGGGCCTAGTCCTGGCGGGACGGTCGTGAGTGGTGGTTCGGGTCCTGACCCTCTTCGCCGCTCACGACCGGACCGGCAGAGTCGCCAGGCCGCGCAGGGTGGTCGTCGGGTTCCAGGCCGGGGTGCCGTTCAGCGCCAGGTCCGGGCGGCGGCGGGCCAGCTCACGGAACACGACGCGGGCTTCGAGCCGGGCCAGTGGCGCGCCGAGGCAGAAGTGGATGCCCTGGCCGAACGCCAGGTGCTTGCCCGGCGCCCGGGCCGGGTCGAACGTCTCCGGGCCGCTCGCCGGGTCGCGGTTGGCCGCGCCGATCAGCACGATCGCCTGGCTGCCCGCCGGGACCGGCAGCGCGCCGAGCGTCGTGTCGCGCACCGCCGTCCGCGAGGTCAGCTGGACCGGCGAGTCGTAGCGCAGCACCTCTTCGACCACCCGGTCCGGCGCCGCCGCGGCCGGCCCGAGGCCGTCGTGGCGGAGCAGCGCCAGCACGCCGTTGCCGATCAGGTTCGTCGTCGTCTCGTGGCCGGCGATGAGCAGGAGCGTGAGCGTCACCAGGAGCTCGCCCTCGCTGAGGACGTCGCCCGCGTCGGACACCGCCACCAGCGCGGACAGGAGATCCTCCCCCGGCTCGCTCCGCCGTTTCGCGGCCAGCTCGCGGAAGTACGCGATGAAGGACTGGCGCGCCCGGATCGCCGGTTCGACCGTCTCGGGGCTCTGCAGGAACGGCGGGTCCAGCGCCCGCGCCATCGCGTGCGACCACTCCGCGAACTGCTCGCGGTCGTCCAGCGGGACGCCGAGCAGTTCGGCGATCACCTCGACCGGCAACGGCTTCGCGAGCGCCGTCATCAGGTCGAACTCGCGCGGCGCGCGGTCGATCAGGTCGGCGGTGATCGCGTCGATCCGTGGCGCCAGCCGCTCGACCATCCGCGGCGTGAACGCCTTCGCCACCAGCCGCCGCAGCCGCGTGTGGTCGGGCGGGTTCAGCGACAGGAACGCCCGGACCACGCGTCCCGACTCGTCGACCGGCTGGTCCGGCCGCCGGTCCGCCGGGTCCAGGTACTCCGGTTCGGGGTGCCCGAACGCCGGGTCGCGCAGGACCTGCGTGGCTTCGGCGAGGCCGCTAACATCCCCTCGGCCAGGAGCGCGACCGGCAGCCGCTCGCGCCACCGCCGGTAGTGCGGGTACGGGTCCGGCCGCCGCTCGGCGCCGAACAGCGCGAAGAACTCCTGCATCTCCGCCGACATCGTCGACACGACCATCCCCCGTTCACAGAACCGGGGCGCGTGGAGTTGTCCACGCGCCCCGGTTCCGGCTCACATCAGCGGCTCACGTCAGCGACGCGGGCCCTTCTTGCCCTTCTTGGCGGCGTCGCGCTGGGCGGCCCGGCGGTCCCGCCGGGTGGCTCCGCTTCCACCCGCGCCGTCACCCGCTTCCTCGGCGTGCGCTTCGACCTCGCCGTCCTCACCCGGGCCCGACAGCGTCAGCCCCGACTGCTGGCTGTTGCCGCCCAGGCCCTTGCCGCGCAGCGCGGCCGGGACGGAATCGGTGTCGGTCGTCGGCGGCTGCGGCGGCGCCGGCCGGGCGTGCCGGCCTTCCGGCACGGCCTGGCCGTTGCCGTTGCCGACACCCGCCGGCAGCGCGGCGGCGTCTTCCGCGGGCGGCGCTTCGGCCCGCTCGACCTGCAGGTTGAACAGGAAGCCGACGGCCTCCTCCTTCAGCGAGTCGAGCATCGCGCGGAACATGTCGAAGCCCTCGCGCTGGTACTCGATCAGCGGGTCGCGCTGCGCGAGCGCCCGCATGCCGATGCCCTGCTTGAGGTAGTCCATCTCGTACAGGTGCTCACGCCACTTGCGGTCCAGCACGGTCAGCATCACCTGGTGCTCCAGGGTCCGCATGCCCTCCGGGCCGACGAGCGCGTTGATCTCCGCTTCGCGCTTGTCGTAGGCGTCGCGGGCGTCCTGGACGAGCGCCTCACGCAGGGTGTTCGCGTCGAGGTCGCCGTCTTCGAGCAGGTCGTCCCAGTCGAGGCTGACCGGGTACAGCGTCTTCAGCGCCGTCCACAGCTTCTCGTGGTCCCAGTCCTCGGCGTAGCCGTTGGCCGTCGCGCCGTCCACGTAGGCGTTGACGACGTCCACGAGCATCTCTTCGATCTGGTCGCGCAGGCTCTCGCCGGCGAGCACGCGGTGGCGCTCGGCGTAGATCACCTTGCGCTGCTCGTTCATGACCTCGTCGTACTTGAGGACGTCCTTGCGCTGCTCCATGTTGATCTGCTCGACCTGGGTCTGCGCGCTCTTGATGGCCTTGGAGACCATCTTGTGCTCGATCGGCACGTCGTCGGGCAGCCGCATGGTCGTCATGACGCGCTCGACCATGGTCGCGTTGAAACGGCGCATGAGCTCGTCACCGAGCGACAGGTAGAACCGGGACTCGCCCGGGTCGCCCTGCCGGCCGGAGCGGCCGCGGAGCTGGTTGTCGATGCGGCGCGACTCGTGCCGCTCGGTGCCCAGCACGTACAGGCCGCCCGCGTCGCGGACCACCTCGGCCTCGGCCTTCGACTCTTCCTTGACCTTCTCGAGGATGCCGGGCCACGCGGCCTCGTACTCCTCGGAGTGCTCGACCGGGTCCAGGCCCTGCTCGCGCAGCACGTGGTCGGCGATCAGGTCGGGGTTGCCGCCCAGCACGATGTCGGTACCGCGGCCGGCCATGTTCGTGGCGACCGTGACGGCGCCCTTCTGGCCGGCGCGCGCGACGATCAGCGCTTCCCGGTCGTGGTGCTTCGCGTTGAGCACCTCGTGCGGCACGCTCAGCTTGACCAGCAGCTTCGAGAGCCGCTCGGACTTCTCGACGCTCGTGGTACCGACCAGGACCGGCTGGCCCTTCTCGTGCCGCTCGGCGATGTCCTCGGCGACCGCCTCGTACTTCGCCTCTTCGGTCTTGTAGATCAGGTCCGGCTGGTCGGCGCGGACCATCGGGCGGTTCGTCGGGATCGGCACCACACCCAGCTTGTAGGTCTGGTGGAACTCGGCGGCCTCGGTCTCGGCCGTACCGGTCATGCCGGACAGCTTCCCGTACAGGCGGAAGTAGTTCTGCAGCGTGATCGTGGCGAGCGTCTGGTTCTCGGCCTTGATCTCGACCTTTTCCTTGGCCTCGATCGCCTGGTGCATGCCCTCGTTGTAGCGGCGGCCGTGGAGCACGCGGCCGGTGAACTCGTCGACGATCGCGACCTCGCCGTTGCGGACGATGTAGTCCTTGTCGCGGTGGAAGAGCTCCTGCACCTTCAGCGCGTTGTTCAGGTACCCGACCAGCGGGGTGTTCGCGGCCTCGTACAGGTTCTCGATGCCGAGCTGGTCCTCGACGAACCGGACGCCCTTTTCGGTGACGGCGACGGTGCGCTTCCGGACGTCGACCTCGTAGTGGTACTTCGAGTTAATCAGGTTCGTCTTCTCGACCCGCTCGCGCGACCCCATCGTGGTGGTGTCGATGCCGTTCATCAGCGGGGCGAGCCGCGCGAACTCGACGTACCAGCGCGACGACTGGTCCGCCGGGCCCGAGATGATCAGCGGCGTCCGGGCCTCGTCGATGAGGATCGAGTCCACCTCGTCGACGATGGCGTAGTTGTGGCCGCGCTGGACGCAGTCGTCCAGGCTCCACGCCATGTTGTCGCGCAGGTAGTCGAAGCCGAACTCGTTGTTCGTGCCGTAGGTGACGTCGGCGTTGTACTGGTTGCGCCGGACGTCCGGCTGCTGCTCCGACAGGATGACGCCGACCTCGAGACCGAGGAAGCGGTGGATGCGGCCCATCCACTCGGAGTCGCGCTTGGCCAGGTAGTCGTTCGTCGTGACGACGTGGACGCCCTTGCCGGGGATGGCGTTGAGGTACGCCGCGAGGACACAGGTCAGGGTCTTGCCCTCACCGGTCTTCATCTCGGCGACCTGGCCCAGGTGCAGGGCGGCGCCGCCCATCAGCTGGACGTCGAAGTGCCGCTGGCCGAGCACGCGCTTGGCGGCCTCGCGGGCGACCGCGAAAGCCTCCGGCAGCAGGTCGTCCAGGGACTCCCCGTCGGCGTGCCGCTTGCGGAACTCGTCCGTCTTGGCCCGCAGCTCGGCGTCGGTCAGGTCCTTGACGTCGTCTTCGAGGGTGTTGATGTGATCGGCGATGTTGCGCAGCCGCTTCACCATCTTGCCCTCGCCCGCGCGGAGCAGGCGGTTCAGCACCATCCGGTCGACCTCACTAGCTGATCATGAGCGCGCCCAGGCCGGTCCCGGGCAGGTTCTCCCACGGCGGCCGCCGTGGGTCGGCGCCACCGTTCCACCCCATCGTAGGGAACCCGGGGCGCCGTGTGCACACGCCGTACGTCCTGACATGCGGATGGCCCGCACGCGAGCGCGTGCGGGCCATCGGCGAAGGCCTTCTCAGAGCCGGCTCAGCCGAGCCGGATCACGCCGTAGTCGAAGCCTTTCCGCCGGTAGACCACGCTGGGCCGCCCCGCGTCGGAGTCGTTGAAGAGGAAGAAATCGTGGCCGACCAGTTCCATCTCGTAGAGAGCCTGGTCCACCGTCATCGGATCGGCGGTGTGCTGCTTCTCGCGGACGACGCGGCCGGGCTGGTGGCCCAGGTCGTCGTCAGCCCAGCTCTGCTGCTGGGGCAGGGTGATCTCGTCGGCACTCGCGAAACCGTTCAGCTGCGGTTCGGCCTCGGGTGCGTCCAACACCGCGGTACGCGCGGCGGGACTGGCGGCGGCGGCCGGGGAGGTACCACCCGGCAACACCGAGGTCGCTTCGGCGACCGACTCCGGTCGGCTGCGCCCGTAGTGCACGCGCCTCCGGTCGTGTGTCCTCCGCAGCCGGTTCTCCAGCTTGGTGACTGCGGAATCGAGCGCTGCGTAGAAGTCGGCGGCACACGCTTCAGCGCGTACGGCCGGGCCACGCCCCTTTCCGGTGATTTCGACGCGCTGGCAGCTCTTGGCCTGGCGCCGGTTGGGTTCGTGGAACAGCTCCACGTCGTACCGGATGACTTTCCTGTCGTAGCGCTCGAGGCGGGCCAGCTTTTCGCTGACGAGTGCCCGATAGTGCTCGGGCACCTCTACGTTGCGGCCCTTAACGACGATGTCCATACACGACCTCCCTCGCTGAGATGACTGCGAGCTGTTGAGTTCACACACGGCGCCGGTGTAGCGGGGACGGAAGCCCGGATCGCGGGCTGAGAAGGAACTCGGATCGGTTCACGACGTCTCGTGCCGGATGCCCGAGCGCGGACTCAGCGCACCTCCGGCGCCAGGGACATGGGCTCGTCACCTCCCTGCCTGCGGGGATTGCTGATAGCGGAGCACGTTAGCTTCCTCACGCCCGTTACAACAGCCCCCGAGCCGGGGGATGTCGGGGAATGAGACTCCGTCACCCCGCGCAGTGAGCGGGGAGTGAACACCAGAAAACACCCGCTGGTCGGACGCTCGCCGGTTGCCGTGGCATCACACGGACGGCGCATCACTCCAGCTGCACGGACGCCGAGGGTGACGGCCTTGTCCGGCACAGCCACCACTCCGGTGGAGTGGTTCGGCACCCAAGTGGCCTTGATCGACACCCTCATGCCCGGACAACGGCCACGGCGCCGCTCGCGTTCCCACCGGAAGTCACTCGTCCAGGTGACACCCGGGTCACCCGGCCGCGGGGGTGGGTTTGGCGGGTGTTTTCGGTGGCTGTGGATCTGGTGGTGCGGATGGGGTCGGTGGGGCTTGAGGAGACTGGTGTGACCTGGTGAAACCGCCGTTCTGGTTTCGGGTCGGGTTCCGGGGCGGGGTGGTGGGGTTGGGCGGTGGCTGGTGGGCGGATGTCGCGGATTCACCCGGGTGGGAAATCTTTCTTGGACCGGCCGGATGGCTCGGCGAACCGGGCTCGGCGGCGCCGGGCTCGGTGGCACCGGGCTCGGTGGCACCGGGTTTGGCGGCACCGGGGTTTGACAGCGCCAGGTTCGGTAGCGCCGGGTTGGCGGCGCCAGGTTCGGTAGCGCCAGGTTCGGCAGCGCCAGGTTCGGCAGCGCCAGGTTCGGCAGCGCCAGGTTCGGCAGCGCCAGGTTCGGCAGCGCCAGGTTCGGCAGCGCCAGGTTCGGCAGCGCCAGGTTCGGCAGCGCCAGGTTCGGCGGCGCCGGTTTGTCGGCGCCGGGTTTGGGCGCTTTCGGTCGGGCGGGCTCCGGAGTCTTGGCGATGGGTGGCGGAGTTTGGGGCGGTGGACGCCAGGGGTCTTGGCAGTGACACCGGAGTTCCGGCGGGGCTTGGGAGTTCTGCGGGCGCCGGGTTCAGGCGGTGGGCAACGAAGCTCCGGCATGACTTGATAGCTGGCGTCGACCGTCGCGGGGTTCGGGCACCGATCGCACGGCTCTGTGCTCCATGGGTTCACCCGGCCGAAACCTCGGAAACCGGCTGGGCGGCGGCCGCGGCCGCGGCTATCGAGTTCCGGCTGCGGGCGCCGAGTTCCGGCTGCGGGCGTCGGGGGCAAGCGACGGACACCAAAGTTCCGGCGTGATTGACGGCGGTGTCGGCCGCCGCGAGGCTCGGGCGCCGATCGCACGGCTCGCCCGCCTGCTCGCCTGCCCGCCTGCCCGCCTGCCCGCCTGCCCGCCTGCCCGCAAGAGTTCACCCAGCCGCGAGCAGAGTGAGGACGGCCGCGACCGCGATGCCCTCCGCGGCCAGCACGTGCACGCATGCGGCGGCGGTGGCTCCGGTGGTCACCACGTCGTCCAAGACCACCACCGGGAAACCGGGTGGTGGGCGTCCGGCCTCGCGGAATCGCAGCCGGCCGGCCAGGTTGGCGGCGCGCTGGGCGTGGCCCAGCCCGACGGCGTCGCGGGCGCTCCCGGCCAGTTCCAACGCCGGTGCGACGGCCACTTCGAAACCGCGAGTGGCCAAGACTTTCGCCGCGGCTGCTGCCAGGAGTTCGACGTGAGGGCCTCCGCGGACCCGGGATGCGGAGGGGCGGCTGGGTGCCGGGACCAGGCAGATCTTGCGGTGCCCGGGGACGGATCCGGTGCTCGGGGCCGGGCCTGGGCGCCGGTGGGCGGACACGGTTCCGGTCGCGCAGGACATGTCTGATGAGTGCTCGGAAGCGACGCTGGTGCTCCGGGCCTGGTCTGGTGGCTGATGGGCGGAAGCGGCTTCGGTCGCGTAGGCAAGGCCTGGTGGCCGGAGCCCGAAAGGTTCGCCGGCGCTCCGCACCCGATCCGATGGCCGGTCGATGGACGTGGCTCCGGTGGCACGACCGGAATCCGGCAGCCGGTGACTGCGAACAGCAGTTCCGGCGCTCGGAGACAGGCCGGTCAGCCATCGCGGGGAATCGGTTCCGACGCTCGGAGAGAGGCCCGGCGGCCGACGTGGGGAACCGGGTCCGGCGCTCGGAGGCAGACCCGGCGACCGACGCAGAGACACGGTTCCGGCGCTCTCAGCAGCCCGCAGCGACTGACCTGCGGAAACAACTCCAGCCGCGACCTGTGGTCGTCCGCCGACCGCGGGTTCCCGCAACGGCAACACGACCAGTGCCTCCGCCAGCGCCGACCCCAGCGCCGGGGCCAGGTCCCGACGACCCCGCTCCTTGTACGCGATCAACAACCGCCGTCCGACACCGCTGTACTTGGCCAGGGAGAACACCCGGACCACCCCCGCCGTCGGCACGCGGGCGACCTCCCGCACCGTGCCCCAGACACCCCCGCAGCGGGCGCAGCAAGGCGCGCCGCGGGCTCCGCAGGCGGCGCAGCGGCTGGGGATCAGTAGTTCCAGAAGCGCGTTGATGATCACACGGAAAGTGTCGCGACCACCACCGACAGTTTCGGGCCCTCAGCGATCACCCGATCGGCTGAAACCGTCAGCCCGGGTAGAAGGGATCCGCGTCCTTCGCCGAATGACTCTGGGGGCGCCACACCTCGCCCAGCACCGAGGCCGTCCACAAGCCGCTCGCGTCCGCCACCACGATCGGCCGGCCCGGGGCCGCGGTGACGCCGTGGACCTGGGGTGTCAGGTTTGAGCTGTTGAACGCGTCCATGCGCTGGCCGTCCACCGTCACGCGGACCACCGGCTGGGACACGCTCGTCGTGACCGCGACCAGGGTGTCCTGGGCCAGCCAGTCCACGTCGACGACGTTCTGGAGGTCGTGGGGCTGCAGGTGGCGGGGCTCGCGCAGGCTGACCGAGTCGCCGCCCGAGCCGACCACCGAGGCCACCCACAGCTGGCCGTTGACCACCGCCGCTACCCGGGCGCCGTCGCGAGAGAACCTGAGCTCCGAGATGTCGCCCTGCTGGATCAGGTCGGCGGCGTTCACCAGCAGAGGGGTCCACTGGCCGTTCGGGGTCAGCACGACGCGGGCCACCGATTGCTGGTCGACGACCGTCCACACCTCGGACGAGCCGGGGCGCCACGTCGGCCGGCTCAGGGTGTTGCCGGCCACGCTGAGCTGCGGCAGCTCGCGGCCGAGGTCGCCGATCCGCAGGTGGACGCCGCCGCCCGCGCGCTCCACCACCGCGAGGCGCTTGCCGTCGGTCGACTGGGCCGCGTTGACGACGTCGTAGCCGCCGTTGCCGGCCGGGCCGGCGATCGGGGCGCCGTCGCCGAGGGAGCGGACGCGGCCGCCGACCGTCATCAGCCCCAGCAGGTCCTGGCTCGGCGAGAGCGCCGCGCCGTACGCGGGCAGCTCGCTCAGCCGCCAGTCCGGGTGGTTGGGCACCAGCGGGGCGGCGTCGGCGAGGATCCGGATCCGCGCCGACGTCACGTACTGCAGCGAAAGCACGATCTGCGCGGCGATCAGGATGCGGGTGTCGTCACTGACGCCGGTCAGCCCGGTCAGGGGCACCACCAGCGTCCCGTCGTCGAGGCTCTTGACGTTGGTGTCGATCTCCACCGGTTCGCCGAGCAGGTTCTTCACCGCGCCGGCCAGGCTCGTCGACGGGCCGGCGACCAGCATGTCCATCACCCGGCCCGGCAACCCGGCCTGCGGTTTCGCGACGACGTAGCGCCGGTCGGGGACGAACGTGTTGGCCGACTCCGAGTAGAAGACCACCGGCACCGCGGTGTAGTTCTCGGCGAAGTCGGACTCGGTCGCGTACAGGTCGGCGGGCGGGTCGACGATCCGCCACTGGCCGGTCGGCTGCTTGCGCACCTTCACGTGGAGCAGCGCCGGGCTGTAGTCAGGGACGAACGCGCTGTTCTGGTCCAGCGTGCCGACGTCGAACCCGCGCACGTTGACGACCTGCGTGTTCGGGTCCGGCTGCGGCTCGGTGTCGTAGACCGTGCCGAAGGTGTCCTGGATGATCGTCAGGCTGCGGCTGGGCCGCCAGGTCGCCTGCCCCTGGTCGTCCAGGTAAGCGCGCGCGGCGCCGTTGTTCTGGCCGGGCTTGAGCGTCGCGCCGATGAAGTCGCGGACCAGCGTCAGCGCGTCGATGTTCGCCTGCGGCTCGGGTGCCTCGGCGTTCTGGCCCTGGCCCTGGCGCTCCCCCGGGACGACGACGGGCTGGGATTCGAGCGGGACGTTGGCGCAGCCCGCCACCAGCACCAGGCACAACACCGCGAGCAGAACGCGTTTCACTGACCGACTTCCTCACGCTCGGCGAAGATCGCCTCCGGCGCCGGGGTCACCTCGATGATCCCGAGCGGCACCTCACCGGGGACGCGCTCCGGCGGCGGCAGGCCCAGCGGCGACTCGCCGATGGGCACGTCCTGGTGGCGCGGGAAGCGGAACCGGAAGCAGGCGCCCTGGCCGGGCGCGCCCCACGCGTCGAGCTCGCCGCCGTGCAGGCGCGCGTCCTCGAGGCTGATCGCCAGCCCGAGGCCGGTGCCGCCGGTGCGCCGGTTGCGCGACGGGTCGGCGCGCCAGAACCGGTTGAACACCAGGTCCGCCTCGCCGGGCCGCAGGCCGACGCCGCGGTCCTGGACGGTGATGGCGACGGTGGTCTCGTTGGCCGCGACGGTGAGCACCACCGGCCGGCCCTCGCTGTGGTCCACGGCGTTGGCGAGCAGGTTGCGCAGGATCCGCTCGACGCGCCGCGAGTCGACGTCGGCGGGGATCTCCTCGTCGGGCAGCACGAGCTCGACCGAGGAGCCCGCGTTGCCGGCGATGACCCGCACCTGCTCGACCGCGCGGGTGGCGATCGGGCGGACGTCGATGAACTCCGCGGACAGCTCCTCGACGCCGGCGTCGAGCCTGCTGATCTCCAGCAGGTCGCCGAGCAGGGCCTCGAACCGGTCGAGCTCGTCGACCAGCAGCTCGGTAGAGCGCGCGAGCCCGGCCGGGAACTGCTCGCGGGACGCGTGCAGCACGTCGGCGGCCATCCGGACGGTGGTCAGCGGCGTCCGCAGCTCGTGCGAGACGTCGGAGGTGAACCGGCGCTGCAGGCCGCCGAACTCCTCGAGCTGGCGGATCTGGCGCTGGATGCTGGCGGCCATCCCGTTGTAGGACACGGCGAGCTTCGCCAGGTCGTCCTCGCCGACCACGGCGACGCGCTGGTCGAGGTCGCCGCCGGCGAACTGCTCCGCCGCCGCGGCGGCCTGCCGGACCGGCCGCACCACCTGCCGCACCACCAGGTTCGTGATGCCGGCCAGCAGGAGCAGCAGGACGAGGCCGCCGACCAGCAGCGTGTTCTGCACGGTCGAGACGGTGTTCTGCTCGGTCGTCAGCGGGAAGAGCAAGTACAGCTGCAGCGGGCTGGAGACGGTCTTGAGCGACGTCCCGACGATCAGGTACGTCGTGCGCCCGCCGTTCATGTCGGGGACGGTGTGCTCGAGGTAGCTCGTCTGCTCGGCTTCGACGAACTGCCGCAGCCGCGGCGGCACGTTCTCGAACGGCCCGGCGAACTCGGGTTCACTGCCGGACTGGTCGTGGCCGCCGCTGGCGAGCACCGGGATGAACGTGCCGGCCGCCGAGCCAGCCGCGTCCTGGCTGGTCGGCGTGATCGCGATCTTCTTCAGCGCGTTCTCGAGCCGGTTGCGCAGCGCGTCCGACGTCTCGCTGCCGAGGCCGACGAGCTCACCGGCGGCGGTCTCCGCGGCCGCGCGGGTCTGCGCGGTGGCGGCGTCGCGCTTGGTGTCCAGCAGCCGCTCGGTGATCTGGTTCTGCAGGACCATGCCCAGCACGAACACCACGGCGGAGGACAGCGCGAGGGTCGACACGGTCACGCGGAACTGGAGCGAGTGCTTCCACAGCTCGTTGAACGCGACCGCGCGACGGCGCGCGAAAACGACGACACGCCGCACCAGGCGTGCCGTCGAGCGCGCGAACGCGGGGAGCCGTCTGCCGGTCTCCACGGTCATGGAGCCATCACGGCGGGCCGGCCTTGTACCCGACGCCGCGAACGGTCAACACCACCTCGGGGTGTTCCGGATCCTTCTCGACCTTGGAGCGCAGCCGCTGGACGTGCACGTTCACCAGCCGGGTGTCGGCCGCGTGCCGGTAGCCCCAGACCTGCTCGAGCAGCACCTCGCGGGTGAACACCTGACGCGGCTTGCGGGCCAGCGCCACCAGCAGGTCGAACTCCAGCGGGGTCAGCGGGATGGCCTTGCCCTCGCGCGTGACCTCGTGGCCGGGCACGTCGATCGCCAGGTCGCCGATCGTGAGCGACTCCGCCGGTTCGGCCTCGGTGCGGCGCATCCGGGCGCGGACCCGGGCGACCAGCTCCTTCGGCTTGAACGGCTTGACGACGTAGTCGTCGGCGCCGGACTCCAGGCCGAGGACGATGTCGACCGTGTCGCTCTTGGCGGTGAGCATGACGATCGGTACCCCGGACTCGGCGCGGATCGCCTTGCAGACGTCGATCCCGTTCATCCCGGGCAGCATCAGGTCGAGCAGGACGAGGTCGGGCTTCAGTTCACGCAGCGCGGGAAGCGCGCGTGAGCCGTCGGCGACCACCGCCGTGTCGAACCCCTCCCCACGGAGCACGATGGTGAGCATCTCCGCGAGTGCAGGGTCGTCGTCGACCACGAGAACACGTGCCTTCATGACCACATATTCGCACTAGTTCCGACGCCCGTACGCGCGACCCGCGTGTTTGACCACCAGAAAGATCAAGATCGGCACGGGTCCCTGCTCCATCCGGGTGCCCCTGGACGGTCCGTGAAGGCCGCCTTCAGGGACTCCGGGTCCCTCAAGGCAGCCTTCACGGACCTGTGGAAAGGGCTCAGGGGGTGACGGCCGGGACCGGCGCGTCGACGAAGACGACGCCGTCCTCGACGACCACTCGGTGCGTCCGCACGGACTTCCTGGCGGGCAGGCAGGTGGGCGCGCCGGTGCGCAGGTCGAACCGGGCGGCGTGCAGCGGGCACTCGACGAAACAGCCCTCCAGCCAGCCGTCGGCCAGCGATGCGTCCTGGTGGGTGCAGGTGTCGTCGACGGCGAAGAAGCCGGCTTCGGTGTGGAACACCGCGATCGGGACGGGCCCGTCGAGGCGGCGGGCTTCGCCCTCGGGCAGGTCGGTGACGGCGCAGGCGCGGATCATCAGGGCCTCCGGAAACGACTGGCGGGATGCCGGGACGGTTCGTGAAAGTTGCGCATTGCGCGACGCTGCGCTTCTTGCGCAACAATCCGGTCCGACGGGCGGCCACGTCAAGAGATTCGCCCACTCAGCCGATAGGGAGTGCGCAAAACGGATAGTGTTGCGCTATGCGGAACCAGGACTCGGGCAACGCAACTCAGAGCCAGGTGCAATCGGTCGACCGGGCGATCAGCGTGCTGGAGCTGCTCGCCCGCAACGGCGAAACCGGCATCACGGAGATCGCGGGCGAGCTGGGCGTGCACAAGTCGACGGCGTCGCGCCTGCTCAGCGTCCTGGAGTCGAGAGGCCTGGTCGAGCAGCTCGGCGAACGCGGGAAGTACGCGATCGGCTTCGGCATCGTGCGGCTGGCGGGCGCCGCGACCGGGCGGATGGACCTGGCGAAGCTCGGCCGCACCAGCTGCCTGACGCTCGCCGAGGAGCTCGGCGAGACCGTGAACATCGCCATCGCCGACGACGGCGTCGCGATCAACATCAGCCAGGCCCGCGGCGCCGCGGCGATCACCACGCAGAACTGGACCGGCCAGCGGACGCCGTTGCACGCGACCTCCAGCGGCAAGATCCTCTTGGCGTACATGGCCGAAGCCGAGCGCAAGCGGGTGCTGAAGCGGAAGCTGGAGCAGTACACGCCGCGCACGACCGTCGAGCCGGACGAGCTGATGACCGAGCTGGAACGGATCCTCGAGGACGGCTACGCGGCCTGCTACGAGGAGTTCGAGCTCGGCATGCACGCGGTCGCGGTGCCGATCCACGGCCCGGGCGGGGACGTCGTCGCCGCGATGAGCGCGTCGGGCCCGTCGTACCGGCTCTCGAAGCAGCGGGTCAAGCAGATCGTGCGGCCGATGGCCGAGGCGGCGGACGACCTGTCCGCGCAGCTCGGCTACTTCCGGGACTAGCCGTAGAGCCGGGCCATCGCCCGGATCGTGTTTCCCATGTGCGCCACCAGTTCCGCGGGTTCCAGCACCTGCGCGTCGGCGCCGAGCCGCAGCAGTCCGGCGGCGGCGTGCGGCACGCTCTCCAGCGGGACGGCCGCGCGCCGCCAGCCCTCGGCGTCCGCGGGTTCGAGCGTGTGCGAGACGAGCCGGGCCGCCTTCGGGCCGAGGATGTCCGGCAGGGCCGCGATGCCCGCCGCCGAAAGCCGCACGACGGCCGTGTCGGGGATCTCCGCCTCTTCGTACCGCTCGACGTGCTCACGCCAGAACTCCGCGAGGTCGAAGCCGGCGGGCCGGGTGAACGTCTCGTCGAGCGGGGTCAGCGTCTCGATGTTCGTGACGCGGTAGGTCCGCCCGGACGCCACCAGGTACCAGACGCCGGCCTTGAGGACCAGGCCGAGCGGGTGCAGCCGCCGCGTCACGACGCCGGGGCGCGGTGACCAGCGGCGGTAGCGGACCTGGACGACCTGGTCCCGCCACAGCGCTTCCGCGGCGGCGAGCAGCTGCGGCACCGGGTCCGCTTCGCGGTACCAGCCGGGCGCGTCGAGGTGGAACCGCTGCCGGATGCGCGTCGAAGCGTCCCGGTACGGCGTCGGCAGCGCCGCCGTCAGCTTCAGCTCGGCGGCGGCCACCTGGGCGCCCAGGCCCAGCTCGGCGGCGGGTTGCGGCAGCCCGGTGAGGAACAGCGACTCGGCTTCGTCTGCGGTCAGGCCGGTCAGCCGGGTGCGGTAGCCGTCCATCAGCTGGTAGCCGCCGCTCGGGCCGGGCTCGGCGTAGATCGGCACGCCCGCCGCGGCCAGGGCCTCGACGTCGCGGTAGACGGTCCGGGCGGTCACGCCCAGCTCGGCGGCCAGGCGCGACGCGCTCATCCGGCCGCGGTTCTGCAGCAGCAGGAGCAGGGACACCAGCCGGCTCGCTCGCACCCGCCGGAGTCTGCCAGCCACCACTGACAGAAGGTGTCAGTGGTGACGCCCCAAGATCGCCGTCATGAACGACTTCGACTTCCTCCACGGCTCCTGGACCGTCGTCAGCCGGCGGCTCGAGACGATCTTCGCCGGCTGCGACGACTGGGACGTCTACCCCGGCACCACCACCTGCCGGACCCTCTTCGAGGGCGGCGGCAACACCGAGGAGATCCGCTTCCCGGCCCGCGGGTTCCGCGGGTTCACGCTGCGCCTGTTCGACGTCGAGCGGAAGGAGTGGTCGATCTACTGGGCCAACGACCGCACCGGGCTGCTCCAGCCGCCGGTCGTCGGCACCTTCGCCGACGGCCGCGGCGACTTCTACGGCGACGACGTCCACGAGGGCCGGCCGATCAAGGCGCACTACCTCTGGTCGGGCACCGCGGGGCCGTCGCCGCGGTGGGAGCAGGAGTTCTCGGCCGACGGCGGGAAGACCTGGGAATCCAACTGGGTCATGGAGTTCACCCGGGCCGGAACCGGCACCTTTTCGGGCGCTTGACAGCAAGTCGCGCATGACGCACGTTGTTGCCGAAGACGCAACTTCGCCCGGAGGGATCCCGCGATGGCACAGCCCCGGGTGGTGGTCATCGGCGCCGGCCTCGTCGCCTGCGCGCTCGCCGACGAGCTGACCGAACGCGGCTGGACCGACGTCACGGTGCTGGGCGGCGGCGAGCGGCCCGACACCCCCGGGCTCGTGTTCCGCACCGACGCGGACCGCACGCTGACGGAGTTCGCGAAGTACACCGCCGCGAAGTGCAGCGGCCTCACGCTCGACGGCCAGTGGTGCTTCAACCCGGTGGGCAGCCTGGAGCTCGCGACGACGCCCGAGCGGCTCGCGGACCTGAAGCGGCGTCGCGGCTGGGCCACGTCGTGGGGCGTGCGCGGCTTCCTGCGCGCGCCCCACGAGTGCGCCGACCTGCACCCGCTCCTCGACGAAACCCGCGTCCTGGGCGGGTTCCACGTCCCGGGCGACGGCCTCCTGCACGCCGGGCACGCGGCCGAAGCCCAGGCCCGGCGGGCCGCCGGGCGGGGCGCGAAGTTCCTCGACGACGACGTCGTCGCGATCGACCGCGCCGGCGGGCGCGTCACCGGCGTCGTCACGGCTTCCGGGCGGCTGCGCGCCGACGTCGTCGTGTCGTGCGCCGGCGCCGGCGGGCTCGTCGGCCTGGCGGTGCCGCACGTGCCGCTGCCGCACCGGTACGCGCGGACGTCGCCGCTGGCGGAGCTGGCCGGGCACAACGACGACCACGCGCAGGCGGGTAAACCCGTGCTGCGCCACCACGACCGCGCGCTCTACGTCCGCGAGCACGTCGACCGGCTCGGCATCGGCGCGCTCGACGCCGGCTCGGACGAGTTCGACGCGGCGTGGGAGGCGGCGGCCGCGCTGCTGCCCGCGCTCCGCGACGCCAAGGCCGAGACCGTCACCACCGTGACGCTCCCGGGCACGCCGGACGGGCAGCCGCTGCTGGGCGAGCACCCGGACCTCGAAGGCTTCTGGGTTGCCGAAGCCGTCCGGGACGAGCACTCCGCCGGGGTCGCGCGCGAGCTGGCGCGCTGGCTGGTCGACGGGCAGCCGGTGCTGGCCGTCCACGGCTGCGACCTGGCCCGCTTCGACCGCGTTTCGGTGCGGGGCCGCCGGTTCGCGGAGGTCCACGAGATCGTGCACCCGCTGGATCCCCGGGAAGCACCGCTGCGCAGCAGTCCCTTCGCCGAGCGGCAAACCGGGCTGGGCGCGCACTTCCTGCCGTCGGGCGGGTGGGCGCGGCCGCAGTGGTACCAGGCCAACGCGGACCTGCCCGGCGCCTCGGCGCGCACCGGCTGGGCCGCGCGGCACTGGTCGCCGATCGGGAGCGCGGAGGCGCTCGCGGCTCGCGAGCGCGTCGCGATGTTCGACCTGACCGCCGGGCCGCGGCTGGCGGTCACCGGCCCGGGCGCGCTGCCGTTCCTGCAGGCCATGACGACCGGCGACCTGGCCGGGCCGCCGGGCTCGGTCACCCGCACGCTGCTGCTGAGCGAGGACGGCGGGGTGCGCGGCCAGGTGACCGTGGCCCGGCTCGGCGACGAGCGGTTCCACGTCGGCGCCACCGGCCGGGCGGACTTCGACTGGCTGCGGCGCCACCTGCCGGGCGACGGCGCCGTGCAGCTGCACGAGACCACGCCCGGCACCTGCTGCGTCGGGGTCTGGGGACCGCACGCCGACGACGTCCTACCGGAACTGTCCACAACGGACTGTTCGGCCGAGGAGACCTACGTGGACGACGTCCCGGTCGTCGCGTTGCGACTGTCCACTGTGGGCTTTCCCGGCTGGGAAATGCACGCCACGGCGGATGTGGGCCGCCGGCTGTGGGACACCCTGCGGGCGCGCGGGATCGTCGCCGCCGGGCACCAGGCGTACACGAGCCTGCGGCTGGCGGCCGGGGTGCGCGTGCCGGGCGTCGACGTCACCACCGAGCACGATCCGTACGAGGCCGGGCTCGGATCCGCCGTCCGGCTGGACAAGGGTTACTTCCTCGGCCGCGACGCGCTCGCCGGCCGCGGCGACGCCGTCACCGGCCGCCGGCTGACCCGGTTGCGCGTCGACGGCGTCGTGCTGGGCAAGGAGCCGGTGTACGTCGAGGGCCGCGCGGCCGGGTACGTCACCAGCGGGGACGAATCGATCGCCTACGCCTGGCTCCCGGTGGAGTACAGCGTGCCGGGGACACGGGTGGAGATCGAGTACTTCGGCACGCGCGTTCCCGGGAGGGTCACATGACGCACTACGACGTGATCGTGCTCGGCCTCGGCGGTATGGGCAGCGCCGCCGCGTACCGGCTGGCGCAACGCGGGCAACGGGTGCTCGGCCTCGACCAGTTCGCACCGGTGCACCACCTCGGGTCGAGCCACGGCGGTTCGCGGATCACGCGCCAGGCCTACCTCGAAGGCCCCGAGTACGTCCCGCTCCTGCTGCGGGCCCACGAACTGTGGGACGGCCTCGAGCGCGACAGCGGACGCCGGCTGTTCACCCGCTGCGGCGGGCTGATGGTCGGCACGGCGGCGTCGCGGACGATCACCGGGAGCGTCGCCTCGGCTCGCGCCTTCGGCATCCCGCACGAACTGCTCGACGCCGGTGAGCTGCGCCGCCGGTACCCGACGACGTCTCCGGCGCCCGACGAGGTCGCGCTGTACGAGCCGGGTGCCGGGCTGGTGTCACCCGAGGGCAGCGTCGCCGCGCACCTGCAGCTCGCCGCGCGGTGCGGCGCCGAACTGCACCACGAGGAGAAGGTGTTCACCTGGAGCACCACGGCCGGCGGCGTGCGCGTCGGGACGTCGCACAACTACTACACGGCCGACCGGCTGGTGCTGTGCCCCGGCGCGTGGGCCGGCGAGCTGCTGCGCGACCTCGGCGTCGCGTTCACCGTGCGGCGGCAGGTGCAGTTCTGGTTCGCGCCCTCGGGCGGGGTCGAGCCGTTCCGCCGGCACCCGGTCTACATCTGGGAAGGCGACGGCTACACGTTCTACGGCTTCCCCGCGCACAACGCGACGGGCGACGGCGTGAAGGTCGCGTTCCACAGCGGCGGCCGGCCGCGCACACCCGACGGCCTCGACCGGACGGTGACCGACACCGAGGTCCACGAGATCGCCACGGTCGTCAAACGCCACCTGCCGACGCTGCCCGGTGCGTTCCTCCGCGCGGTGACGTGCATGTACACCGACACCGCCGACGAGAGCTTCGTGCTGGCCCCGCACCCGGCCGAGGAGCGGGTGCTGCTGGCGTGCGGCTTCTCCGGCCACGGCTTCAAGTTCGCGCCGGTGGTCGGCGAGATCGTCGCGGACCTGGTCGTCGACGGGACGACCGCGCACCCGATCACGCAGTTCGACCCGGCGCGCCTGCTCTAGGTGTGATCCTGCAAGTCAAGCTCGCTGTCTCACCGGACAGCGCCTAGCTGTAGTGACCATGGAATGGGTCCGCCGCCACCGCCGCCGCCGCGGGACTGCAGCGCGCCGTCGCCTGGTTCATCAGCCATGGCGTGACCGTCCAACGCGTGCCCTCGGACAACGGTTCGGCCTACCGCTCCCACGCCTGGCGCGATACCTGCGCCGAGCTGGGGATCGCTCCGAAACGGACCCGGCCTGCCGGCCCCAGACAATCACCACCGACCCCACTCATCCGTCGGAGGCAAGCCACCCATCACCCGGCTGGTCAACCCTCCCCGGACATCACACCTAGGCGAGCAGGGTCTCGGCGAGCGCTTCGAGGTCGACGCCCGCGACGCCGTCCAGGACGTGCCACGGCGAGAACCAGGCCGCGGCGGCCAGCTCGTCGTACACCGCCGCGCAGCGCCGCTGGAGGCCGTCGTCGGTCTCGAAGGCGTCGCGCTCGCGGTCGGTCTCGGCCGCCGCTCGGCGTTCGGCGCGTTCCGCCGCGACCGACGCGGCGACCCGCAGCAGCAGGTGCGCGTCCGGGTGCGGCAGGCCGAAGCGGTCGACCTCCAGCTCCCACACCCACTTCACGACCTCGCCGGCCGCGTCCTGCCCCAAGCGCGCGGCCGCGTACGCGGCGTTCGAAGCGACGTACCGGTCGAGCAGGACGACGTCGTGCGCGCCGCGCAAGGCGCGGATCTCGTCCGCGGCACCGCTGCGGTCCAGCGCGTAGAGCACGGCCATGCCGTACACCGAGTCGGCGAGGTCGCCGTGCCCGCGGTGCAGCGCCTCCTTGACGAGGTCCGCGTGCACGCTCTCGCCGTACCGCGGGAAAGCCAGCTTCGCGACGCTCGCGCCCTTGGCGCGCAACGCGTTCGTCAACCCGTCGGTCAGCGTGCGCTTGCCCGCTCCGTCGAGTCCTTCGATGACCACCAGTCGCCCCATGGGCGTCACAGTAACGGTGGTGGACCGGCGGGCTCGGTGGAAGGGGATCGACGCCGAGCCCGCCGGTACGGCTAGGCGGTCGTCCGCCGCAGGTGCAGCACGTAGTAACCCGCGCCGCTGACCAGGAGGACGCCGGCCAGGATCAGGAGCGGGACCCAGCCGGTGTCGTTGCTGGACGGTGCCGGGCCGCCGTCGCCGCGGGGCATCACCGAGCCCGTGGCGCCGTAACCGCCGGCCTCGCCGTCGCGGTCGTAGGCCGAGCCGGGGAGCTTGTCCGCGTACTTCGCCCCGACCGCCCGCTGGTAGTCGGCGACGCTCAGCGCGGCGCCGCCGGCGAGCGGCGTGACGCGGCCGTCGCCGACCGCGTACCAGGCGTCGACCTGCGGTTCGTGCAGCAGCTGGGCGCCGGCGGGCAGCTTGCGGGCGAACGACGTCTCGACGTCGCCCGAGGCGATGTTGCCGACCTGCCAGGCGCCGTCGTCGCCGCGGACCGACCAGAGCGTCGCGGTCCGGCCGTCGGAAGCCTGGACGGGCACGGCGAAGTAGGAGAACGCGCCCGGCGCCGCACCCGGCGTGCCGACGACGAAGTCCGGGGACAGGTCGTAGACCGGGTAGGCGTCCGGCGCGATCCGCACCGAGACCGGCGTGGCCGACGCGCCGGGCGCCTGGGCGAAGAACCGGACCAGGGTGTCCTGGAGCCCGGGCGCGGCGGCCGCGCTCCGGGCCGCCGCGGCGTCGGCGCTGCTGGTGCCGGCGGCCTGGGCCGCGCCTGACACCGGTGCCGTCATCAGCAGCGCCGCGCCGGTCAGTACGGCGAGCACCAGCGCCCGCCTGCTCATCGGGTGATCCCCGTGAGCGTGTGCGTCCAGGTGAAGGACGAGTTCTGCGTGTAGTACCCGTAGGTCGACCAGTTGTAGCGCTTGGCCGGCCCCGGATCACCCCAGTACACCCAGTCGCCGCTGGTGTCGTAGCCGTAGAGGACGTGCGTGTGGCCGCCACCTGAGCGGTAGCCGACCCGGGTCTCGACCGGCCGGTTCGCGGCGGTCTGCGTCCGGATCGAGGCGTAGGGGATGCGGCTGTCGAGGTAGCGGCCGGGCGAGGTGAACCCGAGCCGGGCGAAGGCGCGTTGCGGGTCGGCGAGCGTGCCCGGCAGGTTCGCGCAGTCGGTCCCTGTCGTGTCGTGCGCCAGCTGGCAGAAGCGCGCCTGGCTGACGGTGACGCCGTGGTAGGCCGCGATGGTGTTGCCCGACGCCGCCCAGCACCACTGGGTCCGCTGCTGCGCCTGCATCGAGATCTGGTTCCGGACGCTCGACGGCGCGCCGGACGCGGCGGCGGTGGCCGGCACGACCAGGCACAGCGCCAGGCTCACCGCCAGTGCGGTGTGGACTCTGCTCGACTTCACCAGCACGGACGGCCTCCTGCTCGAACGTGGGCGAACCAGCGGTGGTCACCACGGTGAACAACGCCATCACCCGGAGCAAGAACGCCATCTGGAGGAACGGACCGTTCCGGGGGGTAGCCGGAACGCGGAACAGTCACCATCACGTGGCCAACCACCCTGAACGGGGGTCGGCACGCCCACTCTACGCTGCTAACGTGAACGTTCCGCGGTGTTCACGCCCAGCGCACACACTGGTCGGGTGAAGGGACGAGCGGTGGCACAAGACGGGAACCTTCCACTGATCATCGATGGCGCCCGGGCGACCCGGGCATCGGTCGCCGAACTGCCGAAAGAGCTGACCGAAGCGCTCCGGACCGGCGAATTCCACCATGCCTTGAGACTCGCGATCGCCTACCGCGGCCTCTCGCTCGCCCGGTTGCGCGCGCACCTCGCGCTGCGCGGGGTCCAAATCGGACAGTCGACGCTGAGTTACTGGCAACGCGGGTTGCGTCAGCCCGAGGTACCCAAGGCGCTGCCGGCGGTCCGGGCCCTGGAATCGGTCCTCCAGCTGCCCGCGGACGCCCTCGTGGTGCTGATCGGCCCGCGACTGGTCCGCCGCGGCCACCAGCCGGCGGCGTCGTTCCACGACCTCCGTTCCGGTGACATGGGATCGATCGTCGAGGACCTGCTCGCCGAGCTCGGCGCGTACCCGTCGTCGAACCACTACAACGGCGACCTCGAACTGCTGTCGGTCCACGACACGATCACGTTCGACGCCGAGCACCGCCAGGTCAGCCTCCGCACCCGCCTGGTGACGCGAGCGCGCCGGCACGGCCCGGACCGCTACCTGACGGTGTACAACGGCGATCCGGGCTGCCGGATCGACGACGTCGAGCTGATCACGGACGAGGGCTGCCGGGTCGGCCGGATGCGCCGCAACCCGGACGCGGACACGATGGCGACGGAGCTGCTGTTCGACCGCAAGCTCGCCGAGGGCGACATCCACGTGTTCTGCTTCGAGGTCCGCGACGACTCGGGTTCGGCGTCGCCGGGCTACTACCGGATGCTGCGCGACCGCTGCGCGAGCTACCTGGTCCAGCTGAGGTTCGACCGCAACGCCCTCCCGGCCCGCTGCACCCGCCAGGTCCGCGCCCGCGACGACGCCCTGCCGGTGGTGGCGGAGGAACTGGCGTGCGACATGGGCGGCGTGAGCAGCGCGTTCTTCAACGACGCGGGTCCGGGTTTGGCCGGGGTCGCGGTGGAGTGGAACTGATTGGCGCAACGCCCCGCTGAATTGATCGGAATGTGATTACCCTGCGAGTGCACGATTTCACTCGAATGGGTGAAGAGTGTGTTTGAGCACAACAACTCCGGGACGGGTCCCGGGATCGGCGTTTAAGGTATTGCCTTCCAGTCGGGGGAGACTGGACGGCAAGGAGAAAAGTGCCAGAAAACCTCTCCACCACACTCGGCGCACTGGTGGAAGCACAGGTCACCGACACCGGAAGAGCGCCGTCGCCGGTTCTGGTCCTCGAAGGAACCGGCGGCTCCGGCCGTTCCACGGCGTTGCGGAAAACGCTGGAGGAATACCGGGAAAAGACGCCGACAGCACTGGTTCAACCGCACGACAACGGCGAACCCGCGGATTCCGCTGTGCGCGGCGTCCTCACCGCCGTAATGCTCGGTCTCACCCCGGGAATCCGCGGTTACGACGTCAAGTTCCCGCGCACGGTGATCGCGCAGATCGTCCTCAGCGAAGACTTCTCCGGGCTGACCGCGGCCGCGGCGCTGAGCCGGCTGAAGGTGGTGCTGGCCGCGTACAGCGAGCCCGCCGCGGTGACCAAGTTCGTCGTCGGCCTGGTGGCCGCCGGTGGAGAGCTGGCCGCGAACCAGGCCGCCCCACCCGTCGCCGCGGTCACCTCCGCGATCGCGAAGCAGGTGGCCGCGGGCGTCCTGGCGGCCCTGCGCAAGCGGGCCTGGCAACGGCAGATCGACTGGGACGGCCTCGTGGCCTGGTTCGGCCACCAGGACAAGGGCTTCCGCTACAACGCCGCCCAGATCCTGATCGACCTCAGCAACCGGGCCCGCAGTGACCGTGCCGACCTGCGCGAAGGAGTGACCGACCTGCTGGTCGCGGCCCTGCTCGCGGACCTGCGGCACAGCTGGGAATCGGCCCGCGGCACCGCACCGAACGCGCTCGTGCTCATCGACGACGCCGACCTGCCCGGCCCGTCGGCCTTCATCGGCTCGCTGATCCGCGTCCGGGCCGGGCTGGCCGCCACGCGCGCCGGCCTGCCGGACCCGGTGAACGTGGCCGTCGCCTCCGCCGGCGCGCTGGCCGACGTGCTCACCGCGGACACCGGCTGGGCGGGTGGGGCCGACCCGGCCCGGCCGTGGGTGCGGGTGCCGGCCGCCGACCTCGGCGAGGAGGAGGTCTGCCTGCTGGCCCAGAGCTTCGACTGGGGTGGCGGACGCCGGTACGGCTTGATCACCCACCACCTCACCCACGGCCACCCGGAGGGGACGGGCATCGTCCTGCGCGCGCTCGTCGCCGCGCCCGAGCTGGCCGACGACCTCGACGGCCTGCTGCGCCGCCGCGGACCGGGCGACGTCCCGATCGAGCACCGGCTGCTGGAACCGTTCGCCCGCGGCCTGAGCGCGCGCAAGGACGTCGACGAGCCCCAGTTCGAGGCGCTCGTGACCCTGTCGGGCGCCCGTGATCGGCACGAAGCCGAAGGGCTGCTCCCGCTGCTGCCGCACCCGATCGGCATCGGCTCCCCCGTGTTCACGTCACCGACGTTGTGGTCGCCGCCGGGAGCGGACGGCGGCCGCCTGCACCCGCTGGCCCGGTACGTCGGCCTGCGGCTCCTCGCCGCCCGCGACGACCCGGCGACCGGCTGGACGGCGGTGTTCCGGAAGCTGCGGGACCGCGCCGGGCCCGACGACCGGGCCGGCCGGCTGCACCACGAAAGGCTGCTGAGCGGCAAGGAGGTCGTGGCCAAGGAGCTGGCCGGCCTCCTGCGGGAGCTGCGGGCCGCGGACTGGCTGACCCTGCTCGACGAGGTCACCGCCACCCCGGACCCCCGGGAACGGGACTTCGCGGCCGTCTGCGGTCCGAAGCAGCCCGCGACCCCGGTGGACCACATCGTCGTGCTGCTCGGCGTGTTCCCCGCACTCCACGACCCGTGCCTCACCTCCGCGTGGAACCGCACGACCCTGCAGACCCTCGCCTCGCACAGCCTCACCCACCTGGCCGGGTACGGCGACGAGCGGCCGCCGTTCCTCATGTGGCCCCGGCGCTGACCACCCCACCTCCCGGAAGGACCCCACCTTGCCCTCGCGCTACCGCTGGGTGGTCGTGCCCCGTGCCGACCGCTTCCCGAAACTGTGGATCGACTGGCTCCGGCTCGGGCTCGTGGTCCTGCTGGCCGTCACCGCCACCGGCGTCGTCGTCTTCCGGCAGGACCTCGGCCGGCTGGCCACCTGCAACGACGGCTGGCCCGGTACCGCCGCCTGGTCCGCCGCCGGCGAGTGCGTCGGGTTGTCCGACGGCTCGTACGCCTTCGGCCTCGACCGGTTCGCCCCGGTGCTGCAGACGATCGACCACCAGAACGACGCGGCCGCCGACAGCTGCGACCCGGACGGCACGCCGGTCACCGTCGGCGTGCTGGTGACCATGTCCGACCGCTACACGGGCGGCCGCGCGGTGCACGAGCTCGAAGGCATGGCGGCGGGGCAGCGCCACGCCAACGGCACCGGCTGCGTGCACCCGATGCGGCTGGTGGTCGCGAACATCGGCGCGTACGGCCCCGACAGCGAAGGACTCGACGTCGCCCAAGCGCTCGCCGACCGGCCGGACGTCGTCGCGGTCGTCGGGATGGGCCTGAGCCAGGAACAGGCGGCCCGGACCGCGGACCTGTTCGCCGGCGCGAAGATCCCGATGGTGTCCGACGTGATCACCGCGGAGGGCTTCGACCAGACCGGCTCGCGCGAGGACCAGCCGCAGTTCGACTCGTGCGACCCGGACATCACCTACCAGCGCGGGATCGGGCGGGACTACTTCTACCGCGTCGCTTACCGCAACCGGGTGCAGATCGACCGGCTCGCCGCCGTCGTGACCGCGCGGCCGGACTTCGTCATGGTGCCCACCGGCGGTTCCGACCCGTACACCTGCACCGCGCTGCCGATGGTGCAGCGCCGGTTCGGCGGCGACGTCACCGAGGTGAAGTTCGACGCCGACGAGTCCAGCACGGTGCTGCAGACGGCGAAGCGGATCTGCGGCACGGCCAAGGACGTCACCGTCGTGTACATCGCCCGCGGCAGCGACCTGGCCCGGCTCCTGTTCAGCCTCGACGAGGCGTTCGGCAGCGGCCAGTGCGCGGCGACGTCGGTGGCCGTGGTGAGCACCTCGGACGGCCAGCGGCTCCGCGCGGTCGAGGACAACCCGATGCTGGAGGACCTGCGGGTCCGCGCCCTGCGGTCGGCGAGCTTCGCCGCCGGCCGGGTGCGCCTGCTCACGACGCTCGTCTCGGGCGCCGACAAGAAGCGCCCGGACAACCCCGGGTTCGCCGATCTGGAGGAGTCGTTCACCGCCGCCGGGTTCGACCTGGCGGACATCGACGACGGCTGGGCGGTCAACGCCTACGACTCGACGGTCACGGTGTCCGAAGCGCTGCGCACCCTCCCGGCCGCGAAACCGGTCCAGCGCAGCCAGGTGAACACGGCGATCAGCGGCTTCTCCGCGGCGGGCCAAGCGGTCCGCGGCGCGGGCGGCATGATCACGTTCGACAACAGCGGCAACCGGGCCGACGCCGGCCCGCCCGTGGTCCGGGTCTGCCCCCTGCCACCGGCGACCGGATCCCGCCCGGCCCGCACGACAAGCGTGCCGGCGGGCCCGGGAGACCCGGCGACCTGCTGACCGGGCCGCCGGGGACGCGCCGCCGGTTTCCCGCCGGCGGGACACGAGCTACGCGGGTCCGCCGCTCACAGCACCTCGAACCCGTTGGCCTTGGCTGCCTCCGCCTGGCGGTCGTCCCGGGTCACGAAGGTCACCGGCGCGCCGCCGGTCAGTTCCGCCGTGTCGTGCATCGCGACCGCGATGTGGATCGCGCCGAGCGTGGACACCGGGCTCCCGATCACCGTCCGTCGAGCCGCGGCGAAGACACGCGGATTCAGCGGGACGACTCCCAGCACCGTCCGCGAATCCTCGTCGAACCGGTGGAGGAGATCTGTCATGCCGGGCTTGGCCGCGGTGATCGCGTCGGCCAGTTCCAGCCGGGTGAGTTCGCTGGTCAGGACGAAGTGCCCGCCATCGAGGAGCAGTTCTCGCAGCTCAGCGTGGCCGGGCTCGTCGGCGAGATAGGCCGCGAACAAGGCGGTCGGGTCAGCGTAGAAGATCGTCACCGTTCACCCCTGTTCCAGCGGATCGGACCCCAGCCGCGCGAGAGCTCCTCCAGCTTGTCGTGCCCCGGCGCCTCGCCCTCCGGCTCGAAGGCGAGCAGCTTGCCTTCGGCGATGAGGCGATCGCGTCGTTCCAGCGGGCTTTCCCCCTGCGCCACCACGACCCGCAGGGCCTCGGTGACCAGGTCGTTCATGCTGCGCCCCTCGGCTTCGGCTCTCGCCTTCAGCCGAGCGTGCAGCTCGTCGTCGATCCGGGTGATCAGCTGCTTCACCCCACCATGATAGCGCGCCACCCATTCGTGCTATCACTGTTCGAGCCACGTAACAGAAAGGCCGCCCCGGACACGTCCGGGGCGGCCTGACCTGCGAAAAGGCTCAGTAGCGGTAGTGGTCCGCCTTGAACGGGCCTTCGACGTCGACGTCGATGTACTCGGCCTGCTCCTTGGTGAGCTTGGTCAGCTCGCCGCCGAGCGCGTCGAGGTGGATCTTCGCGACCTTCTCGTCGAGCTTCTTGGGGAGGCGGAAGACCTCCTTGTCGTACTCCTCGTGCTTGGTGAACAGCTCGACCTGCGCGATCACCTGGTTGGAGAAGCTGTTCGACATCACGAACGACGGGTGGCCGGTCGCGTTGCCCAGGTTGAGCAGGCGACCCTCGGACAGCACGATGATCGTGTTGCCGTTCGGGAAGATCCACTCGTCGACCTGCGGCTTGATGGTGATCCGCCGGATGCCCGGGTAGCGCTGCAGGCCCGCCATGTCGAGCTCGTTGTCGAAGTGGCCGATGTTGCCCAGGATCGCCTGGTGCTTCATCTTGGCCATGTCCTCGACCAGCACGACGTCCTTGTTGCCGGTCGTCGTGATCACGATGTCGGCGTTGGGCAGCGCGTTCTTCAGCGTCTGGACCTGGTAGCCGTCCATCGCCGCCTGCAGCGCGCAGATCGGGTCGATCTCGGTGACGATCACGCGGGCACCCTGGCCGCGCAGCGACTCCGCCGCGCCCTTGCCGACGTCGCCGTAACCGCAGACGACCGCGACCTTGCCGCCGATGAGGACGTCGGTGCCGCGGTTGATGCCGTCGATCAGCGAGTGGCGGATGCCGTAGCGGTTGTCGAACTTCGACTTCGTCACGGCGTCGTTGACGTTGATCGCCGGGAACAGCAGCTCACCGGCCGCGGCCAGCTGGTACAGCCGCAGCACGCCGGTGGTGGTCTCCTCGGTGACGCCGCGGATGCCCTCGCCGATCTTCGTCCACTTGCCGGTGTCCGAAGCGACCGACGCCTTCAGCAGCTCGAGGAACACGCGGAACTCGTCCGAGGTGTTCTCGTCCGGGGCCGGCACGACACCCGACTTCTCGAACTCGGTGCCCTTGTGGACGAGCATGGTGGCGTCGCCACCGTCGTCGAGGATCATGTTGGGACCCTCGCCGTCCCAGGTGAGCATCCGCTCGGTGCACCACCAGTACTCCTCGAGCGACTCGCCCTTCCAGGCGAAGACCGGGACGCCCTTGGGCTCCTCGGCCGTGCCGTTCGGGCCGAGGACGACGGCGGCGGCCGCGTGGTCCTGCGTCGAGAAGATGTTGCAGGACGCCCAGCGCACCTCGGCACCCAGCGACACCAGCGTCTCGATGAGCACGGCGGTCTGGACGGTCATGTGCAGGGAACCGGAGACCCGCGCCCCGCGCAGGGGGTAGACCTCCGCGTACTCGCGCCGCAGCGCCATCAGTCCGGGCATCTCGTGCTCGGCGAGGCGGATCTCCTTGCGGCCGAACTCGGCGGCATCGAGGTCGGCGACGGCGAACTCGATGCCGTTGCGGGTCTCGTGCCGCTTGGCAACGCTTTCGGGGGTCATAGTGGCGATTCCTCCAAGACTCGATGACTACCGAACACTACCGTTGTCCGCTCGACCTTCCCTAGAAAGCGATTCGCAGCAGCTCAGGAGGCCTTCACCGTGCCCATGCCCGGCCCGGACACCCGCGTCGTCGAAATCCGCGTCGCCGGCCTCGTGGGCACCAGCGGCGAGACCCTGCTCGACGCGGTCGCGACCGTCGACGTCGCCGGCGACGGGCTGGGCCGCGTGATCCGCCCGGCGGACCGGCTGCGACGACCGGCGCCGGGACCGGTGCTGCCGGCACTGGGCCGGTCGATCCCGCGGACCCTCGAGGGCTACCTTTGGCACGGCATGACGTCGGGGGGCGCCGCGAAGGCGACCTGGGCCCTGCTGTTCCCGTTCTCCCTGGCCAACGTCGCGTTCTGGATGCTGCCGGCGGTCCCGCCCGGCCGCCGCCTCCCCCGCCTGCTCGGCGCGGTGTGCCGCGGCCTGCTGCGCGTCGCGGCCCTGCTGCTCACCATGCTGCTGATGGGCCAGCTCGCGGCGATCGCGCTCGACCTGTTCGCCGCGCAGTGCCTGGCCCCCGGCTCGGGCTGCCTGCCCGCGATCCCGGACGACCTCCGCACGCTGCCCGCGCGGATCGTGGTCGGCGTCCTCCCGCTGCTCGTGGTGATCTTCGTGCTGCACCGGATCTCGTCGGCGAGCTGGGCGGTGCACGCCGAGAGCGACCGCGTCGAAGGCCCGCTGCGGATGCGCACCGGCTCCGGGACGCCGGCGCTGCGCGGGCTGCACACCGTCGCCGCGCTCGCGTCGGTCGCGCTGCTGCTGCTCGGCGGGCCGTTCCGGGTGCCGGGGGCCGTCTTCGACCTGGTCGTCTGGATCGCCACGCTGGCGCTGGTGCTCGCCGCCGTCGTCGCCGCGGCGATCGGCACGGACACGGGCCGGATCGCCCGCCGCGGCCTGATCGGATTCGCCGTGCTGCTGGTCGTCGCCGCGGCGGTGCGGCTGCGCCCCGGCCCGGGCCGGCTGCCGGGCACCAACGGCGTCGTCGAGGGTCTCGGCGCGGCGCTGGTCGCGGTCACCGTGCTGTTCGCGCTGTTCCTGGCGCCGGCCGCGCTGCTGGCCCGGCCCACCTGGAAGCACAAGCCGCGCCGGCTGCGGCCGTGGGCGGGCGGCTGGGCGGCCGCGCCGGTGCTCGCGCTCGCCGGGCTGCTCGGCGGCGGGTTCGGCGCCGGGCTCGCGGAAGCCGTCCGACGCCTTTCCGGGGCCGGCCTCCTGCAGGTACCCGACACGTACTTGCTGGTCACGGTCCTGTGGGGCGCCGGGCTGGCGCTCGCGGCGGTGCTGTCCCTGCTGGGTTTCGCGGTCGCCGTCCCGGTGCGCCGGCTGCGGCGGGGCATCCCGGCGATCGTCGGGCTGATGGAGCACGACGCCCAGCAGGAGGCCCAGGCCGCGGCGGCGTGGGCGCGGTCGGCGTGGGAACGGCGGCACCTGCACCACCTGGCCCTCACCGTGGCGTCCGCGATGTCGGCGGGCGGCGCGGCGCTGCTGGTGCTGCGGTTCGGGTTCGGCCTGGTCCCCGGCTGGTTCGGGCCGCTGTCGGCGATCGGCGTCGTCGCGCTCGGCGCGCTGGCGGCGGGGCTGCTGCGCGTCGTCTACACGGCCGCGCGCACCCCGCAGCGCAGCCGGCACCTCGGCGCGCTCGCCGACCTCGTCTGCTTCTGGCCGCGGGCGGCGCACCCGACCGTGCCACCGTGCTACGCGCTGAAGGTCGTCCCCGAACTGGCCGCGCGCGTGCGCGAGCACCTCAAGGAGCCGGGGACGCGGGTGGTGCTGTCCGGCTACAACCTCGGCAGCCTGCTCACGGTGATGGCCGCCGCGCGGCTCGCGGCGGAGCTGCCGGAGACCGACCGCGAACGCGTCGGCGTGCTGACCGCCGGGTCACCGCTGCAGTGGGGCTACCAGCGGGCGTTCCCCGCGTTGCTGCCGCAGGAGTCGCTGGAGCAGCTCTTCGAAAGCCTCGACGGCCGGTGGCGGGCGTTGTGCCGCGGCACGGACATCTTCGGCGGCGGCGTGACGACGTGGCGGCACGAGGTCTCCGACCGGAAGCTGTACGGCGTCGGCTTCCTGGCCGAAGGCGGCTGCGGCCCGTTGAAGGCGAAGGCCGACGAGAACGGCGTCCTCATCCTGGGCGGCGACCACTGGCTGCCAGACCCGCTGCGCGGCCCGACCGGCCGGCACCGCTGGGCGCCGGGGGTGCTCAGGCACCAGGACTACGTCGTCGACGCGGAGTGGGACCACGCCGTCGCGATGGCGGCCGGGCTCGGCAAACCGAACGGCGGCGTACAGGGGCTGCTCTTCCCGGACTTCCCCGGAAAGCCGTGAAGGCCCCCTTCCCGGCATCTTGAGCCGGTAAGGGGGCCTTCGCGGAACTTTCGGGCTAGTTCAGCTTCACTCGGAAGCCTTGCGGCGGAACTTCAGCAGCGCGAGCAGGCCGCCACCGCCGAGGATCAGCAGCGCGGCGATCCACACGAGCCACATGTTGTCGAAACCGGTGTTGGCCAGGCCGCCGCCGGTGCCGGACTCGTTGCCCGCGGGCACGACGGCCGGAGCGGTCGAGCTGGTCGGCGAGACCGAGGTGTCCGAGGTCGCCGGGGCGCTCGGCTTCGTGGACTCGGTCGGCTTGGTGGGCCGGGTCGGGGCCGTGGTGGTCTCGGTCGGCTTGGTGACGGTCTTGGTGCCACAGAGGTACCACTTGTCGATGCCGGCCTGGTGGCCGTTGCGGCTGAACGGCGCGCGCAGGTCGGTCCACGGCGCGTTCTTGTCCAGGCCGCGGGCGCCCGGGGTGTAGTCGTTGAAGCCGTCGTCGCCACCGATGACGACGATGCGCTTGACCGTGACGCCTTCGTTGACCTTGGTGATGGCCAGGCGGTTGTTCGTGATCTTGGCGACGACGTCGCCCTGGCCGAGGTCGGTGCCCTCGGCGCACGGCGTGGCCTTGCCGGGCGTCGGGTGCGGGCGGTTGTCGTCACTGTGGCAGGCCAGCGCGGAACCGGCGGTGCCGATGAGGGCGGCGGCGGTGAGCGCGATGATCGCGGCCGAGCCGCGGAGGGTACGACTACGCATTCAGAACTCCTGTGCCAGGCGGGGGGACACCTTGGAAAAATTGTGATCGCGGCACCACTGAGCGTGAAATCACACTGCTGTAACTCACCCGTCAGTGGCACACGAAGGATCGAAAGGTATCGCACGTCACTCGGCTCACTACACGGGGTCCCCTTTCGGGCACCAAAAGCAAGATCGTCTCGTGACGTCCGTTCTGCCCCGGTCCGCAAAAAACCCCGCCGACCTGCGGAAAGCAGGTCGGCGGGGCGCACCACGAAAGAGTGGGTGAATCAGCTCCCGGAGGGCTTGGCCGGCGATTCGACGCCTTCGACACCGTCGGCCTGACGCTTGCCGAGCAACGAGTGCCGGCGGCTGTAGGCGAAGTAGATGACCACGCCGATCACCATCCACACGATGAACCGCAGCCAGGTCAGCACGGTCAGGTTCAGCATCAGCCAGAGGCAGGCCAGGATGGCCAGGATCGGGATGAGCGGCACCAGCGGCACCTTGAACGCCCGCGGCAGGTCCGGGCGCGTCCGGCGCAGGATCAGGACGCCCGCCGACACCAGCACGAACGCGAAGAGCGTGCCGACGTTGACCATCTCCTCCAGCTTGTCCGCCGGGAAGAACGTCGCCGCGAGGGCGACCAGGCCGCCGACGATGATCGTCGCGCGCTTCGGCGTCCCGTGCCCGCCGGTCTTCGCCAGGCTGCGTGGCATCAGGCCGTCGCGGGACATGGCGTAGATGATCCGGACCTGGCCGAGCATCAGCACCATGACGACGGTGGTCAGGCCGGCCAGCGCGCCGAAGGAGATGAGGTTGGCCGCCCAGTCGACGCCGTTGGCGGAGAACGCCGTGGCGAGCGTCTTGTGGCTGCCGTCGCCGGCCGAGGTGGCCAGGTCCTTGTAGGACGTCATGCCGACGACCACGAGCGAGACCGCGACGTAGAGCACGGTGACGATGATCAGCGAGCCGAAGATGCCGCGCGGCACGGACTTCTGCGGGTTCTTCGTCTCCTCGGCGGTGGTCGCCACGATATCGAACCCGATGAACGCGAAGAACACCAGCGAGGCGCCGGCCAGCAGGCCGAAGACGCCGTACGAGCTGCTCGCGCCGCCCGCGATCAGCGAGAAGAGCGACTGGTCGACGCCGGTCTCGCCCGCACCGCCGGTCGAGCCCGGCGGGATGTACGGCGTGTAGTTGGCGCCCTTGATGTAGAAGATGCCGAGGATGATCACGAACAGCACCACGGCGACCTTGATGCCGGTGATCACCATCGAGACCCGCGAGGACAGCTTGGTGCCGACGGCCAGCAGCGTCGTCAGGATCGCCACGACGACCAGCGCGCCCCAGTCGACCGTGACGCTGCCGATGTCGAACGTCGTCTTGGCGCCCTTGCCGAACAGGTAGCTCAGCACGGTTTCGAGGTACACCGACCAGCCCTTGGACACCGCGGCGGCGCCGACGGCGAGCTCCAGGATCAGGTCCCAGCCGATGATCCACGCCATGAACTCGCCGAACGTGGCGTAGGAGAACGTGTACGCGCTGCCCGCGACCGGCACGGTCGAGGCGAACTCGGCGTAGCAGAGCGCCGCCAGCGCGCACGCGATCGCGGCGAACACGAACGCGAGCGAGACCGACGGGCCGGCGTAGTCACCGGCCGCGCGCGCCGTGAGCGTGAAGATGCCCGCGCCGATGACGACGGCGACACCGAAGACCGTGAGGTCCCAGGCGCTCAGGTTCCGCCGGAGCTTGGTGTCCGGTTCGTCGGTGTCCGAAATGGACTGCTCGATGGATTTGGTGCGCCACAATCCCGTTCCGGGCACGGTTGACCTCCTGCGGCTGGCCTGGGTGTTTCGCAGTAGGTCACCCTAACGGGTCACGCCGTGGTCGGCTCGCTGAAAGCGCTACCTCGCGAGGCTGCGGTCCAGGTCCGGCTCGAGGTAGATGAGCTTCGCGACCGGCACCTTCGAACGCACGCGCGCCTCGGCGTCGTCGATGGCGGTGGCCACCTCGGCGGTGTCGAGGCCGGGCACCAGCGCGAGCTTCGCCGCGACGAGCAGCTCGTCCGGCCCGAGGTACTGGGTGCGGATGTGGATGACGCGCTCGACCTTGCCCGCGGCCAGCTCGTCGACGATCGTCGCGAGGACCCCGGGGTTGGCGCCTTCGCCGATGAGCAGGCTCTTCATCTCGACGATCAGGATGATCGCGATGACGCCGAGCAGCAGGCCGATGGCGAGGGTGCCGACGCCGTCCCAGACCGGGTTGCCGGTGACCACCGAAAGCCCGACGCCGAGCAGCGCGAGGACGAGACCGAGCAGCGCGCCGGCGTCCTCCAGCAGGACGACCGGCAGCTCCGGCTCCTTGGCCTGGCGGATGAAGCCCCACCAGCTGACGTCACCCTTGATCTTCTTCGACTCGCCGACGGCGGTGTAGAAGCTGTAGCCCTCGAGACCCACCGCGACGAGCAGGATGATCACCGCGACGATCGGCGACGACAGCGGCTCCGGCTCGCCGATCTTGTGGATGCCCTCGTAGATCGCGAAGGCCGAGCCGAGGGTGAAGAGCAGCAGCGCGACGATGAAGGAGTAGAAGTACCGGTCGCGGCCGTAGCCGAAGGGGTGATCCTTGTCCGCCGCGCGCTTCGACGTCTTCTGGCCGAGCAGCAGCAGGCCCTGGTTCGTGGTGTCGGCCAGCGAGTGCACCGACTCGGCCAGCATCGACGACGACCCGGTGACGAGGAAGCCCACGAACTTCGCGGCCGCGATCCCGGCATTGGCTCCCAGCGCGGCGAGGATCGCCTTGGTTCCGCCTCCAGCTGACACGACCGCTCCCCGGGTAGGTCCTGAATGTCCGGGTGGAGCGTAATAGGCGAGCCGCCGGAGGGTCCCCACCGGCCGTGATTTCACTCAGGCGATGGCGGCGGCCGGGGGTGCGCGGCCCGGCGGATGCCGTCGGGGCCGGAGCCTGGACGGCTCCCTGTCCCGGGCAGCATCGCGCCCGATTCTGTCGGTGTCCTCCGCTACCGTGGCCCTCCCTGCTCGCCCGTCCAGGAAGGTGACATGGCGTACTTCGCCGTGCTCGGTGCGCTCGCGATCGAAAGCCCGCCGGGCCAGTGGCCGGTGCTGCGCGGAGCCCGGCAGCGCACGCTGCTGGCCGTGCTGCTGCTGAACGCCAACCAGCACGTCCACGTCGACGTGCTGGTCGAAGCGCTGTGGCCCGAGCGGCCGCCGAAGTCGTACGCCTCGAACCTGCACACCTACCTCTCGCGGCTGCGCGAGCGGATCGACGGCCTGCGCGTCGAGCACGGGCCGCTCGGGTACCGGCTGCGGGCCGAGCCGCACGAGCTGGACCTGCTGGCGTTCCGGGCGGCCGCTGCCGAGGGGAAGCGGGCCGGGGACGCCGTCGCCGCGTCGAAGCACTACCGGCGGGCGCTCGCGCAGTGGCGGGGGCCGGTGCTGGCCGGGCTGCCCGTGCCGCGGCTCGAGGCCGACGTCGCGCGGCTGGAGTCCGAACGGCTCGCCGTCTTCGAGGACTGCGTCGACGCCGAGCTGACCGCCGGGCGGCACGGCGAGCTGACCGGCGAGCTGCAGGCGATGATCACCGAGCACCCGCTGCGCGAACGGCTGGCCGCGCAGCTGATGACCGCGCTGCACCGGGCCGGCCGGCAGGGCGATTCGCTCGAGATCTACCGGCGGCTGCGGACCACGCTGATCGAGGAGCTGGGCGTCGAACCGGGCGCCGAAGCCCGCCGGGTGCACGCGGCCGTGCTGCGCGGCGAGGATCCGGTGCCGCGGCTGCCCGCCCCGGTCTGGCCGGTGTGCCAGCTGCCGCCGGACGTCGCGGACTTCACCGGCCGCGACGCCGAACTCGCGGAACTCACCGGAGTGCTGGGCAGCGGTGACGGCGTTCCCGTCGCGGTGCTGAGCGGCGAGCCGGGCGCGGGCAAGAGCACCCTGGCCGTGCGCGCCGCCCACCGGCTGCGGGCGCGGTTCCCGGACGGCCAGCTGTACGTCCCGTCCGGCCCGCGTGACCTCGGTGACGTCCTGGCCGACCTGCTGCGCGCGCTCGGCGTCACCGGCCCGGCCATCCCGGACGACGTCCGCGCCCGCGCGGCGGTGTTCCGCGGCCGGCTCACCGACCGCCGGGTGCTGGTGGTGCTCGACGACGCCACCGACCCCGAGCACGTCCGGACGCTGCTGCCGGGCACGCCGGGCTGCGCCGTCCTGGTGACGAGCCGGCGCCGGCTCAGCGGCCTGGCCGGCGCGCACCGGCTGCCGCTCGGGCCGCTGCCGGACGCCGACGCGATGAGCCTGCTGACCCGGCTCGCGGGCGGCCGCGTGGCGCGGGAGCCCGCCGACGCCGCGCGCATCATCGCGGCCTGCGACCACCTGCCGCTGGCGCTGCGGATCGCGGGCAGCAGACTGGCCATCCGCCCGCACCTGCGGCTCGCCGAGCTGGCCGACCGGCTCGAGGACGAGGTCCGCCGGCTCGACGAGCTGACGGTCAGCGACCTGGGCGTCCGCGGCAGCATCGCGCTCAGCTACGACGGCCTCCGCCCGCTCACGCGGCGCGCGTTCCGGCTGATCGGCCGCTGCACCAACCTCGACCTGCCCGCCTGGGCGGTCACCGCGCTGATCGACGACCCGGGGGCCGACGAAGCCGTCGAAGAGCTCGTCGAGGCCAGCCTGCTGGAGTCCGGCGGCCCGGACGAGACCGGCGAAGGCCGTTACCGCTTGCACGACCTCGTGCGCCTCTACGCGACAGAGCTCGACGCCCCGGACGGCGGCGGCCTGCGCACGGTGCTGGCGGCCACGCTCGCCCTGGCCGACACAGCGGCGGCGCGGCTGCCGCGCACCGTGCCGATGCCGGCGCTGGCCCGGGAAGCACCCCCGCAGCCGTTGCCACCCGAGCTCGTCGAGCGGCTGCTGGCCCGGCCGGAACGCTGGTTCGCCGCCGAACGCGCAAACCTCCTGCTGCTGGTCGGCACGCTGTGCGGGCTGGGCCGCCGGCACGACGCGCTGCTCCTGCTCGACCGCCTCAGCGGGTACCTGTACCTGCAGGGGCACTACGCCGACATGCGCGCGGGGTACGAGACGGTGCTGGCGGCCGCGGGCGAAGACCGCCCGCTGGCGGCGATCGCCGAGGCCAACCTGACGCTGCTGCGCCACGCCCGCGGCCAGTACGAGGACGCCGCGGCGGGCTACCGCGAATGCGCGAAGAAGCTGGAGGAGCACGGTGATCGCCGCACCCACGCCTGGGTGTCGGCCAACCTGGCGCACTGCCTGATCGGGCTGGGCCGTGCGGAAGAGGCCTTGCACACCGCCGCGCACGCACGCGAACTGTTCACTGTGGACGGTGACGCGGCCGAACTGAGCTGGGTCCGAGCCGCGGAGTCGGCCGCCTTGCACCGCCTGGGCCGGGTCGTCGACGCCCTGGCCGTCGACGAGGAAACTGTTGCGCTGGCCCGAAAATCCGCCGAGCCACGAGAGCTGGGAATCGCCCTGCACGGCGTCGCGTGGTCGCTGCTTCTCAGCGGACGGCCCGCTGAAGCCGCATCGGCAATCACGGAATCGGTGACGCTGCTGCGGACAACACCGGCCCGATCGTCGCTCGCGAAGTCCCTGCGCACGCTGGGAGCGATCGAAGCGTCCCGAGGCGAGCGACGACGGTCGGTAGAGGCCTTCGAGGCGGCTCGCGACCTGGCCCGGGAGCTGGACGAACGGCCACGCGAGCTGTCGTGCACCCGAGCAATCGCGGCAAGCTGGATCGGCGAAGGCCTTGCGCCCCAAGCGATCCCGGTGCTGCAAGCGTGCCTGGACGAGTTCCGCGAGATGGGCGGCCGCCCCGCAACGAGCCTCACATGGCTGGTCCTGCACCGCGCCTACGAGGCGACGGGCGACAAGCCAGCGGCGGCAGAAGCAGCCACAGAGGCGGCAGCATTGACCGAACCACGCGACGCAAGCGCAGCAACCCTCCGGCGGGCTTTGCTGGCACTCACCGAGCCAGTCTGACGGACGAGTCGGCGCCGGACCCGCAAGCCGCAGCCGCAGCCGCAGAGCCTTCGGCTCTGCGGGACTTTCGCACCAGCGGAGCTTTACGCCCAGCGGAGCTTTCGCGCCCACGAGCTTTCATGCCCAACGGAACTTCACACCCACGAGCTCTCACGCCCTGCGGAGCTTTCGTACCGTGGGGACTTTCACATGGTGCTGCGGAGCCTTTGCACCCGTGAGGACTTCACGTGCTGCGGAGCCTTCACACGCGGCGGCTTTCGCGCCTACTGGACTTTCACAGGCCTGCGGAGCTTTCACCCCGCTGCGGAAGGGCCGAAGCGGGGTGGTGTCGCCCCCTCGCGACACCACCCCCGCCGGGCAACCGCAGGCACGCCTCCCCGCGTGACCACGCCCACCCGCACGACACCAGGGCAAGGCCCCCCGGCGACACTTAGCGGCGCCATCCGAGCCGGGCAACCGCAGCCTCACCTCCCCGCACGACTGACACACGGCACGACACCACTCAGCCGAGCCCGCCGCCACTCAGCGGAACCGAACAACGCCCGCCTCAGCCGACAACCTCAGCCTTGTCTACCCGCGCCGCGCTGGGCCTCACAGCACCACCCGGCCCCGCGCCACCGCAGCCGCACCTCCCCGTGCGACTTGGGCCCTCGCGACACCACTCGACCTGGCAACCCGCGGCCGCGGTTCCCCATGCCCCGCAACCTGCAGCCGTACCTCCCCGCACGACCCGCAGCCTTCACCACCCCTGCAACCCCGCGGCCGCACGTCCCCGCGCGCCCCGCACTCCCTTGCAGCACCATCCGACCCGGCAAGCCGCAGCCACGCCGCCTCCCCACGCGACCCGCACTCCCCGCCGGTCTCCCGACCTCAGCCACGCCTCCCCACGCGACCCGCCCCCCGCCGGTCTCCCGACCTCAGCCACGCCTCCCCACGCGACCCGCCCCCTGCTGGCCTCCCGACCGCAGCCACGCCTCCCCGCGCGACCACGCCCCCGCCAGAACGCAAGACCCCGCTCACCGACGCCGGGCAACCGACCGGCGTCACCCCCAGCAGCGTCCGAGACCTCCCGCTCCCTCCCCGGAAATCGACAGCACGAGGCTCCAGGACCACCCCTACAACCGATACTGGCGAACCCCGCCACACGGAACGCACACAGAACGCACGCCCCACCCCGCACACGAAAAAGCCACCAGGACCACGGGATCCTGGTGGCTTTCCGGCGAAATCAGTCCTCGCAGTTTCCCGCCGTCGCGCGGAACAGCTGGGCGCCCGTCCCGTCGAGCGGTCGGATCCGCACCGGTGGGTCCGCAGCCGGCAGCCAGACCGACTGGCCTCGGCGCAGCTCCACCTTCTCGCCGTCGTCCGCTGTCACCAGGAGGTCACCTGCCGTGCACAGCAGGATCTGCGGGCCGATGCTGTCGACCGTCAGCTCGTCGTCCTGACCCGGAGACCACTCGACGCGCGACAGCTCGAACTCCGGCGCGTCCGTGCGGTAGACCGCCAGGCGGTCGGCGCCGTCGCCGCATTGGACCGGCATCTCGCCGCAGGCGAAGTCGACCACCCGCAGCAGCTCCGGGACGTCCACGTGCTTCGGCGTCAAACCGCAGCGGAGGATGTTGTCCGAGTTCGCCAGGATCTCCACGGCCGTGCCGTGCAGGTACAGGTGCAGGTTGCCGGCCGGCAGGTAGATCGCCTCGCCGGCGCGCAGCGTCAGGCGGTTCAGCAGCAACGCCGCCAGCACGCCCGCGTCCCGCGGGTGCGTCTCGCCCAGCTCCAGGATCGTCCGGCACTCGGCCGTGAACTCGCCGTGCTCCCTGAGGTGCCGGACGCACGCGTCGAGCACCTCCGGCAGCAGCGCGTCGAGCGACGACTGCGGCAGCGTGATCCACGTCGTGAACAGCGCCCGCAGGCCCGACGGGTCCGGCTGCGCCTCGAGCAGGCCGGTGTACTTCGCCAGCCCCGGCGTCTCGATCGCCTTCAGCAGCTTGACCGTGCGCCCCGGCTCGCGGAACCCGGCCAGCGCGTGGAACTCCGTCAGCGCGCAGACCAGCTCCGGCTTCGCCGTCGGGTCCGGGTAGTTGCGGTTCGGCGCGTCCCGCGGGATGCCCAGCCTCTCCTCGCGGGCGTGCCCCTCCGCGGCCTGCGCCGCCGACGGGTGCGCCTGCATCGACAGCGGCTCCTCCGCGGCGAGGATCTTCAGCAGGAACGGCAGCCGCCCGCCCCACCGCGTCGCGCAGCGCTCGCCGAGCTGGTTCAGCGGGTCGGCTTCGACCAGCTCCAGCAGGTTCCGCTCGGTCCCGTCGGGACCGATGACGTGCGACGGGTCACCCGGGTGGGCACCCATCCACAGCTCGGCCTCGGGGTGCGGCGCGGGGATCGGGCGGCCCAGCAGCTCGGGGATCGCCGTCCGCGATCCCCAGGCGTAGGGCCGCACCGCGTTGCGCAGCAGCTCCACTGTCACCTCAACTCCACTCCTTCGGCACCGGCCGGGGCCGGTGCTCGGCGGGTCTCACGCCGTCACGGGCTCGAAGCGGCCCGCGCCGCCGATGCTGCCCGCCGCCAGCCCGAGATAGACCGCCGCCAGTTCGAACCGCAGCGCCAGCACCGCGGCCCGCACGATTTCGTCCGCCTCGAACTCCTCGGCCGGGGCGATGACGTCCGCACCCGGCAGCAGATCCTCGGCTTGGAAGCGCGCCGCGTCCGTGGCCGGACCGGTTCGCACCGAGAGGAGCAGCACCCGGGTGGGGATGTCACCTGATGGATCGTCCGGATCGGCGAAGATGTCACGCTCCGCGCCACTCGATTGCGCCGCCCGCCGCAACGCGGGGCGCGCCAGCGCCTGACGGAAATCCTCGACGTCACAGACGGTAGCAGCGTGGGCCGCGAACGCGTGCGCAGCGTGTTCGCCGACGGCGACGGCGACCGGGTCCAGCCCCCACAGGAGCGGCACGCGGTCGGCGACCCGCAGCGCGAGCGCCTTGGCCGGGTTCGCGAACGAGTCGCGGGCCAGGTAGTCCTTCTCGGCTTCCAGGTCGAGCTGGTCGGCCAGCACCTGGACGTCGGCGACCAGCAGGCCCAGCGCGTTCGCCGTGAGCAGCCCGGCGGCCAGGCCGCGCGGGAACGCCAGCTCCGGCGGCACCGGGATCCGCGGCGCCAGCAGCACGCCCTTGCCCGCGACGGCGGCGGCCACCGGGCCTTCCGCCGGCGCGGAGAGCACCACCGACGCGCCGAAGCGCGCGGCCCGCTCCAGCGAGGCGGCGAGTTCGCGGTCACCCGGGTCGTCGGTGTGCGCGAAGACGACGTCGAGCGCGCCGATCCAGCTCGGCACCACCTCGGCGACGACCACCGGCACCGGGCACGACGGCGCCAGCAGCGCCGCCAGCAGCCGCGTGAGCGTGCGGCTGACGCCCGGCCGGTCGATCAGCACGACGGCGCGCGGCCGGCCCACGTCGAGCCGCTCGGCCAGGTCCAGTTCGGCCGCGAGCTCGGTGGTCGCCCGCACCTGGGCGCCCGCCATCGCGGCGGCGCGGAGCAACCCCGCGCTGTCGGCTTCGGCCAGGCGCGCGGGGTCGTCGAGCAGCGAGTCGTCAAGCACCGTCGGCATCGGACGCTTCGCTTTCAGCGGGGCCACCGGTCGCTTCATCGAGCAGCAGCACCGGGATCCCGTCACGGACCGGGTACACCCGGCCGCACTCGGTACAGGTCAGGGCGTCGGCCTCCGGGTCGCCCGGCGTCCCGGGACGCAGCGGGGCGTGATCGGGCGACGGGCACGCCAGGATCTCGAGGAGCTGGACGTCGAGCGTGAGGGCCATGGTTCCTCCATACCACGCGATGAGGTGGGGTGAAGAGCACAGTTTCGGACACAGTTCGGTCCTGACGGCTCTTCACCCCCGGGACGGGATCAGCTGCGGATGATCGCGAGGACGTCTTCCACCAGGGCCTGCACCGCCTCGGCGTTGGCGGCCTCGACGTTCAGCCGGAGCAGCGGCTCGGTGTTCGACGGGCGGAGGTTGAACCACGCGCCGCCCGGCAGCTGCACGGTGAGGCCGTCCAGCTCGTCGATCTCGACGCCGGACTTGACGCCGAACGCGTCCTTCACGGCCATCATCCTGGCGACCTGGTCGTCGACCGTGGAGTTGATCTCACCCGACGCCGCGTAGCGCGAGTACGCGCTGGTCAGGTCGGACAGCGGGCCGTCCTGCTCGCCGAGCGCGGCGAGCACGTGCAGCGCCGCCAGCATGCCGGTGTCGGCGCGCCAGAAGTCGCGGAAGTAGTAGTGCGCCGAGTGCTCGCCGCCGAAGATCGCGCCGGTGCGGGCCATCTCGGCCTTGATGAACGAGTGCCCGACCCGGGTGCGGACCGGCTTGCCGCCGTGCTCGGCGACGATCTCCGGCACGCCCTTGGACGTGATCAGGTTGTGGATGATCGTGCCGCCCGGGTCCTTCGCCAGCTCGCGCACGGCGACCAGCGCCGTGATCGCGCTCGGCGAAACCGGCTCGCCGCGCTCGTCGACGATGAAGCAGCGGTCGGCGTCGCCGTCGAAGGCCACACCGGCGTCCGCGCCGACCTCGCGCACCTTCGCCTGCAGGTCGACGATGTTCGCCGGGTCCAGCGGGTTGGCCTCGTGGTTCGGGAAGCTGCCGTCGAGCTCGAAGTACATCGGCACGACGTCGATCGGCAGGCCGTCGAAGACGGTCGGGACGGTGTGCCCGCCCATGCCGTTGCCGGCGTCGACCACGATCTTCAGCGGCCGGTTGCCGGACAGGTCGACGAGGTTGCGCAGGTAGGCGGCGTAGTCGGCGAGGACGTCCCGCTCCGACACGGTGCCGCGCTGGCCCTCGAAGCCGGGCACGCCCTGCTCGACGGTGTCCCGGATCTCGGCGAGCCCGGTGTCCTGGCCGACCGGCGACGCGCCGGCGCGGCACATCTTGATGCCGTTGTACTTGGCCGGGTTGTGGCTGGCGGTGAACATCGCGCCCGGCAGGTTCAGCGAACCCGACGCGAAGTACAGCTGGTCGGTGCTCGCCAGGCCGATGCTGACGACGTCGAGGCCCTGCGAGGTGACACCCTCGGCGAAGGCCGCGGACAGCCCCGGCGACGAGTCGCGCATGTCGTAGCCGATCACCACCGCGGGGGCCTCGGGCTTGATGAGCAGCGCGAACGCGGCACCGAAGTCGCGGACGAGGTCCGCGTCGAGCTGCTCGCCGACCACGCCGCGAATGTCGTAGGCCTTCACGATGCCCGAAAGGTCTGGCACGCCGTCTCCCCGCGAATAGTCGTCCCGGCGCCCGCTGCGCCGCGCGGAAAGCCTACCGGCGCCGGAGGTGGGTTACGCGCTCAGGCGCGGCCGGGCAGGACCCGGAGGTGGCCGCGGCGCCCGGAGGGGCCCTCGGGCTCGGTGACCGGCGGCGCGGGCTTGTCGGACCGGCCGGCCTCGCGTACGGCCTCGGCCAGCGCGGTCAGCTCGTCGGCCGACGGGTCCGGAGCGGCGAAAGCGCCTTCGTGCCGGACGACTTCCCAGCCCTTGGGGACGGTCAGCCGCAGCGCGTGGGCTTCGCAGAGGTCGTACGAGTGGGGCTCGGAGGCGGTGGCCAGCGGGCCGACGACGGCGGTGGAGTCGCTGTAGGCATACGTCAGCGTGGCCACAGCCGGCTCGAGACAGCCGGTACGCGAACACTTCCGTACGCTCCGCACGATCGGAAACGATAGCGCGTCGCCGCAAGGACGTAGGAGCGACACGCGCTGAGACGCGCCGACCGCATAGACTTCCGGGGTGGCGACGGCTCGTGACTACCGACAACGGCGGCGCCTGCGACGGGACCGGCACGGCCGGGGCCTGCGCGGGACGCTCTATCCCGCGACCCTGCCCGCCGCCGCGAGCCGCGCGGAGCGGTTCGACGCGCTGGTGCTCGACGCGCTGGAGCCGATCGAAGCGCGCTGGCGCCACGAGCTGACGAAGCTGGACGTGGCGGTCGACGACGTGCCCGAGGTCCGCGAGAACGGCCACGCCCCCGCGGACGGAATCCTGCACGACGGCGCGGTGCCGCTGTCGCGGCTGGTCCCGGCGGGGGTGGACCGCACGGGGATGCCGACGCGGGCGCGGATCGTGCTGTACCGGCGGCCGCTGGAGGCGCGCGCGAAGGACCCGTCGGAGCTGGCCGAGCTGGTGCACGACGTGCTGGTGGAGCAGGTGGCGGGGTACCTCGGCGTGGAACCGGACGTCATCGAAGGCGAGTAGGCCGGGCCTGCTCGTGGTTCGGCCGCGCGAACGGGCCAGTCGTGCTTGTTCGGGTACGAACGGGACGGTCGTGCCTGTGGTTCGGCTGCGCGAACGGGCCAGTCGCGCCCATCTCGGCACGAACGGGCCAGTCGCGCTCACCTCACCGCGCCGCACGAACGGGCCAGTCGTGCTTGTTCGGGTACGAACGGGCCAGTCGTGCCCACCTCACCGCGCCGCACGAACGGCCCACTCGCGACCTTCTCGACGCGAACGGGCCGTTCACGTCGACATCACCGCATCGCGCGAACGGGCCAGTCGCACCCATCACGACACCAACGGCCCTCTCGTGCCCACCTCCACGCCACGCCAACGGCTCCCGCGATCGCATCGCCGCCCCCGCATCGGCGCCGCGCGAACGGGCCACTCGCATCCATCTCGCCGCGAAGGGACCGTTCGCGGCGACAAGCACATCCGTAGCCAACGGCCCACTCGCGCCCGAATCAGCACGAACGGACCGTTCGTGCCCGCGACCACGCCCGCACGAACGGGCCACTCATGTCCGAAACAGCACGAACGGCCCACTCGCAACTGCGCCCATACCTAACGGGCCGCTCATGCCTGAAGCAGCGCGAACGGCCCACTCGCGCCCGAAACAGCGCCAACGGGCCACCCGCGCCCGCAACCACACCCACCGCACCGCTCATGCCTCAAGCAGCGCCAACGGGCCACCCGCGCCCGAAACAACGCCAACGGGCCGTTCGTCCCCGAGAAAGCAGCGCCGCCCAGGGCAGCAAGCTCAGCTGCGGCGCCGGGCCGGGACCGCCGTCAGCAGGGTGAACAGCACCGCCGCCAGCTGGGCCAGCAGCAGCAGGTTCCGTTCCGTGCCCGGGTACTCCACCGTCACCTCCGACGTCGTCGGCGGGACCGACACCGCTACCTGGTGCCCCCACGCCGGGACGATCGGGACGCTCTTGCCGCCCACCGAGGCCTTCCAGCCCGCTTCCTGCTCCGCCGCCAGCACCAGCAACCGGCCCGTCGGGCCCTCCGACACCCGGACCCGGACGTCCGGGAGGCCCGCCTGGACCGGGGCCACGCCCGGGGCGTTCCCGGGGGCGCCGCCGCCCGTGACCGCCGCTTTCGCCTGCTCCGGGGAGATCAGGATCACCTGGCCCGCCGGTGACAACAGGCGCAGCACACCACGGCCGTCGGAGGTCGGGGCCGCTATCGAGACCATGTCCTTCGCCAGCGGTGGGTACGCCTGCGGGTCCACGCCCGGCGGGAGCACCACGTACTCCACGCCCGCCGCCGCCGCGGCGGCGAAAGTGCGCTGCACCGCAGCCGCGTCGCCTTGGCCCAGGTCACGGCGCCACGTCGCGAGCCGGGCCGGGGTGGTGGGGGTCGGGGCCAGCTCGTCGTCGCCGTAGCGGGGCAGGCGGCCGCTGATCTGGCGGGTCGCGTCCGGCGCCAGGTCCAGCACCGACCGGCCCGACGCGCCCAGCTCCGCCGTGACCTCCGGTGCGAGCGCAGGACGCCCGCCGGCGCGCAGGGGTCCCTGGCCGCCGACGGCCAGCGCGCCGGCGGCCAGCGCCAGGAACACCACGACCCCGGCGATCGCCGACACCTTCGGCAGCCACGTCGACGGCACGCCGGCCGCACCGCCGCGCTGCCACGAACCGAGCACGACCCACAGCAGCCCCGCGCCGACGATCAGCAGCGGCACCCCTGCGTAGCCGTGCGCCGCGGCGCCGCCCTGCATCGGGGTCGCCGTGACGAGCCGGACCAGCACCAGGCCGCCCACGCCCAGCACCCCCAGCGCGAGCCCGCCCGCGGCGAGCTTCGTCGGCCGCACGACGATCGCCACCAGCGCCGCCGCGATCACCGCGACGCCGATCGGCCACGCGCCCGGCCCGCCCGGGTCGAGCCCGGCCAGATCCGTGCCGGACACGACCGAAGCCGCGCCGCCCAGTCCCTGCACGAGCAGTTCCGGGTGCTTCAGCAACACCGTCGGCCACGGCAGCAGCAGCGCCAGCGGCAGCAGGACGACGATCCCGACCGACGCGATCCGCCGCGCCAGCCCGGTCGGTGCGGGCAGCACCACGAACCCGATCAGCAGCCCGGCGAGCGCGAGCCCGTGCGCCAGCGGCGAGAACGCGCCGAGCAGCGCGACGCCGAACGCCGAGAGCGCCGACACGTGCAGCCACCGCTGGTCCGCGCGGACCAGCAGCCCGGCGATGCCCGCCGCGACGAGCGGCAGCACCAGGTGCACCACGACGACGTCGAGCCGGCCCTGCGCCACCGCCGCCGTCGCGGCCGGCAGCAGCGCGTACGTCGCGGCGACGACCGCGCGGACCCACCGGCGCACGCGAAGCCGCCGCGTCGCGACGTACGCGCTCAGCGCCGCCAGCGGGATGTCCCCGAGCAAGAGGATCGCGACCAGCGCGGCCGGGCCGCCGATCGGCGCGAACACCGCGCCGAGCGTGCCCAGCACCGGCACGGTCGCCGACGCGGGCGCGCCCGTGCCGCCCGCGATCGCGTGCCACGGCGTGAGGTACGACGTCCACAGCTCCCCCAGGCCGCCGACCGGGAGGAGCTTGCCTCCGAACAGGTCGAGCCCGAGCCGGGCGCGGTTGACGAACAGCCCCAGCGCCGTCATCACGACCAGCAGCACCACCGGCGGCGCGAAGATCGTCGCGCCCAGCACCCGGCGGCGGTTCACCTCGACGAAGACGATCTCCGGCTCGGGCGCCGGGGTGATCTCTTCGGTGGTTTCCGCAGTTTCCGGTTCCGGCGCCACGGTTTCCGGCAGCGTGACGGCGACGAGCGTGCCCGGCCGCCGCAGCCCGGACCCGCGGGAGCTGACCCCGCGCAACGCGCCGGCGGGCAGCGCGTCCGGCCCGACCGGACGGTTCTCGCGCGCGTCGAGCGCTTCCGGCGTCACCCACGCGGACTCGGTTTCGACGGTTTCGGGAACCGTCCCGAGCGCGACGTCGTTCTCCACACCGCGGCGCACGAGGCCGACGACGCCGGCGCGGACGGCGTTGCGCAACCGCGTCCCGCGACCGGTGAAGAGGCCGCGAACCGTGCCGGGCCGCGGATTCCGCCGTCGGCGCGCCCGGGCGGCGCGCAATCCGCCGCGTCCACTGAGGAGGTACGCGGCGGCCGCGAACTCCGCCCGCGCCTCGCCGGTGCGGCGCAGCAGGACGAAGGCCAGCGCGCGCAGCACCGAGAGCAGCGGGAGCCGGATCATCCCCAGCCAGAAGGAAAACGGCGAGCAGTTCACCAGGAACACCCGCAGCCCGTGGGCGCGGTTCGCGGCGGCGAGCGACGCGGGGACGGCGTCGGCGGGCCGCTGGCCGGTGGTGACGGCGCGCGCGTGCCGCACCCGCGCGGCCGGCACCGACAGCACCAGCCCACCGGCCGCGTTCGCGCGCCAGCCGAAGTCGAGATCTTCGCGCAGCAACGGGAAATCCTGGTCGAACCCGCCGAGGGAGTCCCACGCGTCGCGGCGCACGAGCGAGCCCGCGCTGGGCACGGCGAGCACCTCGGCCGGGTCGTCGCCGGTCGCGGCGACCTGCTGCCGGTGCCCGGACGCGTCGGTCGACAGGCCGGCTTCGACGATCAGCCGCGGGTCCGTCCAGTCGAGCCCGAGCGCGCCGAGCACGGTCGCGGACGGTTGCGCCGTCGCGACTTTGAGGAGTTCGTCGAGGCAGTCGGGTTCGGGCGCGCAGTCGTCGTGCAGCAGCCAGAGCCACGCGCCGGGGTCGCCCCAGCGCTCGGTGGCGTGGTCAACGGCTTCCGCCACCGCGGCGGCGAAGCCGGTTTCACTCGAAAGCGTGACGATGCCGGAGAGCACCGGAGGTGCGTCGGGATCGCTGCCCGGATCGGCCGCGGCGGCCAGGAGACGCGGGGTCGCGTCGGTGGATCCGGTGTCCACGGCGAGCACGTGCCGGGGACCGACGGTGCTGCGGCGCAACGAAGAAAGCGCCAGCGGCAGCCAGTTTTCGCCGTTGTGACAGACCACAATGGCCAGAACGGGCGCGGTGCGCAGGGCGGGCGGCGCGACGGTGCGGGGCAACAAACGCTCCTGATCAGGCGGCGGTCGGTGCGGCCACCCTACGGCCCTGGTCCGTCACCCGATGGTGAACCCACGCCGTGCGCAACGCAGAGCGCCCACGCAGCGGAACTGCGTGGGCGCATCACACAAGCCGAGCCGGCCAAGACCCAGCCCGTGACCCGACGCCGAGCCGGCTGATCCACGCGAGCCGGCTACAGCGGGGGTCCGGGGGCGTGCCCCCGGGCGGGGTCTGGGGGTTGCACCCCCAGAAGGCACTTGAAGCGCGAGCACGGTTCGCGCTTTCCGCGGACGCAACTCACCCCTCGGACACGCTTCAAACAGCGCGTTTCTTCAGCTTCCGGCGCTCCCGCTCGGACAGACCGCCCCAGATGCCGAAGCGCTCGTCCTTGGCCAGCGCGTACTCAAGGCACTCGTCCTTGACCTCGCAACCCAGGCAGATCCGCTTGGCTTCACGGGTGGAGCCGCCCTTCTCCGGGAAGAACGCCTCCGGGTCCGTCTGCGCGCACAGAGCGCGTTCTTGCCAGTCCTGCTCTTCCTCGGTGGCATCGATGAGCTCGGTGAGATCTCCCAGAGCCTGCTCCGGGATCTCGCCCCAACTCATGACGTGCCCCCATTCCTTACCATCGGCTTCCAACCGCACGTCCGCCTCCTCGCTCCCTAGCACTCCCCAGGCTGGCGGTGGTGAAACGACACCCGTCGTCCCCTCGACGACGAATGACATCACTGTGATTACACCCGTGTAGTGCGGTCAGGTCAAGCGGAGTAGCGAGTTCGGGGGACCCTTCGGCCCGATCGCGCAAGGGGACACGCCGGTAACTTCACACCGGGCATACGGAAGACTGGAAGCGTGCAGAAGTCAGCGACGCGCCCCAGCCCGGTCTTCCTCGGCATCCTCGCCCTCACCGTCGCCGGTGGCGTGATGGCCGCCTTCGGCGACGTCACCACCGTCCTGGTCGGCGATCGCGATCCACTCCTCATCGCCGGCGTCGTGATCTTCGTCGCCGCCGGCTGGGTGGCGTCGCTGTCGCTGCACGAGTTCGGCCACGCGATGGTCGCCTACCGGGGCGGTGACGCCAGCGTCGCCCACAAGGGTTACCTGACGCTGGACGTCCGGAAGTACACCGATCCCGTCCTGTCGATCGTCCTGCCGTTGATCTTCCTGATCATCGGCGGCATCCCGCTGCCCGGCGGCGCGGTCTGGATCAACCGGGGCGCGCTGCGCTCGCGCGGGACGTCGTCGTGGGTCTCGCTGGCCGGGCCGCTGAGCAACCTCGCGGTCGGCGCGGCGCTGGCGCTCGTGGTGGCGCTGGTGCCGATGGCGGGCGGCCTGGTCGTCGCGATGTCCTACCTGGCGCTGCTGCAGATCCTGACGTTCATCCTGAACATCCTCCCGATCCCCGGCCTCGACGGCTGGGGCGCGATCGAGCCGTACCTGCCGCCGCAGGCCCGCGCGTTCGGCGCGCAGGTCCGCCCGTGGGCGCCGATCATCCTGTTCGCGATCCTCTGGTTCTTCACCCCGGCGAGCACGGCCCTGTGGGACAGCGCGTTCTGGATCTACAACGGCCTGGGCGGCTTCGAAGAGGGTGCCCGCGCGGGCGCCAGTGTCTTCCGCTTCTGGAACTGACGCGCCGGGTCAGCGGGCGGGCGCCTGTTCGGTCAGCCAGGTGTGCGCCCGCTTCCAGACCTCCTTCAGCCCGGAGCGCTCGCCGAAGTAGTCGCCGGCCGCGCCGACGACCGGGAGCATGCCCAAGGCGCGGTGCACGAGGTTGCCCCGCGGCCGCTTCTCCAGCTCGCCCGTGATGCCGATCAGGCCGCGGCCCAGGCGCCACAGCGTGCCCGCGGCGGCCTTGACCGTCGCCTTGCCGTGCTTCTTCTCCGACGCCGTCAGCTCTTCGGTCAGCCTCGCGGCTTCTTCCGCCTCCGCGGCTTCGTCGTGCTCCGCGTGCTTGCCCGCCGCGAGATCCGGATCGATGTCGCGCTCGAACAGCACCGACGCGATCAGCCGCACGCGGGTGCCGACGTCGGTGACGCCGTACTCGCCCGCGATCGCGCACAGCAGCAGCCCCTGCGACGCCGCGCCGAGGGTGTCCTGCACCGGCAGCCGGTCGGCCAGTGCGCCGCCGAGGCCGGGGATCGACGTCAGCAGCGCCGTGAACCGGCCGACCCGGTTCATCCACCAGCTCGACCGGTCGTAGCCGGTCATCCGGCCCCACGCGGCCGTGCCGGGGACCTTCACCGACGTCAGCCCGTGGATCAGCTTCGCCTTGAGGCCGGACTCGACCTCGGCGAGGTCGTCGTGCTCGCGCCGGTCGCGCGCCTGCAGCCCGAACGGGTCGGACTCGCGCAGCGCGTCCAGCATCGGGCCGCACGCCCGGACGAACGGCCGCAGCACCGCCACGACCTGCTTGTCGGAAATCGCCTCAGCCACGTCCCGGTTTCCTTCCCGCCGCACGGCCCAGCCCACCGCCGAGCACCATCGCGCCGGGCAGCGCGCTCGCACCGAGCAGCAGCAGCGCTCGCCAGTCCTGGATCAGCACCAGGTCACCACCCGGACCCAGCATGCCGAACCCGAACACGACGAGCACCCACACGACGAGGGGTACCCACGAAAGAGACGGCCGCACCAGCTTCGCGGTGGTCGATACCAGCCACGGTGTCGTCACCGCGCCGACCAGCACCGTCACCGGGAGTGGCACGACGCCGATCCGCAGCGGCAGGAAGAACAGCTCCAGCACGCCCAGCAGCACGGCGTCGAAGGCGAGCAGCACGAGGAACGCGATCTGGGTCCCGGTCAGCCGGTCGGGCGTGGTCACAGTCCACCGAACAGGTCGCCGGCCGCGCCCTCGGCCGGGCCGTGGGCCAGCACGAAGCAGTCGCGCGCCGGGATCGGCTGCGCCAGCTCGTTGGTCAGCGCGAAGTGCGGGACGGCGCCCTCGACGACGGTCAGCTGCGTCGCGTGCGCGCGCAGGGCCGCCAGCTTCGCCGGCAGGTGCGCGGCGACGTCGAGGACCGTCGTGATCTCCTCGTCCGGCGTCACCGGCAGCTCGGCGTCCGGCGGCACCGGGAAGCGGGACGTCCCGGCGGCCCGCAGCTCGGCGAGGCCGTCGCGGACGTCGTCACGCGACGCGACCGTGTGGAACACCCGGGCGACCGACGACGCCCGCGGCGCCGCGGCCATGGTGATCTCGTGCGCGCGGATGTGGTCGGGGTGGCCGTAGCCGCCGAACGCGTCGTAGGTGACGACGACCTGCGGCCGGACCTCGTCGAGGACCGCCGCCAGCTGCGCGGCCTGCTCCTCGATGGTGCCGCTCGTGAACGCCCGCGGGTGGGACGCCGCCGGTGTGCCCGCCATGCCCGAATCGCGCCACCGGCCGATCCCGCCCAGGTAACGATGTCGCGACACCCCCAGCGCGGCGCACGCGGCCTTCAGCTCGGCGACGCGGTAGCCGCCCAGCTGGTCGGCGGCCCAGGCCCCCAGCCCGGCCAGCTCCGGCAGCTCGCGGACGATCTCGCCTTCCTCACCCAGCGTGCAGGTCACCACGGTCACCTCGGCGCCCTCGGCGGCGTATCGTGCGATCGTGGCGCCGGTGGTGATGCTCTCGTCGTCGGGATGGGCGTGGACGAGCAGCAGTCTTCGCGGTACCGGAGAGATCACGGGTTGAGCGTAATTCCCGTGCTCCGACCCAAGTCGGGGACACCCTCGGTTATCCTCGCGCGAGTCGCGACCGCCGCGTCGCGATGGTCTGTACCCCCACGAAGGGCATCTTGGTGAGCACTGAAGCAACTTCGGCGAACGTCGCCGACGTGTCGGGATCCGTTCTGTCCATCTCCGACCTGAGCGTCTCGTTCCCGACCGAGGACGGCGTCGTCGACGCGGTCAAGGGCATCGGGTTCGACGTCAAGCCCGGCGAGATCGTCGCCGTCGTCGGTGAGTCCGGGTCCGGCAAGTCCGTCACGTCGATGTCGGTGCTGGGCCTGCTGCCCAAGACCAGCCGCATCGGCGGCGAGCTCCGCCTGGGCGAGCGCAACCTGGCGGACCTCAAAGAGAAGGACATGCAGAAGATCCGCGGCAACCAGGTCGCGATGATCTTCCAGGAGCCGATGACGGCCCTGAACCCGGTCTACACGATCGGCTGGCAGCTGCGCGAGGCCCTGCGGTCGCACCAGGACATCTCGAAGTCCGCCGCCGACAAGCGCGCGGTCGAGCTGATCGACATGGTCGGCATCCCGAACCCGGAGCAGCGGTTCAAGCAGTACCCGCACCAGCTCTCGGGCGGTCTGCGCCAGCGCGTCGTCATCGCCATGGCGATCGCCTGCGACCCGCAGGTCATCATCGCCGACGAGCCGACCACCGCGCTCGACGTCACCGTGCAGGCGGAGATCCTCGGCCTGCTGCGCAAGCTGCGCGACACCCTCGACACCGCGATCGTGCTGATCACGCACGACATGGGCGTCGTCGCCGACATGGCCGACCGCGTCATCGTGATGTACCAGGGCGAGATCGTCGAAGAGGCGCCGGTGCGCGACCTGTTCGCCTCGCCCAAGGAGGACTACACCCGCCGGCTGCTCGCCGCGGTGCCGGTCCTGGGCCAGCGCCCCGAGGGACGTCGCCTGCTCGACACCGGGATCGACGCCGACAGCACCGAGGCGGCCAAGATCGCCGACGACATCCGGCTGGCCGACGCCGAGCTGGAGGCCGTGATCGAAGAGGCCGCGCCGGCCCTGGAGATCAAGAACCTGGTCCTCGAGTACCCGGGCCGCCGCGGTCAGGGCAAGAACCGCGCGGTGGACGACGTCTCGCTGACCATCGCCAAGGGCGAGATCGTCGGCCTGGTCGGCGAGTCCGGCTCCGGCAAGTCGACCGTCGGCCGCTGCGCCGTCGGCCTGCTCCGGGCCACCCAGGGCACCATCGCGATCGCGGGCCGTGACATCACGACGATGTCCGCGAAGGACATCCGCCCGCTGCGCCGGTTCTTCTCGATCGTGTTCCAGGACCCGGCGTCCACACTGGACCCGAAGATGACGATCGGCGAGTCGATCGCCGAGCCGATGGTGCTGCACAAGGTGCTGGCCGGCAAGGAGCTCTCGGCCCGCGTGCGCTCGCTGCTCGACAAGGTCGAGCTGGGCGGGCACTACATGAACCGCTACCCGCACGAGCTCTCCGGCGGCCAGCGCCAGCGCGTCGCGATCGCCCGGGCGCTGTCGCTCGACCCGGCGCTGCTGATCGCCGACGAGCCGACGTCGGCGCTCGACGTGTCGGTGCAGGCCCGCGTGCTGGACCTGTTCCTCGACCTGCAGCAGTCGCTGCAGTTCGCGTGCCTGTTCATCAGCCACGACCTGGCGGTGGTCGACCTGCTGGCCGACCGCGTCGCGGTGATGCAGTACGGCAAGCTCGTCGAGGTCGGCACCCGTGACCAGGTGCTGCACTCGCCGCAGCAGGAGTACACCCGGCGCCTGCTGTCGGCGGCCCCGGTCGCCGACCCGGTGCTGCAGGCCGAGCGCCGCGCGGCCTGGGAAGCGGGCCGGCTGGCGCCGGTCGCCGACTGAGGCTCGCTGAGACAAGCTGAAGGCCGCCACCCGGCTCGGGTGGCGGCCTTCGGTGTTCCTGGGCAAGCCGGCGCCTGGCACCGTGGCTCTGAAGGTGTTCGTGACACCCCTGGCGCGCGCTGTGCGCACGTAGTCGGCATCCGGCACCTCCGGGGCATCGACGCGCGCTGGAAGCGGCTGCAGGCGGCGAAGGTGACGGCCATGATGGACAGTGCCGGAACTGAAACCCCGGCGTCGTGGCGATCGGCGTCCGGAACGCGGCCGGCACCTTCCGCGCCAGCCGGCTGGAGCGCGGCCGGCGATCGCGCGCGCTGTGCGCCTGGACTGCGCCGAAACGACCGCGGGGGTGACCGGAATCCGGTCACCCCCGCGGTGTGCGTTCAGGCCTTCATTCTCCGCTGTCGCGGGTCGAAGGCGTCGCGGAGACCGTCACCGATGAAGTTGATCGTCAGTGAGATCAGCACGAGCACGATGAACGGCCCGAAGAACAGCGCCGGCCGCGTCTGCAGCTGGGCGTAGTTCTCCAGGATGACGCGGCCGAGCGAGGTGTCCGGCAGCTGGACGCCGAGGCCGATGAACGACAGCGCGGCTTCCGCCAGCACGGCCTGCGCGACCGCGAGGGTCGCGTTGACCGTGATGCTGCCGACCATGTTCGGCACCAGGTGCTTGAAGATGATCCGGAACGTGCCGGCGCCCGAAGCGCGAGCCGCGTCCACGAACTCGCGCTGGGCCAGGGACATCGCCTCGGCCCGGGTGATTCGGGCGATCTGCATCCAGCCGAAGGCCGCCAGCACCAGCGCCACGATGTACCAGGCACCGCCGCCGAACACCTTGGCGAGGATGGCCGCCGCGGCGATCTGCGGGATGATCAGGAACAGGTCCGTGACGCGCGAGATCGCCGAGTCGGTGAAGCTGCGCAGGTAGCCCGCCAGTGCACCGAGGACGACGCCGACGAAGGTCGACAGGATCGACACCGTGAGCGCGATCAGCAGCGAGAACTGGGTGCCGCGCAGGATCTGCGACACCATGTCCTTGCCGACCTGCGTGGTGCCCAGCGGGAAGTCCCCGTTCGGCTTCGCGAAGGACGGGAAGGAGCTGTCCTCGTAGCTGTGCGGCCAGAAGATCGGCATCAGGATGCTGAGCAGGATGATCAGCACCAGCACCGCGGTCGAGGCCATCGCCAGCTTGTGGTGCAGGAACTTGCGCAGGACCAGCTTGCCCTGGCTCCGCGGCTCGGGCAGGGCCTCCGGCGGCAGCGTGCCGTCGGCCGTCGCGGTTTCGCTCGCGAGAAGTGAGTTCAAGTCAGCCAACGCGAATCCTCGGGTCCAGGATGCCGTACATCAGGTCGGCGATCAGGTTGGCGACGACCACGCTGGAGGCGATGACCACGAGCCAGCCCATCAGCACCTGCGTGTCGTTCTTCGTGACGGCTTCCACCAGCAGCGTGCCCATGCCGTGCCAGTTGAACACCGTCTCGGTGATGATCGCCCCGGCGAGCACCGAGCCGAAGTTCACCGAGAACAGCGTGGTCACGGGGATCAGGGCGTTGCGGAACGCGTGCCGGAAGATGACCCGGCCGTTGGCCAGGCCCTTGGCGCGCGCGGTGCGCACGTAGTCCGAGCTCATGACCTCGAGCATCGAGGCCCGCTGGAAACGGCTGTACGCGGCGAAGCTGATCGCCATGATCGAGAGCGTCGGCAGCAGGTACGCGCCGACCGTGCTGGTGATGAAGTCCCCGACGCCGTCGGTCTTCAGCTGCTCCGGGCTGATCGTGCGCAGCCATGGATTGCCGAGGACGTCGGACAGGCCCAGGTCCCGCACCCAGCCGTTGATCTCGATCGCGTAGCGCTTCAGCACGATCGCGACGCAGAAGATCGGCATCGAGAAGAGCAGGAAGGCCAGGGTGGTCGCGATGTAGTCGATGATCGAGTACTGCTTCACCGCGGCCAGCACACCGACGATGATGCCGATGATCAGCGCGAGGATCTCGGCTCCGACGACCAGCTTGAGCGTGACGGCGAACGCGGCCGTGACCTTGGGCGCGACCGGCGCGAGGGCGTTGCCCTGCGCGATCGAGGTGCCCCAGTCGCCGGTCAGGAAGTGCCCGAGCCAGGTGAAGTAGCGCGGGATGACGCCCTGGTCCAGCCCCAGCTTGTGGGAGAGCGCGTCGATCGCGTCCTTGCTCATCAGCGGGTTGTTGCGGATCTCGCCCAGCGGGTCACCGGTGGCGGCGACCATCACGAACGACAAGAAGGTCCCGACCAGCAGGACGGGAATCGATATCGCCAGACGGCGAAGGATGTAGATCACCAGGTTCAACGAACTGCTCCTCATCCGGGCCTGGTCGTCAGAAGTGCGCTGGACCGCTACCCGGTTGTCTACCGTAGTGGTGGTAACCCTACGGTCAACAGCTACTTCCGGTGGGTACCGGGGCCCGGCTCGTGGCCGGGCCCCGGTACCTCCCAGGTCATCTGGAGCGAGGGGAAAGAAGCGTCAGGGCGAGCCCCGTTACTTCTTCTCCCACTCGCCGGCGTTCCACAGGACACCGTTGTACGACTGCATGTACACGCGGTCGATGCCCTTGAACGCCCACATGGACGGCGTCTGGAACAGCGGCATGGTCGCGTACTTGTCCGCGATCGCCTTGTCCGCGGCCTGGTAGCTCTGCGTCTTGACGGTCTCGTCCGTGGCACTCACCGCGGACTTGAACGCGTCGTCGATCTTCGGGTCGCAGAGGTTCTGGTAGTTCTGGTCGCCACCGTTGGTCGGGCAGACGTAGATCGACCGCGACTGCGACTTGAACGGAGCCGACGACCAGCCGAAGAGGGCGATGTCGTAGTCACCGGTCGAGACGCGGCCACCCTTGAGGAAGTTGGCGTCGGTCTCGTCCTTGACCTCGATACCGGCCGCCTTGGCCTGCGAGATGATGATCTCGACGGTCTGGCTGCGGCGCGCGTTCTGGTTATGCGTGATCTTGAACGAAGCGCGCACGCCGCCCTTGGCGAAGATGCCGTCGCCGCCCTTGACCCAGCCCGCGTCGGTCAGCGTCTTCGCCGCCGCCTCGGCGCCCAGGCCGGCCTTGCTGCCGTACAGGTCGGTGTAGCCCTCTTCACCCTGGAAGAACACGATCGAGTTCAGCGGGGCCGCGTCGGCCTGGACTTCCTTGAGCAGCTTGTCCGTGATCGCCTTGCGGTCGACCGACTCGAAGAACGCCTTGCGGAGCGCGTCGTCCTTGAACATGCGGTTGAACTGCAGGTCGAGGTGCTCGTAGGTCAGCTGGGGAGCCGAACCGTAGGTGACACCCTGGGCCGAGAGGCCCTTCAGCGTCTGGGCCGCGGTGGCGTCCGGCTGGGTCGACGCCGCGACGTCGATCTCACCGTTCTGCAGCGCGGTCGCCATGGCCTTGGTGTCTTCCATGGCGCGGACGATGATCTTGCTCGGTCCGCCCTTGCCGCCGGCCCAGTTCGGGTTCTTGACGAGGGTGACGGCCTTCTGGTTGGCGTCGAACGCGTCGATCATGTACGGGCCGGAGGCCGGCATGAGCGCCTTGTCGAAGCCCTTCCACTTGTTCGTCCAGAAGTCGCCGGCCTTGGCGACCAGGGCCGGGTCACCGGTCGGCGCCAGCTTGGTGATGTCCGGGATGCCGGTCCCCTTCTCGAGGATGTGCGCCGGCAGCACCGCGACCCCGCTGAACAGGCCCTTGTAGTCGAGGTACGGCTCGCTGTAGTCCGTCTCGAAGGTCAGGTCGTCCTTGCAGGTGGCGGTCTTGATCTTGTCGTAACCGGTGGTCGAGGCGGCGTTGAACGGGTTCTTGCCGTCCGCGCCCTTCGCCTGGCCGCTCTGCGCGAGCCACGCCAGGTAGAAGTCCTTGCAGTTGTAGGCCTCGCCGTCGGACCACTTGAGGTTCGGCTTGATCTTGTACGTGACGACCTGGGGGTCCTTGGTCGTCACGTCGGCCGAGTCGAGGATGTCCTTGTTGAGCAGCACCTTGTTGTTGCCGTCGAGGACGAAGGAGTCTTCGATGACGGCGGTCAAGATGTACGTGTTGTACGAGCTGTTGGTGTCCGGGGTGTTGTTGTTGTACCCCGAATAGCCGTCGTCGATCCCGACCGTGACCGTGCCGTCCCAGCCCTTGACGTCCGCGAGCTTGAACGAGTCACCGGTCTCGGCCTTGCCGACAGCCATCGCCTTGACGTCGGTCGACGACCCGTTCGTGTCGGTGCTACCCGAACCCGAATCACCACCGCTGCAGGCGCTCAGCAGCAGCGTGGCGCCTGCGACGAGCGACAAGGCGGAGACTGCTTTGGTTCTCCTCATGAAGTGTGCCCTCCTAGCACTGAGCCCTTGAATTGTGACAAGGACCCACACCGCTCCGGTTTGGGCCGGAGCCTACGACACGCCAAGCGACACTCAACTGGCGCACTGCGGGTGCACGCTAGAAAGGAAAAGCACCGACAGTCACCAGTTCAGGGTCGATCGTGACCAAAGGGTGACTTCCAGTGGACATCCAGAAATACGACGGTTACCTCATGGAATCAATGCCCCCCACCCGAAGGCGTCGGTAAAGATCACTCGGTAGTACTGAATGCGTAGCCGACTGATTACTTCGGGCCGCGAGTCCAGTTCACGGCCGACCCGAACGGGCCCACCATGGGGGGACCCGGTGTGACGCCCGAGATGCCCGATCCGATCGCCAGTGTGTCAGCCATCTGGAACAGCGGAATCACCACGTTCTGACGCCAAAGTTCAGGCTCAAGGGTGGTCAGGGCCTCGGCGATCGGCGTGGCGCCCGACAGCGCGGCGTCGATCGACGGCTGCAGCGCCGCGTCGCAGAAGCCCGCCGAATTGCCCGGAACGACCGGTTTCGTGGTGTCCGCCCCCGTCGCCGTCTGCTCGGGCCGGCAGCCGAAGGTCGACGCGAGCACCGAGGCCGTGTCGCCGCCGACCGCCTGCGGCACGACCGCGATGTCGACACCGACGTTGCCCGCCGAGTCACCGGCCGGCTGCTGGACCCCGCCGACGACCGGCATCGCGAGCAGGCCGCTGAACAGGTCCCGCGGCTGCGGCGTGATCGCGTTGACCTCGATGCCCTGCGCGGCCAGCTCGCTGGTGAGCTCCTTGGCGATCGACGCGTACGGCTCCTGGGTGCCGGGCGAGGCGATGACCAGCGAAAGCGCCTTGCCGTTCTTGCGCCAGGTGCCCGCGGTCTTGGTGTAGCCGGCCGCCTTCAGCGACTCCTCGGCCTTCGCGACGTCGGGCGCGGTCGGCGGGCCGGGCGGGATCGTCGCGGTGTACCCGGCCACCGACGGCGCCTTCACCTGGGCGTCTGCGTGCAGCGCCGCCGACGGGCCGCCGTTGACGCCCTCCGTGATCAGCTTCGTGCGGTCCAGCAGGGCGGCGACCCCGGCCCGCACCTGCGCGTCCTGCAGCGTGGCGCTGACCGGCCGCAGCAGCACGTCGGCGACGAGCGGCCGGGCCACGGTGTGCAGCTGGACGGCCGAGCCGAGCTCGCCGAGCAGTTTGAGCTCGTCGCCGGTGGTCCGGGCCAGCGCGAACTGGTCGTTGCCGCTGCGCAGCGCGGCCAGCAGGGTGTTCTGGTCCGACCGGCGCAGCACGATCCGGTCGATCGCCGCCGGCTTCTCCCAGTAGCGCTCGTTGCGCTCGAGGATCACCTCGCCGCGGGCGGTGTCGAGGCTCTTGATCGAGAACGGGCCGGCGATGGCCGGGAAGTTCGTGGCCAGGGCCCCGCGCCAGCCGTCGGGGGCGTCCTTGAGCAGGTGGGCGGGCAGCAGGTCCGAGAACAGCGTCTGCCAGCCGGGGTACGGCTTGGCGAAGGTGACCTCGACGCGCTTGCCACCCTCGCGGGACTGCAGGTCGGTGATCTGCCGGTAGCCGGCCGGGCCGATCACGCCGGGCTGGTCGCGCATCTGGGTGCGCAGGTAGTCGAAGTCCTCGGCGGCGATGGGCGCGCCGTCGGACCAGGACGCGTCCGGCCGGATGTCGTAGGCGACGACGAACGGCTGCTGCGAGAGCACCGCGGCGGACTTCATGAGGTTCTTGTCGAGCAGGGTGGCGCCGTCGTCCTTCTGGCGGAACACCGAGGGCAGCAGCAGCTGCGAGAGCGCCGAGGTCACCTGCGAGGAGTCCGCGAGGTTGTGCGGGTTGTACCCGCCGAGCACGTCGTCGACGCCGACGACGATCTGCGACGGGGTCTTGCCGGTGGTCGAGACCGGCGCCACCGACGACGACACGACCGGCGGTGGCGGGGTGTTCGAGCAAGCGGCGAGCACCACGGCCGCGAGTGCCAGTACCGGCCCCGCCTTGCGATTCACCCGCACGCCCAGTCCTTCCGGATTCTCCCCGATCGGGTCAGCCATGTTCCCATGACCACCACCGCCGCCGGAACCGAGATTCCCATACCCGGATCGGCCGGGTCCGGCGCCCCATCGTGGCGCTATGGAGAAGGACGCGCGGACCACCGTCCGGGTTCCCGGACCGTTCCGGAACGGCGGAACGAACACGGCCCGGACACGAGACGGCGCCGGGCGGAGGTGAACACCAGGCGGGACGCCTATAAAGATATAAGGAGAAGATACTCGAATTCGGTGACGCTGGGCCGGGGTGTTTCGGACACAGGGTCACCGGCGCACGCGAAAAGGGCCTCCCGGCAACTCGCCGGAAGGCCCTTTTCGCGTATCGGATCAGACGTTGTCGCGGCTCTTGGCGCGCGAGCGCTCCTTGGCCCGGGTGTTGAAGTCCAGCGTGACCTTGCGGACGCGGACGACCTCCGGGGCCACCTCGACGCACTCGTCGACCGAGCAGAACTCCAGGGCCTCTTCCAGGCCCATCTTGCGCGGCCGGGCCAGCGTCTCCATCACGTCGGCGGAGGACTGACGCATGTTCGTCAGCTTCTTCTCCTTGGTGATGTTGATGTCGAGGTCCTCGAAGCGCGGGTTCTCGCCCACGACCATGCCCTCGTAGACGTCGGCGCCCGGCTCGACGAAGAACGTGCCGCGGTCGGCCAGCTGGATCATCGCGTACGCGGTGACCGGGCCGGTCCGGTCGGCGACCAGGGAGCCGCTGTGGCGGGTGCGGATCTCGCCCGCCCACGGGAAGTAGCCCTCGAACACGTGGTTCGCGATGCCGGTGCCGCGGGTCTCGGTGAGGAAGTCGGTGCGGAAGCTGATCAGGCCGCGCGACGGGAGCACGTAGACCAGCTTGATCCGGCCGGTGCCGTTGCCGCTCATGTCCTCCATGCGGCCCTTGCGGGACGCCAGGAGCTGCGTGATCGAGCCGAGGTGCTCTTCCGGTGAGTCGATGTAGAGGCGCTCGAACGGCTCGTGCAGCTTGCCGTCGATCGTGCGCAGGACCACCTGCGGCTTGCCGACGGTCAGCTCGAAGCCTTCACGCCGCATCTGCTCGACCAGGATGGCCAGCGCCAGCTCGCCACGGCCCTGGACCTCCCAGGTGTCGGGGCGCTCGGTCGGCAGCACGCGGATCGAGACGTTGCCGATCAGCTCGACGTCGAGGCGGGCCTTGACCAGCCGCGCGGTGACCTTGTCGCCGCCGTTGCGCCCGGCCAGCGGCGAGGTGTTGACGCCGATGGTCATCGAGATGGCGGGCTCGTCGACGGTGATCCGGGGCAGCGCCACCGGCGTCTCGGAGTCGGCGAGGGTGTCGCCGATGGTGATCTCCGGGATGCCGGCGATGGCGACCAGCTCGCCCGCGCTGGCCTCGGTCGCCGGGACGCGGGTGAGCGCCTCGGTGACGAGCAGCTCGGAGATCCGGACGTTCTGCACGGTGCCGTCTTCGCGCATCCAGGCCACGGTCTGGCCCTTGCGGAGCCGGCCGGCGTGGATGCGGATGAGCGCGATGCGGCCGAGGAAGTTCGACGCGTCGAGGTTCGTGACCAGGGCCTGCAGCGGCGCGTCCAGGTCCGCCGCGGGCGGCGGGACGTGGCGCATCAGCGTCTCGAACAGCGGGTCGAGGTTCTCGCTGTCGGGCAGGCCGCCGTCCTCGGGCTGCGCCAGGCTCGCCTTGCCGGCGCGCGCGGAGGCGTAGACGACCGGGAGGTCGAGGATGGCGTCGAGGTCGGCGTCCTCGATGTCACCGGCCAGGTCCAGCAGCAGGTCGTGGGTCTCTTCGACGACCTCGGCGATCCGCGCGTCCGGCCGGTCGACCTTGTTGACCAGCAGGATCACCGGCAGCTTGGCCTCGAGGGTCTTGCGGAGCACGAAGCGGGTCTGCGGGAGCGGGCCCTCGCTGGCGTCGACCAGCAGGACGACGCCGTCGACCATCGCCAGGCCGCGCTCGACCTCACCGCCGAAGTCGGCGTGGCCGGGGGTGTCGATGACGTTGATCGTCACCGAGCCCTCGGGCGTCTCGCGGTGGATCGACGTGTTCTTCGCCAGGATGGTGATGCCCTTTTCGCGCTCGAGCTCGCCCGAGTCCATGACCCGGTCGACGAGCTCGGCGCGCTCGGCGAAGGCGCCCGACTGCCGGAGCATGGCGTCGACCAGAGTGGTCTTGCCGTGGTCGACGTGGGCGACGATCGCGACGTTGCGCAGGTCGGGCCGGGTCTTACCGGTCGGCCGGCCGGTTTCGACGGTAGCGCTTACTGCGGGCACGCGAGTACTCCTGAACTTCAAAGGTGTGGGTGGCCGCGTAAGCCCGTCAGGCATCCTGTGACCGGCTCTGGTCACACGCGGACCTCACCAAGGATACCTGCACCCCCATTGTGAGGAGCCCCACGCCCCAAGATCGGTTAGGCTCTCCTAATCTGGAGGGCCGGACAGCGACGTCGATCCGAGGAGCGCAGGCGTGGGCAAGAAGCCGCCGGACGACCCCCGCAAGGTCGTGCGCAAGCTGATGAAAGCCGGCAAGGTCAAGAAGAAGTGCTGCCGGTCCAAGCCGCGGTGCAAGAAGTGCCCGGTGCTCGCGCTCAAGAAGGCGAAGCTCGACCTGGCGGCCTAGCGGTTGATCGCCTCGTTGAGGTCCCGCAGCTCCGGCGCGGTCTTGGTCGGCGAGAACGGGATGACCTCGTACTTCGCGAGCTTCCGCACCGCGAACGGGTCGCTCGCCAGGATCGCGTCCAGCTTCCCCTGGGACATCGGGCGCGTGATGATCACGCCGCCGACGCGCGGCTTCCGCGCCCCGGACGCGAGGAAGAGCCCGCGGTCGTACTGCGCCTCCAGCCACGCCACGTGATCCGGCAGCGCCAGGTCGACTTCTTCGATCGGGGCGGTGTAGGTCAGCACGACGACGAACATGGTTACAACGGTAGACCCGCTCGGATACAGTCACCCCATGCACGCGCAGACGTCCCAGTGGTGGCCGCCATCGGCGGCCCTCTGACCCTGCGCTGAAAACCAGCAGCGGCCGCCCCGGACGGGCGGCCTTTTTCGTGCCTTCGCCGGGGTGGTCCCCGTCGAAAGGACCCACGATGAGCAAGCTGTCCGGGATCACCCCGTCCGGTCACGTCCACCTCGGCAACCACCTCGGGGCCGTCCGCCGCTGGGCCGCCGAGGGCGGCGCCGACGACCTCTACTTCGTCGCCGACCTGCACGGCATGACGACGTCGCACAACCCCGCCAAACTCCGCTCCCTGGCGGGTGAGCAGCTCGCCGTCCTCATCGCCGCCGGCATCGACCCGGAGCGGGTGTTCGTCCAGTCCGACCTCGCCCGCGACCTGGGCGCGCTGACCTGGGTCCTGGAGTGCACCTGCAACTACGGCGAGGCGGCCCGGATGATCCAGTTCAAGGAGAAGTCCAAGGGCCAGGCCGGGGTGCGGCTGTCGCTGCTGACCTACCCGGTGCTGATGGCCGCCGACATCCTGCTGCAGGGCGCGAACGAGGTGCCGGTCGGCGAGGACCAGCGCCAGCACGTCGAGCTGGCCCGGACGCTGGCCAAGCGGTTCAACGGCACCTACGGCGACGTGTTCACCGTGCCCGAGGCCGTGCTCCCGCCCGCCGGGGCGCGGGTGAAGGACCTCACCGACCCGACGCGCAAGATGTCGAAGTCGACCCATGACGTCGCCGGCGTGGTGTTCGTGCTGGACGAGCCCGACCAGATCCGCCGCAAGATCCGCCGCGCGGTCACCGACGGCGGCTCGGTGCCGGTGCACGCACCGGACACCCGGCCGGGCATGGCGAACCTGCTGGAGATCCTGGCGGCCTGCCAGGGCGGTTCACCGGCGGACCTGGCCGCGGAGTTCTCGTCGTACGGCCAGGTCAAGGACGCCGTCGCCGACGCGGTGATCGAGCAGCTGCGGCCGATCCGCGAACGCGCGTCGACGCTGCTCGGCGACGTCGCGGAGCTGGACCGCGTCCGCAAGGCGGGCGCGGCCCGGGCCGCCGAGCGCGGCTCGCACCGGCTGTCGGCGGCGTTGCGGATGATCGGCGCGAGTTGAAGAGGTCCGTGAAGGACTCCTTCCCGGCTCTTAAGGCCGGTAAGGAGTCCTTCACGGCTTTAGGTCAGCAGCCGGCGGAAGGCCGGCAGGAGGATGCGGTCGGCGGGCAGCCAGTCGACGTCGTCGAGGTCGTCCGGGCCCAGCCACTGCACGGCCAGGTGTTCGACTGCACGCGGCTCGTCCCCCGGCGAGACCAGCGAAGCCGCGTAGATCCGCAGGACCTTGTCCCCGGGCAGCGGGATCTCCTGCCCGACCCGCTCCCCGACCTCGATCACGACGTCCAGCTCCTCGCTGCACTCGCGAGCCAGGGCGAAGGCGTCGGACTCACCGTCTTCGACGCGCCCGCCGGGCAGCTCCCACTGCCCCGCGTGCCCGGGCGGCCAGGCCCGCTGCTGGGCCAGCAACTTCCCGTCACGCACCAGGGCGGCACCCACGATCACACCGTTCACAGCCCCGGAATCTACCCGGAAGCCCGAACGCGGCCCGCGCCGTGTCGACCCCGCAATCACACGAGCCGGCTCCCCCATCACGTGTCGACCCTCCAAACACGCGCGTCGACCCCCGAATCACGCGTGTCGACCCTCCAGACACGGGGGCCGACCCCCGAATCACGCGTGTCGACCCTCCAGACACGGGGGCCGACCCCCGAATCACCCCTCAGGAGACCGGCGCCGAACGCCAGGTGACCTGGAACCGTGCGCCCCCGTCCGGCGACTCCCCGACCTGCACCCGCCCACCACGACGGCGAACCGTCTCCGCGACCATCGCCAGCCCCAGCCCCGTACCCCCGGTGATGCGGGCCCGGTCGTCCGACACCCGGTAAAACCGGTCGAAGACCTTCTCGCGGTGCTCCGGCGCGATGCCCGGGCCGTCGTCGTCGACCACGACCCGCACCGACGAGCGTGACGCCAGCACCGACACCACGATCTCCCCGCGCGCGTAGCGGCGCGCGTTGCGCAGCAGGTTGTCCAGCACCAGCTCGATCTCGCCGTGCGCCGCCCACGCCCAGGCCTGCGCGACCGCGTTGCTCACCCGCGTCTCCGGCGCGCCCGCCGGGAGCCGGCCGACCGCCGCGCGGACCTCGCTGACCAGCTCGACCGGCTCCGCGGGCGGCACCTCCCCCGCGTCCGAGCGGGCCAGGGACAAGAGCCCGTCAAGCAACGACGAGAGCCGTTCGGCCTCCGTCAAGATGTCGCCCAGCGTCTCCTGCGACAGCTCCGGATCGGGGTTGGTGACGGCGACCTCGGCCTGGACCCGGATCGACGCGACCGGCGACCGCAGCTCGTGGGCCGCGTCGCCGGTGAAACGCCGCAGCCGTTCGCTCGCCTGCTCCTGGCGCTCCAGCAGCGCGTTGAACTCCTCCGCCAGCGCGCGCAGCTCGTCGTGCGAGTCCGGCAACGGCAGCCGCGCGCCCGGCGGCAGCGCCCGCACCGTGCCGCGCATCCGCGCCACCGGACGCAGCGCCAGGCGCACCACCAGCCACGTCGCCAGGCCCGCGACCAGCGCGCCGACCGACGCGACGACCACCAGCCACACCCCGCCGTAGTGCACCGCGGCGGAGAACCCGACCAGGCCCGCGCCCGCGACGACCAGCCGTTGTGTCCCGTCCGGCGTGCTGACGACGGCGCCGAGGTAGCGGGCGCCGTCCTGCTGCACCGGCTGGCCGGCCTTGAGCAGCCCGACGTCGGCGCCGCTGAGCCCGCTCGGCGCGCCACCGTCGACCGGCGTGCCCGAGATGTCGAGCACCCGGACCGTCACCGGGGCGGTGGTCGGCAGCGCGCGCCCGGCGCTCACCTCGGCGCTGGCCGGGGCGAGCGCGCCGGTCAGCTCGCGGTCGACCGACTCGATGAGCAACGGCGAAAGTCGCGCCGCGGCCAGCGCGGCGAGCCCGAGCAGGCAGCCCAGGGTGATCGTCGCGGCCAGCACGGTGATCCGGGCCTGCAGGGACCGCCCGCGCCACCAGGTCATCACGGGGTGATGACCTCGTCGATCTGCGCGTCGGAGGCCAGGTAGCCGTGCCCGCGCACGGTCCGCAGCAGCGCGCCGGCGCCGACGGCGTCGAGCTTGCGCCGCACGTACCCGACGTACACCTCGACGAGGTTGCGCGTCACGGCCTGCTCCTCGCCCCAGACCGCGCGCAGCAGCTCGTCCTTGGTGACGACCGTGCCCGCGCGCCCGACGAGCACCTCGAGCAGCGCGAACTCGCGGGGGCTCAGCCCGACCTCCGCGCCGTTCCAGTGCACCTGACGCAGTCCGCGGTCGACCTCCAGCGCGCCGAGCCGCAGCGTGCCGCGGCTGGCGTCCGGCCCGGCGCGGCGCAGCGTCGCGCGGACCTGCGCCACCAGCACCACGAAGGAGAACGGCTTGACGAGGTAGCCGTCGGCGCCCAGGTCCAAGCCGTCGGCCTGGTCGACCTCGCCGTCCTTGGCCGACACGAGCAGCACTGGCGTCGTGACGCCGTCCTTGCGCAGCCGCTCCAGCACGCGGTAACCGGACAAGCCGGGCAGCATGATGTCGAGCAGCACGACGTCGAACGAGCCGGTGCTCGCCAGCTGCAGCCCGCTGGGGCCGTCCGCGGCGGTGACCACGTCCATCCCCTCCGCGCGCAGCCCGCGTTGCAGTGCTTTCCGCACGCCCAGCTCGTCGTCGACCACCAGCACCCGAGGTTTCACGAGTCTCATCATGGCGGGTTTGCGCAGGTCCCGCGGGATCTCTCAGCACGATCTCAGCCGCGGCGGGAGAACCTTCAGGGGTATCTCAGCCTCGAGAGGGAAGCGTCGGTGCCGGGAGCCGAGCACACTTGAGCTCGGGAACACAGGGAGAGACGCATGAAGACGAAGACGAAGGGCATCACCGCGGCGGTCGTGGGCACCGCTCTCGGCGTCGGCGGGCTCGCGGTCATCGCGATGCCGGCCAGCGCCGATGACAAGCCGGCACTGCCGCAGGTGAGCGCCGAAGACCTGGTGCAGTCGGTCATGCAGGCGAAGCCGGGCGCGTTCGACGGCACGCTGAAGGTCAGCAACGACCTCGGCCTGCCGGCGGTGGGGAGCGCGATCCCGGGGGCGTCCGCGCTGAACATCGACTCGGCGCACATCTTCACCGACGGCGCGGGCAAGAGCCGGCTCGCCGTCACCCAGGGCACCGGCCAGGAGACCGTGGTCCACGACGGGACGACCGTCTGGGACTACAGCTCCAAGACCAACACCGCGACCAAGGTGACCATCCCGGCGGACGTGGCCAAGCAGAAGGGCGCGGGCAGCGAGAAGACGGCCGACCCGGTCGCGACCGCCACCGAGCTGCTGGCGAAGGTCCGCGAGAGCAGCACGGTGTCGGTCGACGGCACCGCGACCGTCGCCGACCGCCCGGCCTACGAGCTGGTCCTGACGCCGAAGCCGAGCGAGCGCACGCTGCTGCGTGAGATCCGCGTGGCCGTCGACTCGCAGACGCGGATGCCGCTGCGGGTTTCGGTGCTGAGCAACGGGACGACGTCGCCGGCGCTCGAGGTCGCGTTCAGCCAGATCGAGTTCACCCAGCAGCCGGCCGACCTCTTCACCTTCACCCCGCCGAAGGGCGCCAAGGTGCAGGAGAAGACGCCGACGGTGGACCAGAAGGACAAGGACCTCGCCGAGCAGGCGAAGCAGGCCACCAAGGTCGTCGGCGACGGCTGGGACACCGTCATCACCGGCACGATCCCGGCCGACGCGCTGAACGCGGCACCGAAGCAGCAGGGTGACCGCCAGGGCCGCAACGCCGACCCGCAGGCCCTGCTCGACCGGTTCACCAAGAAGGTCAGCGGCACCTGGGGCAGCGGCCACCTCATCACCACGAAGGTGGGCAGCGCGATCCTGACCGACGACGGCCGGTTCGCCGCCGGTGCGGTGCCGGAGCAGGTCCTGTACGAAGCGCTGGGTCAGAAGTGACCAGTACGACTGTCGAGTCCGGGGCGGACGTTTCTTCGGAGACGTCCGCCCCGGCGGTTCCCCTGGCCGCGCGCACCAGGGGACTGCGCAAGGTCTACCGCGGCACGGTCGCGGTGGACCACGTCGACCTCGACATCCCCGAAGGCGCGGTCGTCGGGATGCTCGGGCCGAACGGCTCGGGCAAGACGACCACCATCCGGATGCTGCTGGGCCTGGTGCGCCCGACCGAGGGCGAGGTCGAGCTGCTCGGCCGCAAGATGCCCGACGCCGCCGCGCACGCGTTGCCGGACGTCGGCGCGCTGGTCGAGGGGCCGGGCTTCCACCCGTTCCTCTCCGGCCGCGACAACCTGCTGCGCTTCGCCGCGGCCGAACCGCGGCTGGCGTCGTCCGGGATCCCGTTCGCGGTCGACTCCGCGATCGAACGCGTCGGGCTGAGCGTCGCCGCGCGCCGGCGGTACAAGGGTTACTCGCTCGGCATGAAGCAACGGCTCGGGCTCGCTTCGGCGTTGCTCGTGCCGCGGAAGATGGTCGTGCTCGACGAGCCGACCAACGGCCTCGACCCTGCTGGTACCAGGGAGATCCGCAGGATCGTGGCCGAGCTGCACGCCGAGGGCGTCACCGTGCTGGTGTCGTCGCACCTGCTGGCCGAGGTGGAGGCGACCTGCACGCACGTCGCCGTGCTGCAGGCCGGGAACGTCGTCGCGCAGGGCGAGCTGGCGGAGCTGCTGGAGTCCGGGAACGCGGCCCTGCTGGTCCGCACGCCGGACGCCGAGCAGGCCGTGGAAGTGCTGCGGGAGAACCGGATCGGCGCGCGGCTGACGCCGGACGGGATCCGCGCCGACCTCACGGCCACCGAGGCGCCGCGGGTGCTGCAGGTCCTGGTGGGCGCGGGGGTCGCGGTCCACGAGGCGACGCGGGCGCGCACCGGCCTGGAAGACCTGTTCGCGCGACTGACGGAGGGGGCGGAATGACCGCGGTTCTCGAGGCACCGGCGGTCCGCACGGGCCACGACTCGGTGCCGCTGCCCCGGCTGCTGGCCGCGGAGCTGCGCTGGATCTTCCGGCGGCCGCGCACGCTCGCCGTGCTGGGCCTGCTGGCGCTGATCCCGGTGGTGATCGGCATCGGCCTGACGCTGGTGAGCGAAGACGCGCAGTCCGGCGGCGGCCCGGACGACGGCGGCGGCGCGCTGCTGGCGTCCGCCGTCAACAACGCTTTCGTACTGCCGATCGCGGCGATCGTGATGACGCTGACCCTGCTTCTGCCGCTGGCTTCGGCCATGGCGGGCGCGGACGCGATCGCGGGCGAGACGTCCCACGGAACCCTGCGCGGCTGGCTGATCGCCCCGGTCGGCCGCGGCCGGCTGCTGGCGGTCAAGGCGTTCGGCGTCGCGACGGTGTCGGTGGTTTCGGTGCTGGCGATGTGTTTCACGGGCGTGGTGACGGGCCTGATCATCAACGGCACGGACTCGCTGTTCACGCTGTCGGGAACCACGCTGTCGGTGGGCGGCGCACTGGCCCGGATCCTGCTGGTCGCGGGCTGGGTCGTGCTGCAGCTGTGGGCGGTCGGCGCGGTGGCGCTGGCGATCTCCAGCTGGACGGAACACCCGATGCTGGTGGTGGCGTCCGTGCTGGCGGCGGACATCGTGTTCACGATCCTGGGGTTCTTGACGTCGCTGGACTGGCTGCACCCGTTCCTGCTGACGCAGAACTGGTCGCTGGCCCCGGCGGAGGTGCTACAGGACCCGATGGGCACGCAGATGCTGGGCGAAGGCGCGTTGCGCGCGGGGTGCTACATCGTGATCGGGCTGTCGCTGGCCTACGCACGGTTGTCCACCCGCGACGGCTGAGGTTGCCCGGCAGGGGCCCTCGGGTCAAGCCAATGGACTTGACCTGAGGGCACCCTCGGCACCCATACTCCCGTCATGACCACGGACCAGCCCGGGGAGATCCGGCCGGGTGACATCTACGAGGACTGTTCTTTCCACCCCGTGCTGTGCACCTACATCGATGACGGCGACGAGATCGGCGGCATCTCGCTGATCGACGCCACCCATCCCAGAGCGTGCTCCCTCTCCGGTTGCGCCGTCATCAAGCTGTCCATCACGGACGTGATCGCGGCGAAGGCCGACTGGCCCGCCTACCTCGCTCGACGCAAGGCCGAGTTTCATACCGAGAGCCAAAGCCGCTAGCCGACCAGCGCTACGCCGTCCGGGTCCAGCTCCAGCCGGACTTCGTCCCCCGCCCGGAAGTCCGTCGCCGCCGGGGCGACCGCGTCCACAGTGGACTCCGCCAGCCGGACCACCAGCCGCACGTGCTCGCGGCGGTGGACCGCCGCCACCACCTCACCCGCGACACCCGAGCCGGCCACTCGCAGCGCGTGCGGGCGCAACCCCAGCCGCACCGGGCCGTCGGCGGCGTCCGGCGCCGGCACGTCGCCCAGCGGGGTCCGGACCACGCCGCCCGTCGCGAGCCCCTCGACGAACGACGTCACTCCCAGGAAACGCGCCACGTCGTCGTCCAGCGGGTTGCGCCACACGCGCCGGACCGCGCCCTCCTGGCGGACCTCGCCGGCGTCGAGCACCGCGACCCGGTCGGCCAGGGTGAACGCCTCCTCCTGGTCGTGCGTCACCAGCAACGCCGTGATCTTGCTGCGCCGCAACAGGTCCGCCAGATCGATGGCCAGCTGCTCGCGCAACCCGGCGTCCAAACCGGACAGTGGCTCGTCCAGCAACAGCAGCCTCGGCTCCGGTGCCAAAGCGCGGGCCAGTGCCACCCGCTGCGCCTGGCCACCCGACAGCTCCGTCACCCGGCGCCGTTCGAAGCCGGACAGCCCGACCAGTTCCAGCAGCTCGGCGACGCGCCCCGCCCACGCAGCCCGCGGCACGCCGTGCATCCGCAGGCCGAACGCGATGTTCGCGGCGACGTCGCGGTGGCCGAACAGCTGGCCGTCCTGGAACACCAAGCCGAAGCCGCGGCGGTGCACCGGGACCGCGCCGAGGTCCTCGCCGTCCCAGCTGACCGTGCCGCGGGCCGACGGCTCCAGCCCGGTGATCGCGCGCAGCAGCGTCGACTTGCCCGAGCCGGACGGGCCGAGCAGCGCCAGCACCTCGCCGTCGGCGATGTCGAGCCGGGCGTCGCGCACCGCCGCGAACGATCCATAGTGGATGGTCAGGTCCCGCACCGAAAGCGCCATCAGAACTCTCCCACCCGACCGCGGCCGAGCCGGTCGATCAGCGCGACCGCCAGCACCGTCACGAGCATCAGCAACGCGCACGCGGCGTACGCCATCTGGTTGTTCAGCTCCCCCGGGCGCCCCATCAGCGACGCGATCGCGACCGGCAGCGTCGGCGACGTCGGCCGCGCCAGGAAGCTCGTCGCGCCGAACTCGCCGAGCGCCACGACGAACCCGAACCCCGCCGCCGCGACCAGCGGCCGCAGCGTCAGCGGCAGGTCGATCTCCCGCCAGACCCGCAGCGGGCTCGCGCCGAGCGTCGACGCGGCCTGCCGCAGCCGGACGTCGACCGAACGCAGCACCGGCAGCACCATCCGCACGATCAGCGGGATGATCACCAGCGCCTGCGCGAGCGGCACCAGGTAGGGCGACGTCCGCAGGTCGCCGGGCAGCGCGTCGAGCGTCACGAGGTACCCGAACCCGACGGTCACCGCGGACACCCCGAGCGGCAGCATCAACGCGGCGTCGAGCGTCTCGCCGAGCCCGCGCGCGGCCCGCGCCGGCGACCGGCGCAGCGCCACCAGCACCACCGACGCGAGCACGCCGACGACCAGCGCCAGCAACGTCGCGTCGATCGCCACCTTCAGCGAGTTCAGCGCGGCGTCCCAGCCGGACACCTGCAACGCGCCCTTCTCGCCGGTGCCCGCGAGCGCCCGGTACCCCGCGAGGCTCCAGCCGTCCGAAGTGGACACCGACTCCGCGAGCAGCGCGACGATCGGCGTCAGCAGCAGCGCCAGCACGACGCCCGCCGCGCCGACGACCCACCATTCGCCGCCGCGAGGGCGTCGCGCGGCGCCGGAACCGATCCTGGCGCCTTCCTTGCGCCGCCGCGCCAGCCCGCCGACGACCAGCGCCGCGACGACCGCGGCGAACTGGATCAGCGAAAGCGCCGACGCGCCGGAGAGGTCGAGCAGGTCGACCGTCCGGAGGTAGATCTCGGTTTCCAGGGTCCGGTACCGCGCGCCGCCGAGGATCAGCACGACGCCGAAACTGGTGGCGCAGAACAGAAATACGACAGCCGCGGCGGACGCGATCGCGGGCGCCAGCGCCGGCAGCGTCACCGACCGGAACGCCCGCCACGGTGACGCGCCGAGCGCCCGCGCGGCGTCGGACGTCCGCGAGTCCAGCCGCGCCCAGAGCCCGGCGACGGTCCGCGCGACGACGGCGACGTTGAAGAACGCGTTGGCCAGCACGATCGGCAGCACGCCGCCGTCCGGCCAGAGCGCCCGGAACGCCAGCCCGACCACCACGGTCGGCAGCACGAACGGCACGAGCACCAGCGTCCGCGCCAGGCCGACGCCGGGCAGCCGCACCCGGGAAAGCAGGAACGCCACCGGCAGCCCGGCCAGCACCGCGACGACCGTCGAGCCCGCGGCGGTGGCCACCGTGAAGCCGGCCAGCCGCCAGGTCTGCGGGTCGCCCAGCACGACGTCGAGCCCGCCCGCGGCGAACCCGCGGCCGATGATCGCCAGCACCGGCCAGGCGAAGAAGACCACCAGGAAACCGATCGGGGCCAGCCCGAGCAGCGCCAGGCCGATGCCGCGTGCGGTCCTGGGTGGCGCTACGACTGCACGAGCGTGCGCCATTCGCCGATCCACTTCTCACGCCCGGCCTGCACCTGGTCCGCGGTCAGCGCCTGCGGCTTCTGCGGCAGCGGCGCGACCTGCGCCCAGCCCGCCGGCAGGTCGACGCCCTGGCGCGCCGGGTAGACGTACATGTTGGCCGCCACGGTCGCCTGGAACTGCTGCGAAAGCAGGAAGTCGACGACCTTGCGCGCGTTCTCCTCCTGCTTGCCGCCTGCCAGCACCCCGGCGTACTCGACCTGCCGGTAACAGGTGTCGAGCAGCGCCTTCGTCCGCGGCTTCCCGTCGTCGCCCACCTCGGCGGCCGGCGACGACGCGTACGAGACGACGATCGGCCGCGGCCCCTTGCCGGACGAGCCCGAGAACTCCTTCGTGTAGGCCTCTTCCCAGCCGCTGACCACCTTGAGGCCGTTGGCCTTCAGCTTGGTCCAGTAGTCCTTCCAGCCGGCCTCGCCGTACTTCGCGACGGTGCCGAGCAGGAACGCGAGCCCGGGCGACGCCGTCGCCGGGTCCTCGGCGACCAGCAGGTCCTTGTACTTCGGGTCGGCCAGGTCGTCGTACGACTCCGGCGCCGGGATCCCCTTGGCCGTGAAGTAGTTCGTGTCGACGTTGACGCAGACGTCGCCGACGTCGACCGCCGAGAGCCGGTGCTCCGGGTCGACGGCGTAGCGCTGCGGCCCGCGGTCGGCTTCCGGGCTGGTGTAGGGCTCGAAGACGCCCTCGGCGAGCGCGCGCGAGGCGAAGGTCGAGTCGACGCCGTACGCGACGTCGCCGACCGGGTTCGCCTTGGTGAGCACGAGCTTGTTGGTCAGCGAGCCGGCGTCGCCCTGCTTGAGCACGGAGATCTTGATGCCCGACTGCTGCTGGAAGGCGTCGAGCACCTCCTGCGGCGCCAGGAAGGAGTCGTGCGTCACCAGGGTGACGGTGGGCGTCTGCTTCGCGTCACCGGACCCGTCCGACAGCGAACACGCCGCTGTGACGACGCTGACGACGGCGATGGCCGTCGCGGCGCGAACAGCACTGCGTTTCATCTACCCTCCTGCACTTCGCCGGACGAGGAGGGAAAGCCCTCCCTTCGCCGGCATGATCCGGGATCAGGTGCTAACGGTCGCGGGTCACCCCGCCTCTCAGCCCGGCTCACCGGACTCCCGTGGCAACCGTGCACCTTAGTCCAGGACGTTGGACGATGGAGCCATGACGGAAATCTTGAGCGACGACGAGGCCGACCGGGCCCTGCTCTCCGGGTGGGTCCGGCACGACAAGGTCATCCGGCGCGAGGTGGAGCTGCCGAGCTTCCCGAAGGCGATCGAGGTGGTGGACCGCGTCGCGGTGCTGGCCGAGGCCGCCGATCACCACCCGGACATCGACATCCGCTGGCGCACGCTGACCTTCCACCTCAGCACGCATTCGGCAGGTGGGCTGACGAAAAAGGACTTCGCGCTGGCCAAGCAGATCAACGAGACCCTCGACGGACTGTGATCCCGGCTACTCTGAGTGCACGAAAGCCCGCGTTCGGCGTCTCTCGGTAAAGGACTTCGCACCGAGAGGCAGATATGACGCAGGCGATCGTAGTGGGCACAGTGGCATTCGCGACGATGGTGGCCGCGGCCGGCGGGGTGCTCTGGTTCACCGTCCGCAGTCACCGTCACTCGGACGGCTGAGTGCCGTTTCCGCTGGTCAGCGACATGATCGGGTGAGCTTCGTCACAGCTGCTAACACTCGGCATGGTCAACGCGCTGAACCCGCGGAAGCATCGGCCCGCTCGTAGGGAAAACGCCATGAACAGCACCCCCGCCACCGCCGCCCTGACCGCCACCCAGCGCGCCTGGATCAACGCCCTCGCGACCGCCGTCGTGCTGATCACGATCGCGCTGATGGGCCTCCTCGGCTAGTCCGCCCGGTCGTAGGCCTGCCGGGCTTCTCGCAGGCTCGGCAGGTACTTCTCCGCCCACTCGCGGCAGCGGTCCATGGGCTCGAACAGGGTCCGGCCCAGGTCCGTCAGCGTGTACTCGACGCGCGGCGGGTTCTCGTCGTAGGTCTTGCGGGTGATCATCCCGTCGCGCTCCAGGGACCGCAGCGTCTCGGTGAGCACCTTCGGGCTGACGTTCCGGAGCGGCACGCGCAGCTCGGAGAAGCGGCGCGGCCCGTCCTTGAGGCAGACGACGACCATGCCGCCCCACTTGTCCCCGATCCGGAACGGCGTGTCGGCCGACGGGCATTGCGGCGCGAAGAGATCAGCGGTCAGCGGCTCCACCCGGCCGACGTTAGGCCACGCCGTCGACGAGCAGCAACCGCCGTCGCAGCGCGGTCTTGCTCAGCTCGAGCGCTTCGGCGTACTCGGCGGAGGCGTACCAGCGTTCGGCCGTCTCACGGTCCGGGAACTCGACGAGGACGACGCGCTTGTCGCAGACCCCTTCGAGAACGGTGGGTGTCGCGCCCCTCGCGAGGTAGCGCCCTTGATACCCCGTGATCGACGCTTGGGCGAGTTCGCGGTAGCGCTGGGCCGCGGTTTCATCGAGGATCTCGACCTCGGAGATGACGTAGACGCTCACGGTTCCGAGGGTGGCAGAACTCCGGAGCCCTCACCTGGTGCTGTCACTACCCGGATTTCTTCCGGCGGCGGGAACTCGACGGGCGTCTCGTCGGCCACGCTCCAGTATTCGAGGCCGGACAAGCGGCCTTCGTCGACGAACAGGATGAGCCCGCCGTCCGCCACGTCGACGTCCACGGCGACCCGGCTCCCGACGTCGGCCACCGTCACGGTTTCGTCGACGGCGAGGTCGATCGTGGGACAGCCGCACGGGCAGCGGCCGGTCACCTCGGCCGTGCGCGCCTGGGCGCGAAGGGCCGCGGCACCGGGAAAGTCCGTCGCCAGCAGCAGGTCCAGGACCGCTCTCTCGCGCGGGGTGAGCGGCCGGCGTCCCGCGGTCAATAGCGTGGCATGTTCGGGATCGCCTTCTCGGCGACCTCGATGAGGGCCTCGACCTTCGCCACGTCGGCCGTCACGTCCTCCGCGGTCACCGAGGGCGCCTCCGAAGACCGGTAGGCGACTTCGTTGCGCCGGACCCGCATCCGGTTGAAGGGCCGCAAAACCGGCCCCATCGGCGGATCCAGCTGCGCGAGGACCGCCTCGTAGACGGTGACGTGCCCACCTCGGCTCGTCACCCGCAGCCCCTGGTTCTGCAGGACGGCGGCCAGCGCGCGCCGTGCGCTGTCGTAGGCCAGCGTGTAGGCGCCTTCCGGATCCGTGTCCTGCAGCTGCCGCGCCGACGCGAGGTGCGTACGGGCCCTGACGAGCTCGGCCTCGGCCGCCTCCCGCGACGCCGGAACGTGCTCGATGGCGCCGCGCGCGAGGAACGCGTCGATCCGTTCACGGCCTTGGTTCCACTGCGGCATCAGGTCTCCTGGCTGAGTTTCACCAGCGGACGCTCACGCACGCTGGTGAGGAACGGATCGGTGGTGCTCGCCGCCCACGACTCGGGCGAGACCCGGTGGACGTTGACCTCGCGCCCCAGCCGCCGCGACACCTGTTCCGCCGAGTCGAAGAGCGCGTCCGGATCGGGCGACCCGACCACGAGGACATCGACGTCGCCGGGCGGAAGACCGGGTTCACCGTTGTAGCGCGCGGCCCAGGAGCCGTAGATGTAGGCCTCACGCACGCCGGCCAGCCCGGACAGGGCCTCGGCGAGCAGCGGCAACGGCCCGAAGGTGACGGCGATGAGCTCGCTCAGGGGCGGGTAGAGCGGGGTGTCGGTACGCGCCTTGACGAGCCGGCTGCGGCCCACCCGCCGGTCTTCCAGGATCCCGCCACCGGTCAGCCGCTCGACTTCACGCAGAACGGCGGTGGGCGTGACACCACAGGCCTCGGCGAGCTCGGTGATGCTGTACTCGCGATCCGGGTGCAGGAGCACGAGCGCGAGCAGCTCACCCTGCATGCGCGAACGCAGCAGGGGCAGCAAGCTCGGCGAAGCTTTCATTGAACGCAGTATATCCTGCGTCCAATGAAAGTAACAACCAGCAACAAGCCGCTACTCGGCCAGCGCGAGGTCGGCGATGACCAGCAGGCGCTCGTAGTACGGCCGCCCCGCAGCGGGGAACTCCGCCAGCGACGACCTCAGCCCGCCCGCGGCACGCGCGAAGGACATCCGCGCGCCCGGCGGCAGTGATCCCGCCCGGCTCGCCCATCCGCAGATGTCGGCGTCGATCATCACGGCGCACACGGACCCGTAAACCTCACCTCGCCTGACCGCCGACGGAAACGGCGCGGCGAGGTGCTCCTCGAGGACGGCAGCCAGGTCGCTCATCACCCGGCCAACCTGCGGCGTGGGGCCGACACGGATCTAGACGTTGAAGCGGAACTCCACCACGTCGCCGTCCGCCATGGTGTAGTCCTTGCCCTCCATGCGGACCTTGCCCGCGGCCCGCGCCGCCGCCATCGAGCCGGCGTCCATCAGGTCGGCGTACGAGACGATCTCCGCCTTGATAAAGCCACGCTCGAAATCCGTGTGGATGACGCCGGCGGCCTGCGGGGCGGTCGCGCCCTGCGGGATGGTCCAGGCGCGCGACTCCTTGGGGCCCGCGGTCAGGTACGTCTGCAGGCCGAGCGTGTGGAACCCGGCGCGGGCCAGCGAGTACAGGCCCGGCTCCGGCTGCCCGACCGACTCGAGCAGCTCGCGCACGGACTCCTCGTCGTCCAGTTCCAGCAGCTCCTGCTCGACCTTCGCGTCGAGGAACACCGCGTCGGCCGGCGCGACCAGCTTCGTCAGCTCCTCGCGGCGGGCTTCGTCGGTAAGGACGCCTTCGTCGGCGTTGAAGACGTACAGGAACGGCTTCGTCGTCAGGAGGCTGTGCTCGCGAAGCAGTTCGAGGTCGACGTCCTTCTGCGCGGAGAAGAGAGTGCGACCGCTGTCGAGGATCTCCTTCGCCTTCTGCGCAGCCTCGAGCGCGGGCTTCGCTTCCTTCTTGGTCCGCGCTTCCTTCTCCAGGCGCCAGACGGCCTTCTCGAGCGTCTGCAGGTCGGCCAGGATCAGCTCGGTGTTGATCGTCTCGATGTCGCTCAGCGGGTCGATCTTGCCGTCGACGTGGATCACGTCCGGGTCGTCGAACACGCGGATGACCTGGCAGATCGCGTTGGCCTCACGGATGTTCGCGAGGAACTTGTTGCCCAGCCCGGCGCCCTCGGAGGCCCCCTTCACGATGCCCGCGATGTCCACAAAGGACACCACTGCCGGCACGATCTTCTCCGACTTGAACAGCTCGGCGAGCTTGTCCAGCCGCGGGTCCGGCAGCGGGACCACGCCGACGTTCGGCTCGATCGTCGCGAACGGGTAGTTCGCGGCGAGCACGTCGTTGCGGGTCAGCGCGTTGAACAGGGTGGACTTGCCGACGTTGGGCAGACCGACGATACCGAGGGTGAGGCTCACGACCCCGAAGTCTACGTGGCCGGTCCGCGGCGGCCGCCAGGGCTCGCGACCAGGCCGAACGCCGTGTCGGATTCCCGCCAGCCGCGGCGCTGACCTGCTGGCAGGGTGGGATTCATGGTTCCGAACACGGCGGTCGCCGAGGCCCCGGCGCTCTGGCGCGACGCCGAGCGCTGCTACCGCGTCGTCACCGCCCGCGACCCGCGGTTCGACGGCCAGTTCATCATGGCGGTCCGCACCACCGGCATCTACTGCCGCCCGTCGTGCCCGGCGTCGACGCCGAAGGAGCAGAACGTCCGCTTCTACCCGACGTCGGCGGCCGCGCAGGCCAACGGCTTCCGCGCCTGCCGCCGCTGCTTCCCCGACGCCGTGCCCGGGTCGCCGGACTGGAACCTGCGCGCCGACCTGGCGGCGCGGGCGATGCGCCTGATCTCCGACGGGACGGTCGAACGCGAAGGCGTGCCGGGTCTCGCACGGCGGCTCGGCTACTCCGAGCGTCAGCTGGGCCGCGTGCTCACCGCCGAACTGGGCGCCGGCCCGCTCGCGCTCGCCCGGGCGCACCGCGCGCATTCGGCGCGGCTGCTCATCGAGATGTCCGAGCTGCCGCTGACCGACGTCGCGTTCGCGGCGGGCTTCTCCAGCGTGCGGCAGTTCAACGAGACGATCCGCGAAGTGTTCGCGACAACGCCTTCGCAGCTTCGCGCCTTCGCTGCTTCGCGGCGTAGACGTCAGGGAGACGTAGGCGGAACGCGGCTCAGCCTGCGACTGCCGTTCAGACCACCCTTCGACGCCTTCGGGCTGCTTCGCTTCTTCGCGGACCAGGCGGTGCCGGGCGTCGAGGACGTCACCGACGGCACGTACACCCGCACGCTGCGCCTCGCGCACGGCACCGGCGTCGTGCGGCTGACGCCGGAGCCGGACCACGTGCGTTGCGAGCTGCACCTCGCCGACCTGCGCGATCTGAGCAGCGCGGTCAGCCGGGTCCGCAGGCTGCTGGACCTCGACGCCGACCCGGCGGCGGTCACGCGCGTCCTCGGCGCCGACCCCGCGCTGGCGTCGATCGTCGAGGCGGTGCCGGGAATCCGCGTCCCGGGCGCGGTCGACGGCGAGGAGCTGCTGCTGCGTTCCCTGCTCGGCCGGGGTCTACCGGCCGCCCTCGGCGAGGAGGTACCCGGCGAAGCGGGAGTGACGAGGTTGTTCCCGACGGCGGCCCGGATCGCGACGGCGGGACCGCCGTCGGTGCGGGGCGTCGCGGCGGCGCTGGCCGAGGGCCGGCTGGACGTGCACGTCGGCCGCGACGCGGCGGATCTGCGGGCGGAGCTGCTCGCGTGCCCGGGGATCGACGCGTGGACGGCGGACTACGTGCTGATGCGGGTCCTCGGCGCGCCGGACGTCCTGCTGACCGACGACGCCGCGTTGCAGCGCGGGGCGACGGCGCTCGGCATCACGGACCTCGCGGACCGGGCCCGCCAGTGGACGCCGTGGTGCTCCTACGCCGGGATGTACCTGCGGCGCGCCGATCCGGCGGGGCCGGAACCTGTCGCGAACAGCGGCTAGCCCTGCTCGCCCCGCCACAGCAACGCCTGGGCCACGATCACCTGGTCACCGTCGAAGGTGGCTGCCGGTGAGCCGTGTAAGCGATAGCCCAGTTCCAGGGCTTCGCTCACCCGGTGGCAGAACTTCGCGTCGTCCGGGCCGGTGAGCAGGCGGTAGCGGGGCAGGCCCTCGGGCGGCTGGTCCGTCATGGCTTCATCTTGGCCGAGTGCTCAGCCCGCGCGCACTTCCACTGTCGAGCCCGTGCGGGCCTTGCGGACCCGCAGGCGCGTCGGGATGCGCTGCCGCAGCTCCTCGACGTGCGACACCAGCCCGACCACCCGGCCGCCGGCGCGGAGCTCGTCCAGGATGTTCATCACCACGTCCAGCGTCTCGGCGTCCAGCGTGCCGAAGCCCTCGTCGACGAACAGCGTGTCCAGCAGCGCGCCGCCGGTCTCGCCGGCGACGACGTCCGCCAGCCCCAGCGCCAGCGCCAGTGACGCCAGGAACGACTCGCCGCCGGACAGCGTCTTCGCCGGACGGATGGTGCCCGAGTAGTCGTCCAGCACGTCGATGCCGAGGCCGCCGCGGGTGCCGCGCGCGCCGGCCGCGTCCGAGTGCACGAACGCGTAGCGCCCCTGGCTCATCGTGCGCAGCCGGTGCGTGGCGGCGACCGCCACCTCCTCCAGCCGCGCCGCCAGCACGTACGAGCGCAGCGACATCTTCCGGCTGTTCTGCCCGCGACCGTTGACGACGTCCGCCAGCGCGCGCAGCTCCGCGTACTCCGCTTCGGCCGGCGCCAGCCCGGCGAGTGTCTTCCGCAGCAGCCCCGCCAGCCGGGTCAGCTCTTCGTGCTGGGCAGCCGCGACGCGCAGCGCCGCGTACGCCGAGTCGGCGCGCGCCCGGGCCAGCTGGGCCGCGTCGGCCGCGCGGCCGACGTCCGCGACGTCGTCCGGCGAGATGCCGAACAGGTCGGGCTCGGCCAGCAGCGCCCGCGCGCCCGCCGCGGTCGCTTCCGCCTCGGCGATGCCCTGTTCCAGCTTTTCGATCTGCTCGTCCGGCAGCATCGCCGAGCGCGCCTTCTTCAGCGACGTGAAGCCCTTGGCCGCGACCGCCGCGTCGACCAGCGTGCGTTGCTGCGCCACCCGTTCCCGGGCGCCGGTGACCGCTGTCCGCGCCTCGGCGACGGCTTCGAGCGCCTCGGCCAGCCCGATCAGGTGCGTCCGCCGGACTCCGACGTCCGCGAACTCGCCGCGCCCGGCGACCAAGCGGCGTTCGCGCTCGGCCAGCCTTTCCTCCAGAGCCCGGACGTCGGCCGTGGCCTCGGCCACCGCCTGCTCGGCCCGGCGACGCCGTTCCGTCCGCAGCTCCAGGTCCCGCTCCAGCAGCACGACCTGCTGCCCGAGCTTCGCCTTCGCTTCCGCCTGCTGGGTCAGCGCGGCGACCGTAGCGCGGGCTTCGGACAGCTCGGCCGTGACGGTCTCGGCGGTCCGTCCGGCCAGCCGCTCGACCAGCCCCGCCAGCCGCGCCTTCGCCTCCTCCAGCGCGGTGACAACCCGCTGCCGCAGCACGTCCGCCGCCTGCTCGGCTTCCTCGGCGGCCCGTTCTTCGGCGGGGTCGACGAGGATCGCGTCCCGGTTCGCCGGCGCCGGGTGCTCCGCGGAACCGCAGACCGGGCAGGGCGCGCCGTCGGGCAGCGCGGCGGCGAGCTCGGCCGCCATGCCGTCGAGCCGCCGCTCGCGCAGGTCGAGCCGCCGTTGCCGGGCCGCTTGGTGCGTGTCCACGACTTCACGCAGTTTCGCCTCGCCGCGCCCGACCTTCGCCTGCGCCTCGGGCAGTTCGGCGGCGTCACGTGCCACGACCCTCAGCTCGTCGACGCGGGCGCGAGCCCCATCGAGCTTGGCGCCGGCTTCGGCGGCGGCCTGGGCGTCCGCCCGCAGTTTCGCCAGCTGGCCGGGGATCGCGGCCAGCTCGGCGGTCAATTCTTCCGCTTGCTTCGCTGCCGTGACGGAGGACAGTTTCAGGTCGTCGCGCCGCATGGTGTCGAGCTGCTGCTGCTCGGCCTCGGCGACCAGTTCCGCGACCGCGCCCGCCTCTTCGCGCGCCGTCGCCGCCCGCGCCTTCAGGTCGCCGGTCGCGCGCGTGCCGAACTCCCGCAGCTCCACGCCGCAGGCCTTCTCCGCCTGCTCGGCGTCGGTCAGCTCCGCGGCCCGCCGGTCCAGCAGATCCGCCTCGACGGCCACGCCCGCTGCCCGCCGCGCCGCCGCGACCTCCTGGGCCCACTCGGCGCGCTGCGGTGCCTGCTCGGTGACCTCGAGCAGCCGCAGGTGTGCGGTGCTGACCCGGCGGATCTTCTCCGCGTCGGCGCGCTCTTCCTGCAGGTGCACGTCCGCCCGCTGCGCCGCGGCTCGCGCCCGCTCCTCCTCGGCCGTGACCTGCCCGACGCGCTCGGTGGCCGCCGCCAGCACCGCGTCCACCCACTCCGCGGGCTCCGATTCGGGCGGGTCCTGCTGCGCCTCCTGCGCGTACCGCGCCAGCAGTTCGCGCACGGACTGCTGCCGCGCCTCCAGCTCCCGGCCGCGCTCGGCCCGCAGGTCGGCGAACCAGCGTTCGACGTCGGCGAAGCGCTCGGTGCCGAACAGCCGTTCCAGCAGCTTTTCGCGCTCGGAGGTGTCCGACCGCAGGAAGCGGGCGAACTCGCCCTGCGGCAGCAGCACCACCTGGAAGAACTGGGCCGCGGTCATGCCGAGCAGCCGCTCGACCGTGCGCGCGACCTCCTCGATCCGGATCAGGCCCTCCGGCGCCATCCCGCCCGGCGCGGTGCCGATCCAGCTCAGCGACACCTTCGCCTGCTGCGTCGTCGTGCCCTCGCCGCGCCGCTTAGGCCGCTGGTACTCGGGGTTGCGCACGATCTTCAGCCGGTGCCCCTGCACGGTGAGCTCCAGCGCGACTTCGGTGACCTGATCCGGCACGGCCAGATCGCAACGCAGCCGCTTGGCCTCGTTGCGGGCGCCCGGAACCACGCCGAACAACGCGAACGCGATGGCGTCGAGCAGCGTGGTCTTGCCCGCGCCGGTTTCGCCGTGGAGCAGGAAGAGCCCGTCCGCGCCGAGGACCTCGAAGTCGACCACCTGGCGCCCGAGGTACGGCCCGAAGGCCTCGACCTCCAGCCTGTGCAGCCTCATTTCGCGAGCGCCCCCCGGTCGGCCGCTTCCAGCGCGTGGAACAGGAGCTGCTCTTCGCGCTCGCTCGGCGGGGCGCCGCGGCAGTCGTCGAGGAAGCTGCGCGTGATCTCGATGTCCGAGCGGCCGCGGACGGCGTCGGAGTACCGCAGCGGGGCACCGGCGTACCCGCCTTCGGGCTCCCACTCCAGGTGGACGGCGTGCCGGAACCGCACGCGCAGCCGCCGCATCGCGTCGACCGGGCGCACGCGATCGGTGACCGTGACCGACAGGAAGTGCTCGAGGACGGCGTCGTGTTCCGGGGCCACGAGCAGGTCTTCGAGTTCGCCGCGCAGGGTGGCCAGCGGCCGCGGCACCGGCAGCTCGTGCCGGCGGACTTCCGCCAGCCCTTCGGCGTCGAAGTCGACCAGCCAGACCGATTTCCGTTGCCGGGCCTCGGAAAACGAGTACGCCAGCGGGCTGCCGGAGTAGCGCAGGTGCTCGGCGAGGGTCTGCGGGCCGTGGAGGTGGCCGAGCGCGACGTAGTCGACGCCGTCGAAGACCGAGCCCGGCACCTGCTCGACGCCGCCGACCGCGATGGTCCGCTCCGAATCGGTCGGTTCGCCGCCGGTGACGAACGCGTGCGCGAGCACGACCGACCGCACGCCGGGGCGGCCGGCGAGGTCTTCGCGGATCCGGCGCATGGCCTCGGTGAGCACGCCCGTGTGCCCGCGCGCGTCCGGCACACCCAGCGCGTGCCGCGACGGTTCCGGTTCGAGGTAAGGGATTCCGTAGCACGCGACCGGGCCGTGGTCGTCCCGCAGCAGCACCGGTTCGGCCAGGCCGCCGACGGTGGTGCGCAGGTGCAGCCCGCCCGCCGCGGCGAACTCGGCGAACGCGCCCAGCCGGGGCGCGGAGTCGTGGTTGCCGGGCGTGACGATCAGCTGCGCGCCGGCCGCGCGGATCCGGGCGACCGCCGCGGTGGCCACCCGCACTGCCTCGGCCGACGGCACCGCGCGGTCGTAGATGTCCCCCGCCACCAGGACGGCGTCGATCGCCTCGCCGGCCACGAGGTCGGCGAGGTGCCCGAGCACCGCTTCCTGTTCCGCCAGCAGGTCCGCACCGTGGAAGGTGCGGCCGACGTGCCAGTCGGACGTGTGCAGGAATCTCACGGGGCCAAGGTACGACCCGGCTCCGACGAAATCGCGGAGGCTCGCCGCCATCCCACTCGAACGTGTGTACGAGCACGACAGGGGCTTGATCGGACACGCCCTGCGCGAATTTGAAGTGTTCGCAGGTCAGCTACCCAGAGCGACGGGTCGGGCGCGTTTTTTGTCGGTGGGGTCCGCCATGATGTCTGCGCGGTCCGATCCAGGCGGCCCCGAGGGAGGAGATTCAGGTGGCGACAGTGCTGACCACGGCGGCGGTCGTGCTCGCGGTCCTGCTGCTGGTCGCGGTCGCCGTGCTGTGGCGGCTGTACAACGACGGCATGCGGCGCGCGGACGCCGCGGCCCGGCTGGTCGCGGCCGAGCGGGCGAAGGCGGATCAGCAGCAGCTCGCGCTGCGCCGCTACGAAGTCGCGTTCGCCTCGATCAGCGGACGCGGTGAGCTGGGCGAGCAGGTACTGGTCGAAACGGCGCGGGCGCTCGGGCTCCGCGAGGACCTGCACTTCACCCTGCAGACCGACCTCGCGGGCGGCGGCGCGGCGAAACCGGACATGGTGCTGAGCGTCGGCGGCGGGCGCACGGTGCCGGTCGACGCCAAGGCGAGCATGGCGACCTGGGCCGAAGCGATCGAGACCGACAACCCGGAGGAACGGCTGGACGCGTTGCGCGCGCACGTCCGGCAGATCCGGTCCCGGGCGGCCGAGCTGGCCGGCAAGGGCTACCAACGCTGGGCGGACGCGATCTACGGCACGATCATGTTCGTCCCGTCCGACGCCGCCGTGATCGCGGCGCTGGACACCGACCCGGAGCTGCTGCGCTGGCTGATCGACCGGCGGGTGTTCCTGTGCGGCCCGACCGGTTTCGGCGTGCTCGCATCGGCGGCCCTGTTCGCGGCGAGCGACCGCACGCTGGAGGCCGACGTCGAGCAGGTGCGGGCCGGCGCGGCCGCGGCACACCGGGCCGCGGGCGGCGCGGTGGAGGCGCTCAACCTGTCCAGCACACACCTGCAGCGGTTCATCTCGGCGAGGCGGCGGGAACTGGAGGCGCTGGAGACGTTCCGGGTGACGGTGGCTCCCCTGACGGACGCGTCGGGCAGCCCGGCCGCGGTGCCCCAGGTGCGGAAGGGAGACGAACTGGCGGCGAGCTGAGAGGACTGGACCACGGGCGGTCAGCTGACTCACGGTCACGGCGGGACGGCCTGCTCGGCCCGGCGAGACGCGTCCGAGAGGGCCGCGATCGCCTGATCGGCAGGGCGTGGCGAACGCTGCGAGAGTGGTGGCGGAGCACCGGCGCGGTGCCGAGCGACTTGACGGCCGGCCCCGGGAAACCGGGCTGTTCGACGGGTTCGCCGCCAGGTTCGACCCGCGCGGGCGGAGCCCAGCGGCGTCGGGAGCCTGACCCGGCGCGGTGAACGCGGCCTCGGACGGGTGTACCCGAGCGGTGGAGTCGTGGTGCCCGATGAGGCGATTTGCCACCTCGGCGAACGCCACCGGGACACGGCCATCCGGCCCACCCGGCGGAGCGCTGTCCGGGAGGTGGCCACGAGGTGTCCGGAAACCGTCCTACCAGCGACGACGCGCTCAACGGCGCGTGACGGCCGGCACCGGTCGAGCACCCTGGGAGATGCCGATCGCGACCGCCCGCAGCGGTTGCCCGCAGCCATTCGGCTCACGCCGCCGGGTGGCGGTACAACCAAGTCTGCGGCGGTGCTAGCAAGATCTTCACAACCACGAGATACGGTGTTGTCTCGTGACCGCGATTCGCGATCGCCAGAGCGATCCAGATGCCGACGACGTCCCCGTGCCGTGGGACGAGCGTCCAGTCGTCGGTTCGAGGCGTGGACTCCCCTGGTGGGCGGCGGTCCTGGTCGGCCTCGGCCTGGCGGTCGTCGGCGCCCTCGTCGGCAAGCCGAGCCAGGGCAGCATCCCCGCCATCTTCACGGTCTGTTACGTCCTGGGCGCGGTGATCGCGGTCGGCGCGGTGCGGCGCCGGGGCATCTTCGGGCCGATGGTGATGCCGCCGCTGGTGCTGGCCGTGACCGTGCCCAGCGTGATCCTGCTGACCTCCGGGTCGCAGGGCGACGACATGCTTTCGAAGGCGCTGAACATCGGCACCCCGCTGATCAACGCCTTCCCGATGATGGCGATCACCACCGGCGTCACGCTGCTGATCGGGTTCGTCCGGATCTTCCGCGAGAAGGACCCGGACGCCCCGGTGAAGGCCAAGGGCGGCAAGGCCGACCGCCGGCGCGCGGACGAGGACGACGAGAAGCCCGCGGCTCGCGCCGCGGCGACGTCGGCGGGTGGGCGGCCCCGGCCGCCCGGCTCGAGCCGCACCGGTCAGACGCCGGTGCCGCAGGGCGCCCGTCGTGGCCGTGAAGGCGAACCGCCGCGCCGGCCGCGTCCGCCCGCGGAAGGCGAGCGTCGCACCCCTCGTGCGGCGGGCGCGCCCGCCGAGCGCGACCCGGGCACCCGCGGCACTCGCAAGCCCCCGCCGGCGAACCGCCGTCCCCGCCCGGAGGAGGCGGACCCCCGTCGTCGCGAGCCCCGCGGCGACGCACCCCGCCGCCGTCCGCGGCCCCCGGCCGAAGACGGCCGGGACACCCCGCCGCCCCGCCGTCCGTCGGCGGGTGGGCGAGGAGCCCCGCCGCGGCGGAACCGTCCCTGGGACGAAGAAGAACGCTGACGAACGCCTGAAGGCGGTCACCTCCCGTGGGAAGTGACCGCCTTCAGGCGTTTCGGCTGCCGAAACGTGCAGCGAAACTCAAACCTTGCGAAGCTCCTTCGGCGGCGCGAAGGTGATCTTCTCGTTCGCCGTGGTCACTTCGTCGACGTCGCCGTAGCCGCGCTCCGACAGCCAGTCGAGGACCTCCATCACGAGCACGTCCGGGACCGACGCGCCGCTCGTGACGCCCACCGTGGTGACGCCCTCCAGCCAGGCTTCGTCGATCTCACGCGCGTAGTCGATCAGGTACGACGTGCGGGAGCCCGCCTTCAGGGCCACCTCGACAAGGCGCTTCGAGTTGGACGAGTTGGTCGAGCCGACCACCAGGACCAGGTCGCACTCGGCCGCCATCGCCTTGACCGCCACCTGGCGGTTCGTGGTGGCGTAACAGATGTCGTCGCTCGGCGGGTCCGCCAGCCCGGGGAACCGCTCGCGGAGCTGGTCGACGCGCTCCATCGTCTCGTCGACCGAGAGGGTCGTCTGGGACAGCCAGATCACCTTCGACGGATCGCGCACCTCGACCTTGTCGACGTCCTCGGCCTTGTCGACCAGCTGCACCTTGTCCGGCGCCTCGCCGGCCGTGCCCTCGACCTCTTCGTGGCCTTCGTGGCCGATAAGGAGGATGTCGTAGTCGTCCTTGGCGAACCGGTTGACCTCCTTGTGCACCTTCGTCACCAGGGGGCAGGTCGCGTCGATCGTGCGCAGGTTCCGGTCGGCGGCTTCGGCGTGCACCATCGGCGAGACGCCGTGGGCGGAGAACACCACGAGCGCGCCCTCGGGCACCTCGGACGTCTCGTCGACGAAGATCGCGCCGCGCTCGCGCAGCGTCTCGACCACGTGGCGGTTGTGGACGATCTCCTTGCGCACGTACACCGGGGCGCCGTAGACCTCCAGGGCCTTCTCGACGGCGATCACCGCGCGGTCCACGCCGGCGCAGTAGCCACGCGGCTTCGCGAGCAGCACGCGCTTCTTGCCGGAGGCGGTTCCGGTGATCGTCGGGGTACCCGCGGGCTCGATTCCGGGACTCGCTGAACTCATGGCACCCAGGGTACGGGCAGTCCGCCGACGAACCCGCAGTCCCTTTCGGGTGAGCTTCGTCCCCCGGTCGTGCTGTGCGCGGGGTCACGCAACGCGCCCGAACATCACCTTCGGGTTGGGCAGGATGGCGTAAATACGGCAGGCTGGACGCATGAAGCCATTCCCGCTCCCCCTCCGGGTCGCCGCGGGCCTCGCCGTCAGCACCGCCGAGCGGGTTCGTGAGCTTCCCCGGCAGCTCGCCGGGCTCCCGGTGACCGTCGTCAGCCAGGTGCTGCAGGCCTCCATGCGGGTGCAGCAGCACGTCACCGAGCTGGCGATCAAGGGCGACAACGCCCTGTCGAACCTGCGGCCCGTCGAGGACACCCCCAGCTGGGCGACCTTCGACGAAGACGTCGAGGTTCCGCCCGTCCGGCCCAACCTCACGCCGGTCGCCGACGTGCCCGAGCCCCGTTCGGAGGTCAACGGTCACGTTCCGTCACTTTCCGAACTCGAAGCGGAACTGGGCGATCCGTGGGCCGAGGAAGAGCGCGCGCTCGCCGAGGACCACGCCGACGGCGAGTTCGACGCGCCGGAAAGCGCGCCGGACAAAGCGGCCGAGGTCACCAAGCCGAAGCCCGGCACGCCCAAGATCGACAAGAGGACCAAGAGCGATACCCCCAAGACCAGCGCCGGCGGGTACGAAGGTCCCGCCGGGCTGGCCGGCTACGACCAGCTCACGCTCCCGCAGCTGCGGGCCCGGCTGCGCCAGTTCTCGATCCCCCAGCTCGAGACGATCCTCGAGTACGAGCGCGCGCACGCCGACCGCTCGTCGTTCACCGGGATGCTCAGCCGCCGGATCGCCAACGCCCGCAAGGCGCAAGAGTCCGGCGACGGCACGGAAGGCCCGTGAGCACCGAACCCGCACAGGCCGCCCCGTCGAGCACCGCCGAAAACCCGTGGCCGGTCCGCACGGTCGCGCGCAAGATCGGCGACTGGATCCACCGGCTCGGCGCCGTCTGGGTCGAGGGCCAGGTCACCCAGGTCAACTCCCGGCCGAACACGCAGACCGCGTTCCTGACGCTGCGCGACCCGTCCGCGGACGTCTCGATGTCGGTGACCTGCCCGAACTGGCTGATCCGCGAGATGGAGCCGCCGCTGCGCGAGGGCGCCAGCGTCCTCGTGCACGCGAAGCCGTCGTTCTTCTTCGGCCGCGGCACGATCAGCCTGCGCGCCGACGAGATCCGCGCGGTCGGCATCGGCGAGCTGCTCGCCCGGATCGAACGCCTGAAGAAGCTGCTGACCGCCGAAGGCCTCTTCTCCGCGCAGCGCAAGCGGCCGATCCCGTTCCTGCCGAAGGGCGTCGGGCTGATCACCGGGCGCGCGTCGGCGGCCGAGCGGGATGTACTGGCCAATGCGCAAAAACGCTGGCCGCACGTCCGGTTCAAGGTCGTCAACACCGCGGTGCAGGGCTCGCAGGCCGTGCCGCAGATCATGCGCGCGCTGCGGATCCACGACGCCGACCCGGACATCGACGTCATCGTCATCGCCCGCGGCGGCGGCAGCGTCGAAGACCTGCTGCCGTTCTCCGACGAGGCGCTCTGCCGCGCGGTGTCGGCCACCGGCACGCCGGTGGTCAGCGCGATCGGGCACGAGCCCGACACCCCGCTGCTCGACTACGTCGCCGACCTGCGCTGCTCGACGCCGACCGACGCGAGCAAGCGGATCGTGCCGGACGTCCGCGAGGAGTCCGAGCGCGTCCGGCAGATGCGCGACCGCGGCCGCCGCGCGCTGCACGGCTGGGTCGACACCCAGACCCGGCTGCTGACGCAGCTGCGCAGCCGCCCGTCGCTGGCCGACCCGCTCGGCCCGGTCCAGCGGCGCCAGGACGACGTCGACGTGCACCGCGAACGCGCGCGCCGCGCGATGCTGACGCTGCTCGCCAAGGACCAGGCCGAGATCGCCAGCGCGCGGGCCCGGCTCACCGCGCTCGGCCCGGCCGCGACGCTGGAGCGCGGTTACGCCGTCGTGCAGTTCCTCGACGCCGAAGGCAACCTCCAGGTGCTCCGCTCCGTCTCCGAAGTCGAGGCCGGTGCCCAGCTGCGCGTGCGCGTGGGCGACGGCGCGATCACGGCGGTGGCGGAAGGAGCACGGGAGTGAACCCACGGGCGGCGACGTTCCTCCCATTGACCATGGACGCGGCCCGGCGCCTGGGCGCGCGTCCCCTGCTGGACCAGGCGATACGCACCGACCGGGCGGCCGCCGAGTGCTGGACGGCGCTGCTCGCGGGCTGCGGCACCGCCGCCCGCCGCGACCTGGGCCCGCAGCTGCGGCGGCTGTCCGAGGCGACGTCGATGCAGGTCGGCTCGCGCTGGTGGTTCGCCGACGGCGCCGGGCACCGCCTGCGGGTGGCCGGAGCGCAGGAGAACCTCGAAGAGGCGATCGCGGAGGGTGACGGGCAGGAGTTCGCCCTGGCGTTCGTCGGGTACGACCACGCGATGGCGAGCGCGGTAGTGTGCGCCAACAACCCATCCCGGAAGGTCGGAGAACGTCCAGCGTGAGCGAACCAGCCACTGAGGAACTCGGCTACGAGCAGGCCCGCGACCGCCTCGTCGAGGTCGTCCGCGAGCTCGAAGCCGGCGGGCTGTCGCTCGAGCAGTCGCTCGCGTTGTGGGAGAAGGGCGAGAAGCTCGCGAAGGTCTGCGAGCGGCACCTCGAGGGCGCGCGCGAGCGCATCGAAGCCGCCCTGGCGTCCGTCGAGGACGAGTCCGGCGACGGCCAGTGACGTTTGCCATGCCGCGCTTGGCTGGACCGACCCGCGGTATCTGAGAGACTGGGCGTCCGCCGAACTCCGCATTCCGGGAGGCCCGCATGACCAGCCCCAGCGCCCCACAACGTCGTGAAGCGCCCGACCGCAACCTCGCGATGGAGCTGGTCCGGGTGACCGAGGCCGCCGCCATGGCCGCGGGCCGCTGGGTCGGCCGCGGCGACAAGATCGGCGGGGACGGCGCGGCCGTCGACGCGATGCGCCAGCTGGTGTCGACCGTGTCGATGCGCGGCGTCGTGGTGATCGGCGAGGGCGAGAAGGACGAAGCGCCCATGCTGTTCAACGGCGAAGAGGTCGGCAACGGCGACGGCCCGGACTGCGACGTCGCCGTCGACCCGGTCGACGGCACCACGCTGATGGCCAAGGGCATGCCCAACGCCCTCGCGGTGCTCGCGGTCGCCGAGCGCGGCGCGATGTTCGACCCGTCCGCGGTGTTCTACATGGAGAAGCTGGCCGTCGGGCCGGAGGCCGCGGGCAAGGTGGAGCTCGGCGCGCCGATCGCGGAGAACATCCGGCGCGTCGCCAAGGCGAAGAAGAGCAGCGTCGGCGACGTCACCGTCTGCGTCCTGGACCGTCCCCGCCACGAGCAGATCATCAAGGAGATCCGCGACGCCGGCGCGCGGATCCGCTTCATCTCCGACGGCGACGTCGCGGGCGCGATCGCCGCGGCCCGCCCGACCACCGGCGTCGACATGCTGATCGGCATCGGCGGCACCCCCGAGGGCATCATCGCGGCCTGCGCGATGAAGTGCCTCGGCGGCGAGCTGCAGGGCCGGCTGTGGCCGAAGGACGACGCCGAGCGCGAGAAGGCCATCGCCGCCGGGCACGACCTCGACCGCGTCCTGCTCAACGACGACCTCGTGCGCGGCGACAACGTGTTCTTCTGCGCCACCGGCGTCACCGACGGCGACCTGCTGCGCGGCGTCAACTACCGCGAGGGCGGCGCGACGACGCAGTCCATCGTGATGCGGTCCAAGTCCGGGACCGTCAGAATGATCGACGGCTACCACCGGCTCGACAAGCTCCGGGCGTACTCCTCGATCGACTTCGACGGCAACCTGAGCGCCGGCGACGACGACGTGGTGCCCCCGCTGCCGTAAAGGAGATTCGTGACCAGGCGACTGCTGGCGCTGCTGACGGTCCTCGCGTTCGTCCTGGTCCCGGGCACCGCCGCGGCCGAACCCGGCATCGTCGGCGGCGGCGTCGCCGACCAGCCGTACCCGTTCGCGGTGTCGCTGCACTCGACGTCCGGGAAGCTGTTCTGCGCCGGCGCGCTGATCGCCCCGACGTGGGTGGTCACGGCCGCGCACTGCGTCTTCGACAAGGCCCCGGCCGCGGTGACGCCGCGGGTGGGGTCGAACGACTCCGGGCAGGGCGGCGAGGTCGCGCAGACCGCCGAGGTCATCGTCAACCCGGCCTTCGACACGCAGAACCCGGCGGGTGACATCGCGTTGCTGCGGCTCGCGACGCCGGTCAAGGCGGCTCCGATAGCGGTCGCGACGACGGCGTCACCGGGGACGGCGACCCGCATCCTCGGCTGGGGCCAGACCTGCCCGAAGGTCAACTGCGGCCAGATCCCGACGGCGCTCCAGCAGCTCGACACGCACATCGTCGAGGGCGCGAAGTGCACGTCGGTGTTCGACGGCACGGCCGAGCTGTGCACGGACAACCCGGGCGGCAAGGCCGGCGCGTGCTTCGGCGACTCCGGCGGCCCGGAAGTCGTGCGCGACGGCGACCACTGGCTGCTGGCCGGCGTCACGAGCCGCCCGGGCAACGACAACCCGGTGTGCGCGACGGCGCCGTCGATCTACACGTCCGTGGTCGCCTACGCGCCGTGGATCGCGGAGAAGACGAAGGCCTGACCTACTCCGCGTTGCTGGAGTGGCCCGGGAACAGGTGCGCGTCCGGGTCGAGCGCGACGGCGATGTTGTTGACGGCCGTCGCGGCCTCGCCGAAGCCGGTCGCGATCAGCTTGACCTTGCCCGGGTAGGCGGCGACGTCGCCCGCCGCGTAGACGCGTTCGCGCGGGGTCGCCATCGTCGAGTCGACGGCGATGGCGCGGTGGTCGATCTCCAGGCCCCAGCTCTCGATCGGCCCGAGGTCGGCGGTGAACCCGAGCGCGGCGACGACGGAGTTGGCCGGCAGCCGCTCCTCGCCGGTCGCCTTGACCGAGACGTCGACGGCTTCGAGCGCGCCGCTCGCGTCCTCGACGAACGCCGTGACCTCGGCGTCGGTGATGATCCGGGTGCCGAGCTCGCGCGCCTGCCGGACGATCGACTCGGCGGCGCGGAACTTCGCGCGGCGGTGCACGAGCGTCACGCTGGCCGCGACCGGGTGCAGCGCGAGCACCCAGTCGAACGCCGAGTCGCCGCCGCCGACGACCACGACGTGCTGCCCGGCGTGCGCCTGCAGCGCCGGGACGAAGTGGACCATGCCGCGCCCGAGCCAGCCGTCGCCGGCGGGCAGCGGCCGCGGGGTGAACTCGCCGATGCCCGCGGTGATCAGCACGGCGCCGGCTTTGATGGTCTCGCCGCCGTCCAAGGTGAGTTCGACGCCGTTCTCGAGCGTCTCCAGCTTCTCGGCCTTGCGCCCCAGCAGGTAGGTCGGCTTCCACGGCGCGGCCTGCTGGACGAGGCCGTCGACGAGATCGCGCCCCTTGACCGCGGCGAACCCGCCGACGTCGTAGATCATCTTCTCGGGGTACATCGCGGTCACCTGGCCGCCGGGCTCGGGCAGCGAGTCGACGATGGCCATCGACAGCCCGCGAAACCCGGCGTAGTAGGCGGCGAAGAGGCCGGTCGGGCCCGCGCCGATGATCACGAGGTCGTAGGAGTCCCCAGAAGCTTCAGTCATGCTCGCTCCAGCCAGTGGTGGATGGCGGTGATCGAGAACACACCCGATCCTAGCCTCGCGGAGGCCGGGAGGTGGCCGACGCCACCACGCGGCGGCCACGGGGGGTCTCGCCCCACGTCGCGAACGGCCCGCTCGCACCCACGCGCTTGGCGCGAACGGCCCGCTCGCGCCCCACTCGGCGCGAACCGACCACTCGCAAATGGCCGGAAAAGCGCCTGCTGACCCGCTCGGAACCGTTCGCGCTGACGCCAGTGGGCGGTTGACAGCCGATTCGGCACGAACGGACCATTCGCGCGGGGCGGGACATCCACAGGCCATCTCGAATGTGGACAACTCGGCTTCCCAGGGTCACGAACGCCGGTTTGGTCGCCTCCCGCCGATAAACTGGACGTGGGGACGCCCCCCTCGGGAGGGTGGGGGCTGCTTGCCGGGGCCGGGCACACCCGCGACATCGCGGCGCGCGTCCTGCGGCCGCTCAGCACGCGGACCACTCCGGCGCGTGGTGGCCGACGCCACCACGCGGCGGCCCGCCAACAGGTCCAGAATCGGTGTCATGGCTGACCAGGAATACCGGATCGAACACGACACGATGGGCGAGGTCCGCGTGCCGGTCGACGCGCTCTACCGCGCGCAGACGCAGCGGGCCGTCGAGAACTTCCCCATCTCCGGCCGGGGCCTGGAGCGTGCCCAGATCCGCGCGCTCGGCCTGCTCAAGGCCGCCGCCGCGCGCGTCAACCTCAAGCTCGGCGTGCTCGACGCCGACGTCGCCGACGCCATCGCCAAGGCCGCCGACGAGGTCGCCGACGGCGCCCACGACGCGCACTTCCCGATCGACGTCTTCCAGACCGGCTCGGGGACGTCGTCGAACATGAACGCCAACGAGGTCATCGCCACCCTGGCGAGCAGGACCCTCGGCCGGGACGTGCACCCGAACGACCACGTCAACGCGTCGCAGTCGTCCAACGACACCTTCCCGACGACCATCCACGTCGCCGCGACCGAAGCCGTACTCAAGGACGTCATCCCGGCGCTCGAGCACCTCGCCGGCGCCATCGAGACGCGCGCCGCGGAGTGGACGGACGTCGTGAAGTCCGGCCGCACGCACCTGATGGACGCGGTGCCGATCACGCTGGGCCAGGAGGCCGGCGCGTGGGCGTCGCAGGTCCGCTTCGGCATCGAACGGCTGAAGTCCGGCCTGCCGCGCCTCGGTGAGCTGCCGATCGGCGGCACCGCCGTCGGCTCGGGTCTCAACGCACCCGATGGCTTCGGCGGAGCCGTCGCCGCGGAGCTCGCCGAAGTGACCGGGCTGCCGCTGACCGAGGCCCGCGACCACTTCGAGGCGCAGGCGACGCAGGACAGCGTCGTCGAGACGTCCGGGCACCTGCGCACGCTCGCCGTGTCGCTCAACAAGATCGCGAACGACCTGCGCTGGCTGGGTTCCGGTCCGCGCACCGGCCTGGGCGAGCTGGCGCTGCCGGACCTGCAGCCGGGCTCGTCGATCATGCCGGGCAAGGTGAACCCGGTGATCCCGGAGGCGACGCTGCAGGTCGTCGCGCAGGTGATCGGCAACGACGCCGCCGTCGCCTTCGCCGGCGCCGCGGGCAACTTCCAGCTCAACGTCAACCTGCCGGTGATCGCCCGCAACGTCCTCGAGTCGGCCCGGCTGCTCGCCGCCGTCTCGCGGCTGCTGGCGGACAAGGTGTTCGACGGCGTCACGGCGAACGTCGAACGCACCCGGCAGTACGCCGAGGGCTCGCCGTCGATCGTGACGCCGTTGAACAAATACATCGGTTACGAAGAGGCCGCCGCGGTCGCGAAGCAGGCCTTGAAGGAGCTGAAGACGATCCGCGAGGTCGTCATCGAACGCGGCCACGTCAAGGACGGCAAGCTCACCGAAGCGCAGCTCGACGAGGCCCTCGACGTGCTCCGCATGGCCCGCGGCGGCAAGTGAGCGGCTACCGCCGGCGCAGGAGCTTGTCCGCCAGCGCCGGCGGGGTGTAGTCCTTCTCCGCGGAGTTCAGGTCGGTGCCCGGCGGGACGATCTCGTCGATCCGGTCCAGCACATCGCCGTCCAGCTCCAGCTCGGCGCCCGCCAGCAGGTCGTCGAGCTGGGCCGGCGTGCGCGGGCCGATGATCGCCGACGTCACGCCCGGGTGCGCCCGGACGAACGCCGTGGCCAGGTGCGTGAGCGGCCGGCCCAGGTCGTCGGCGATCTTCTTCAGCTGCGCGATGGCCTCGAACTTGACGGCGTTCTCCGGCAGCGCGGGGTCGAACTTGTGCGCCTGCAACGTCCGCCGGCCTTCGGAAAGGTCCACATCGGACGGCTTCAGGTACTTGCCCGACAGCCAGCCGCTGGCCAGCGGGCTCCACGTGAGCACGCCCATGCCGTACTTCTGCGCGGTCGGCAGCACCGCGGCCTCGATCGCCCGGTTGAAGATCGAGTACGGCGGCTGCTCGGCGCGGAACCGCACCAGGCCGCGCTTTTCCGCCACCCACTGGGCTTCCACGATCTGCTCGGCCGGGAAGTCCGACGACCCGACCGCACGCACCTTCCCCGACCGGACGAAGTCCGAGAGCACCGAGAGCGTCTCTTCGATGTCGGTCGCCGGATCCGGCCGGTGGACCTGGTAGAGGTCGACGTGGTCGGTGTCGAGGCGCCGCAGGCTGTCCTCCAGCGCGCGGGTCAGCCAGCGCCGCGAAAGCCCGCCCTGGTTCGGGTCGTCGCCCATCCGGAAGAAACCCTTGGTGGCGAGCACGACGTCGTCGCGGCGGCCCTTGAGCGCCTTCCCGACGATCTGCTCGTTCTCGCCGCCCGAGTACATGTCCGCGGTGTCCCAGAAGTTCACGCCCGCGTCGAGCGCGGTGTGCAGCATCCGGACGCCCTCTTCGTGGTCCGGGTTGCCCCACTGGCCGAGCATCATGGCGCCGAACGCGTACTCGCTGACCGAGATCCCCGTGCCACCCAGAATTCGTCGTTTCATGCCGCCACCCTGCGGGCGGTTCCGGGGCCGAGCCAGGCCGCGTCCTGCCTGGGTCCGGCAATACCAGGCTGCCCCGCCGGGATCCGGGGGATACTTGTCGACATGAGTGACGCAGCCGAGCTCGGCGCCTTCCTGAAGGCGCGTCGCGCCGCCCTCGAACCGGAGGAAGTCGGCCTGCCGCAGGGGATCACCCGGCGTCGCGTGGCCGGGCTGCGCCGCGAGGAGATCGCGCAGCTCGCGGGCATCAGCGTCGACTACTACACGCGGCTGGAGCAGGGCCGCGCGAAGAACGTCTCGGACGCGATCCTCGACGCGCTGGCCCGCGCGTTGCGGCTGCGGCCGGACGAGGAGTCCTACCTGCGCAACCTCGCCGCGCCGAAGCGCCGCGACCGGCTCAGGCCCCAGCGCGTCCGGCCCGAGCTGCAGCTCATGCTGGACGCCGTCCAGGCGCCCGCGTTCATCTTCGGCCGCTACCTGGACGTGCTGGCGTGGAACGCGCTCGGCGGCGCGGTCGCGTTCGACTTCGGCAACCTCGACGAGCGCAGCATGCCGAAGCTCTTCTTCCTGGACGAGCGCGCGAAACAGCTGCACCCCGAGTACGACGCGGTGTGCCGCGAGCTGGTCGCGAACCTGCGCGCCGAGAGCGGCCGGCACCCCGGCGACCCGGGGTTCGCCCGGCTGATCGGCGAGCTTTCGCTGGCCAGCGCGCGGTTCCGCACGCTGTGGGCCGAGCACCACGTGCAGGAGAAGGCCCAGGGCTGGAAGCTCATGCGGAACCCGGTCGTCGGCGAGCTGCGGCTGCGCTACGAGACGCTGCGCCTGCCCGACGACCCGGACCAGGGCATGGTGATCTACCACGCCGAACCCGGCTCGGAGTCCGCCCGCGCGCTCGGCCTGCTGGCCAGCTGGATCACCGAAGCTCCCAGCGCCGACCGGCCGGTGAACTTCCGTTCGTAGTGGCCTTGACCAGGGCAGACAGCCCGCCGACGAGAAATTGTCGGTGGTGCGGGTCATGATGTCCGGGTGTTGCTCAGCGAGATAGTCCGGGCGTCCGCCGACCTGGCGGCGACGAGGTCCAGGAAGGCGAAGATCGCCCTCCTGGCCACGCTGCTGCGCGCGGCCGAGGTCGCGGAGCTGCCCGTGGTGATCGCCTACCTGACCGGGCAGACGGCGCAGGACCGGCTGGGTGCGGGCTGGCGCACCCTGGCCGGGCTCGGCACGTCGCCGGCCGACGAGCCCACGATCACGGTCGCCGAGGTCGACACGGCGTTGACCGAGGCTGCGGGCGTGGCGGCGGGCACCGGCTCGTCGACACGGCGGCAGGAGGTGCTGCGCGCGCTGTTCGTCCGGCTCACGAAGGGCGAGCAGGAGTTCCTGTTCCGGCTGGTCACCGGCGAGCTGCGGCAGGGCGCGCTCGAAGGCGTGATGGTCGACGCGGTCGCGGCGGCGGCCGACGTCCCGGCCGTGGACGTCCGGCGGGCGTTCATGCTGTCCGGCAAGCTGCCGACCACCGGCGTCGCGGCGCTGACCGGCGGGCAGGCGGCGCTGGCGGAGTTCCGGCTGACGCTGGGCACGCCGATCAAGCCGATGCTGGCGTCGCCGGCGGAGTCGCTGGAAGAGGCCGTCACCGAGCACGCCGAGGCGATCGTCGAGTACAAAATGGACGGTGCGCGGATCCAGGTGCACCGCCAGGGTGACGAGGTGCACGTCTGGACGCGGACGCTGCGCGAGATCACCGGCAGCGTCCAGGAACTGGTCGAGCTGGTGCGGGCGCTGCCGTGTGAATCGGTGGTGCTCGACGGCGAAACGCTGGCCCTGACCGACGCCGGGCGGCCGCGGCCGTTCCAGGACACGATGAGCCGGTTCGGCAGCACCCGCGAGGAGCAGGTGAAGGCGCTGTTGCTGCGGCCGTACTTCTTCGACTGCCTGCACTTGGACGGCGTCGACCTGCTGGACGCGCCGCTGTCCGAGCGCAACGCGGCGCTGCGCAAGGTCGCCGGGGCGCACGTGATCCCCGGCGAGGTGGGCGTCGCGCGGGCCGCCGAGGTGCTGGAGGCGGCGATGGACGCCGGGCACGAGGGCGTGATGGTCAAGGACCTGGCGGCGCCGTACGCGGCCGGGCGGCGCGGACGGGCGTGGCTCAAGGTCAAGCCGGTGCACACGATCGACCTCGTGGTGCTCGCGGCGGAGTGGGGTCACGGCCGGCGCACGGGCAAGCTGTCGAACCTGCACCTGGGCGCCCGCGACCCGGACGGCGGCCCGCCGATCATGGTGGGCAAGACGTTCAAGGGCATGACCGACGAGCTGCTCGCCTGGCAGACGGCGACGTTCCAGGAGATCGAGACCCACCGCGACGACTGGACGGTGTACGTCCGCCCGGAGGTCGTGGTGGAGATCGAGCTGGACAGCGCCCAGGTCAGCACGCGCTACCCGGGAGGCCTCGCGCTGCGCTTCGCCCGGGTGGTCCGCTACCGCCCGGACAAGGAAGCCGGCGACGCGGACACGATCGACGCGGTCCGCGGCCTGTTGCAGGGCGACCGCTCGGAAGGAGGCGGGCAACGAAAGTCTTGATAACGACATCTCGCGCGTCGGTGGCGCTTTCCTCCTAAAAGGAAAGACGAAAGTCGATGTTGTCTTCTCCCCTTCCTGACCAGAGTGGCTGACGGAGTTCCTTCAGCCAGGGGAGAAAAGCATGAGACTGCGCGCTGCCGCCGGCTTGCTCGCGAGCACGACCCTGCTCGTGACCGCGTTCGCCGCACCCGCCGGTGCGACGCCCGTGCCGAGCACGCCGGACGCCGGGCACCAGCCGTCGAAGCATAACTTCTCGGCGGCCGCGCAGTCGTTCGTCGGCGCGGACACCGTGCAGAAGCGCGTCGCGAAGCTGGAAGCCGCGATGTCGACGCTGCCGAAGGAGAGCACCGCCTACAACGCGACGAAGCTCTGGAACCAGGGCATCACCGGCGCGGGCAGCACGGTCACGACGCTGGTGTCGTTCGGCGACGACCAGGTCAAGCAGGTGCTCGACACCTACTCGAAGAACCACGGCCTGCCGCCGGCGAACGTCGAGATCCTGCAGCCGTCCGGTCCGGTGCCGGCGTGCACCGACCCCGGCGTCGACACCGCGACCTGCCAGGGCTGGGGCGGCGAGACCGACCTCGACGTCACGATGATGCACGCCTTGGCGCCGAACGCGAAGATCATCGTCGCGGCCACCCCGGTCGCCGAGACGCAGGGCTTCACCGGCCTGCCCGAGATGATGCACGCGGTCGACTACCTGACCGAGCACAAGCTGACCGACGTCATCTCGATGAGCTTCGGCACGACCGAGGAGAACTTCCCGTCGTTCGACTCGATCAAGACGCTCGACCCGGCGCTGGAGCGCGCGAGCAAGGCCGGGATCACGATGGTCGCCTCCTCCGGTGACGACGGCCCGACCGGCGGCTACCTCTACGGCCCGGGCAACTACCCGTACCGCGTCGCGAGCTGGCCGGCGTCCGACCCGCGCGTCACGACGCTCGGCGGCACCCAGCTGCACCTCGACACGACCGGCGCGCGCACCAAGCCCGACGACGTCGTGAACGTCGCCGACAACGGCTTCTCCGAAGGTGCCGGCCTCTCCAAGACGTACGCGCGGCCGAACTGGCAGGACGGCGTCAAGAAGATCACCGGCAGCAAGATGCGTTCGTTCCCGGACATCAGCATGGAAGGCGTGTTCGGCACGTCGCAGTCCGCGCCGCTGTTCGCCGGCGTGCTCGCACTGGCCGTGCAGGCCAAGGGCGGCAAGCTCGGCCAGATCAACCCGGCGCTGTACACGAAGCTGGGCCCGGCCGGCACCAAGGCGGGCATCATCGACGTGACCGAAGGCGACAACAGCCAGGACGGCGTCACCGGCTTCACCGCGGCGAAGGGCTTCGACGTCGCCAGCGGCTGGGGCACGGTCGACGCGTCGGTCTTCGTTCCCGCGCTGGTCAAGGCGCTGAAGTAAGCCACCGGGCGCGCTCCGGACGCACACACCGCCCGGGGCGCGCTCGGGTTCAACGACGGCAGCCAAGCACGACACGATCGAGTGATCCACAAGGGCGCCACCAGCGGTTACCAGCCGGTATTCTCCGGTGATGCACGGTTCGAAGCTCACGCGTGTCTCGTTCGCGGTCATCGCCGTGGTCGCGCTGACCGGCCTGGTCAGCCAGGTGATCGCCACCGCGGGCGACACCGACGGGCAGTACCGCACCGCGGGCGCGCGGATCGCGAACATGTTCTGCTTCTTCACGATCGACTCGAACCTGCTGGTCGCCGTGACCTCGCTGCTGGTCGCGCTGGGCGCCGCCCGCGTCACCGGGCCGTTCCGCGTGTTCTGGCTCGACGCGCTCGCCGGCATCATCGTGACCGGCGTCGTCTACCAGGTCGCCCTCTCCGGCCTGTACGAGCTGAACGGGCTTTCGCTGTTCGCCGACACCATGCTGCACAAGGTGACGCCGATCCTGTTCACGCTCGGCTGGCTCTTCGCCGGCCCGCGCGGCGCGTTGACCTGGCCCACCGTGTGGTGGTCGCTGATCTACCCGGCGGCGTGGCTCGCGTTCACGCTGGTGCGCGGCGCGTTCACCGGCTTCTACCCGTACCCGTTCGTCGACGCGGACGCGCTCGGCTACGGCCGCGTGACGCTCAACTGCGTCGTCATCGGGGTCCTCTTCACCGCGCTCGCGGCGGGGTTGTTCCTGGCCGACCGGGCGTTCCACCGCCGCGCGCTCCACCGGGCCGCAACCGCCGAGCCGCAGCGCGAAGTCGTCTGACCCGGCTCCAGCCGGCTAACCGCGGACGCGGCGGAACGCGTTGAGCCCGTCGGTGAACCCCGCCTGCACGAGCGTCAGCGCCGCACCCCGCCGGTCCACCGGCCGGCCGGACGCGATCCGGTGCATCTGCCGGGTGTGCCACTGGATCTCGAGCAGGCTGTCGGCCAGCCGGATGCCGGTCTTCGGGCAGCGCCGCTGCGCCTCGACCTCCTCGCCGGCCAGCAACCGCGCGGGCAGCCCGGGGTCGACGACGAGCGGCCGGCCGAGGCCGATGACGTCGAGTTCACCGGAGCCGAGCGCGTCGGCCATCCCGCCGGGCGTGGTGAAACCGCCGGTGACCATCAGCGCGACGTCGGAGACGTTGCGCGCCTTCGCCGCGTAGTCCAGGAAGTACGCTTCGCGCGCTTGAGTGCTCGCCCGGCCCGAGCCCATCATCACGGCCTTCTCGTACGTGCCGCCGGAGACTTCCAGCAGGTCCAGCCCGGCTTCGCCGAGCGCGTGGACGACCTCGAGCGACTCGTCCTCGGTGAAGCCGCCGCGCTGGAAGTCGGCGCTGTTGAGCTTGACCGACACCGGGACGTCGTCGCCGACGGCCTCCCGCACGCGCCGTACGACCTCGAGCAGGAACCGCCGCCGACCGGCGGTATCACCGCCCCAGGCGTCGGTACGCCGGTTGGTCAGCGGCGAGAGGAACTGGGAGACGAGGTAGCCGTGCGCACCGTGGATCTGCACGCCCGCGAAGCCCGCATCGACGAACGTGCGGGCCGCGACGCCGAAGCGTTCGATGATCGCTTCGATCTCTTCGCCGGACAGGGCGCGCGGAGCGGCGAAGGCGGTACGCACGCCTCGATCACCGAAGGGCACCGCGGACGGCGCGACCGGCTGACGCGACAAGTAGCGCGGGCTCTGCCGGCCCGGGTGGTTCAGCTGCACCCAGAGCTGCGTGCCGGTGCCCTCGACCGACCGCGCCCACGGCCGGTAGACGTCGGGGTCGGGGCTCAGCGCGACGTTGCGCGGCTCGCCCAGCGCGCCCGGGTCGACCATGACGTTGCCGGTGATCAGCGCGCCGGCGCCGCCGCGGGCCCAGGTCCGGTACAGCTCGGCCAGCTCGCGGGTCGGGGCGTTGCGCCGGTCGCCGAGCTGCTCGCTGAGCGCCGACTTGACCAGCCGGTTGGGCAGCACGGCGCCGCAACGCAGCTTCAGCGGCTCGGCCAGCAGGTCGTGGGTCATCGCGTGCTCCCCTCGTGGCGTACTTACCGGCGGTAACCTTACCTGAAAGTAGATACCGCCGGTATGCCGTCGACGCGGTGACGGCCCACTAGGGTCTGCCGCATGACCGCGATCGTGCAGAACCTGGTGACCTCCGGCGTCTTCGAGCTCGACGGAGGCAGCTGGGACGTCGACAACAACGTGTGGATCGTGGGCGACGACGCGGAGGTGATCGTGATCGACGCCGCGCACGACGCGAAGGCGATCGAGAACGTCGTCGGCGACCGGAAACTGGTCGCGATCGTCTGCACGCACGCGCACAACGACCACGTCAACGCCGCCCCGGCGCTCGCCGAGGCCACCGGCGCGCCGATCCTGCTGCACCCGGCGGACCGGGTCGTCTGGGACCTCACGCACCCGGACCGCGCACCGGACGGCGAGCTCGCCGACGGCCAAGCGATCACCATCGCGGGCACGGACCTGCGCGTCATCCACACGCCGGGCCACGCACCGGGCGCGGTCTGCCTCTACGCCGAAGAGCTGGGCGTCCTGTTCACGGGCGACACCCTGTTCCACGGCGGCCCGGGAGCCACCGGACGGTCCTATTCGGACTACCCGACCATCGTGAAGTCCATCCGCGAGAAGCTGTTCACCCTCCCGGACGCCACCAAGGTGCACACGGGCCACGGCGAGGGCACCAAGCTCGGCGCCGAGAAGTCCGCTTCGAGCGGCTGGGAACAGCCCTGAGAAGCGGCGGCACTTTCACGTGAAAGTGCCGCCTCAGGAAGTGTGCTTCCGGGCGACGAGGTAGGCGTCCTCGTAGCCCGAGCGCGCGGCTCCCAGCGCGGTCAGCACGTCAGCCGCGGCGGGACGGGCTCCACCCGGACCCGCTGCTTCGCCTCTTCCACCAGGTTCCGCGCCCACCGCTGCAGCCCCGCGACGTCGATTCCGTGCGGCGGCTCGCTCCGGAACGGCTCGATGTTCGCCGCGCCGCGCTCCAGCAGAGATGCCGCTCCGGACGTGTTGCCGCGTGCCGCGTGCGTCAGGCCGACCGCCAGTTGGGCGAGGCCGCGCCACAGCTCGCGGTCCGGGCCGTCCGACGTCTTCCAGGCGTCCTCGAAGACCTCGTGTGCGTGGAACGGCTTGCCGTCGTCGAGCAGCCGTTGCGCTTCCGCAAGCGTTTGCGCCGGCGTCCGGACGATGCCCTCCGGCTGCCGCTCGACGCCGTCGGCGCCGTACGGCAGCGGGCGGCCGAGGCCGTCGCGCGGCCGTGCGTTGCGTGCTCGCCCCTCGGCGTCCCGGTCGCGGCGGCTCATGCCCCGATCCTCCCACGCACCCGGCCGCGTTCGCCGTCTCCCGCCGAGCCACGTAGCCTGGGGACTCGTGCGTTTCCTCGACGGCCACCGGCCCGCCCACGACCTGACCTACGACGACGTGTTCCTGTTGCCGAACCGTTCGGACGTGGAGTCCCGCTTCGACGTCGACTTGTCCACCGCGGACGGCACCGGCGCCACCATCCCGATCGTCGTGGCGAACATGACCGCCGTCGCCGGCCGCCGGATGGCCGAGACCGTCGCCCGCCGCGGCGGCCTGGTGGTGCTGCCCCAGGACGTCGACAGCGCGGCCGTCGCCGACATCGTCGGCTGGGTGAAGAGCCGCCACACCGTCTGGGACACGCCCCTGGTGCTGACCGGCGGTGACGCCGTCGCCGACGCCCTCAACCTGGTCCACAAGCGCTCCCACGGCGCCGTCGTGGTCGTGGACGGCGAAGGCCGCCCGACCGGCATCGTCACCGAAGCGGCGTGCGCGAACGTCGACCGCTTCGCGCGGCTCGCCGACGTCGCGCAGCCGCCGACCGCCGTCGTCCCGCTGGACACGCCGCCGCGGCACGTCTTCGAGCTGCTGCACGCCCAGGGCGCCCACCTGGCGCTGGGCCTGGACGCCGACGGCAAGCTCGCGGGCGTGCTGACCGCGGTCGGCGCGCTGCGCGCCGACATCTACACCCCGGCGGTCGACGACGGCGGCAAGCTGCGCGTCGCGGCCGCCGTCGGGGTCAACGGCGACGTCGCGGCGAAGGCCGCGGCCGTGCTGGAGGCGGGCGTCGACGTGCTGGTCGTCGACACCGCGCACGGCCACCAGGAGAAGATGATCGCCGCGCTGAAGGCCGTCCGGTCGGTGTCGCCGCAGGTCCCGGTGGTCGCCGGGAACGTCGTCACCGCCGAGGGCACGCGCGACCTGATCCAGGCCGGTGCGGACGTCGTCAAGGTCGGCGTCGGGCCGGGCGCGATGTGCACGACCCGGATGATGACCGGCGTCGGCCGCCCGCAGTTCTCCGCCGTCGCCGAGTGCGCGGCCGCCGCGCGCGAGCTGGGCAAGCACGTCTGGGCCGACGGCGGCGTCCGCCACCCGCGCGACGTCGCGCTGGCGCTGGCCGCGGGCGCGTCCGCGGCGATGGTCGGCTCGTGGTTCGCCGGCACCTACGAATCCCCCGGCGACCTGCGGTTCGACGAGCAGGGCCGGCCGTACAAGGAGTCGTTCGGCATGGCGTCGAAGCGCGCGGTGGGCGCGCGCACGCGCACGGACGGCTCGTTCGACCGCGCGCGCAAGGCGCTGTTCGAGGAGGGCATCTCGTCGTCGCGGATGTCCCTCGACCCGGCGCGCCCGAGCGTCGAGGATCTACTGGACTCGATCGGCTCCGGCGTCCGGTCCTCGTGCACCTACGCGGGCGCGCGCACCCTGGAGCAGTTCCACGAGCGCGCCCTGCTGGGCGTCCAGTCGGCGGCCGGCTTCGCGGAGGGCCGCCCGCTCCCCTCGGGCTGGTAAACGCCGTGAAGGCCTCCTTACCGGCCATAAGAGCCGGTAAGGAGGCCTTCACGGACCTTCAAGCTCAGCCGTGGTCCTCCAGCATCTCGGTGACCAGGGCGGCGATCGGCGAACGCTCCGAGCGCGTCAGCGTGACGTGCGCGAAGAGCGGGTGGCCCTTGAGCTTCTCGATCACCGCCGAGACGCCGTCGTGCCGCCCGACCCGCAGGTTGTCGCGCTGGGCGACGTCGTGGGTGAGCACCACGCGCGACGCCGTGCCGAGGCGGGAGAGCACCGTCAGCAGGACGTTGCGCTCCAGTGACTGCGCCTCGTCGACGATGACGAACGCGTCGTGCAGCGAGCGGCCGCGGATGTGCGTCAGCGGCAGCACCTCGAGCATGCCGCGGTCGAACACCTCGTCCAGGACTTCCTGGCTGACCAGCGCGCCGAGGGTGTCGAACACCGCCTGCGCCCAGGGCTGCATCTTCTCGCTCTCGGACCCGGGCAGGTAGCCGAGGTCCTGGCCGCCGACCGCGTAGACCGGCCGGAACACCACGACCTTGCGGTGCTGCCGGCGTTCCATCACGGCTTCGAGCCCGGCGCACAGCGCGAGCGCCGACTTGCCGGTGCCGGCGCGGCCGCCGAGGGAGACGATGCCGACGTCGGCGTCGAGCAGCAGGTCGAGCGCGATGCGCTGCTCGGCGCTGCGGCCGTGGAGGCCGAACGCCTCGCGGTCGCCCCGGACCAGCCGGATGCGTTTGTCGGCCGTGATCCGCCCGAGCCCGCTGGAGCTGCCCGCGAGCAGCCGCAGCCCGGTGTGGCAGGGCAGCTCGGCGAGCTCGTCCAGGCCGTACTCGACCGGGTCGACGGTGCCGCCGCTGAAGAGCGTGTCCAGCACCTCGTGCTCGACGTCGACGTCCGCCATGCCCGTCCAGCCCGACGGCGTGACGTCCTGCGCGCGGTACTCGTCCGCTTCGAGGCCGACGGCCCCGGCCTTGACCCGCAGCGGGATGTCCTTGGTCACCAGCGTGACCGCCGGGAACTCCGCCGCCAGGTTGAGCGCGCAGGCGAGGATCCGGTGGTCGTTGGAGTCCGTGCGGAACCCGATCGGGAGCACCGTCGGGTCCGAGTGGTTCAGCTCCACCTGCAGCGTGCCGCCGTGGTCCCCGATGGGGAGCGGCGCGTCGAGCCTGCCGTGCTGCCGGCGCAGGTCGTCGAGCATGCGCAGGGATTCCCTGGCGAACCAGCCCAGCTCCGGGTGGTGGCGCTTCGCCTCCAGTTCACTGATGACGACCAGCGGAAGCACGACTGCGTGTTCGGCGAACCGGGTCACCGCCCACGGGTCCGAAAGGAGGACCGACGTGTCGAGCACGTACATGTGCTGCTGGGTTTGTGGCGAGGTCGAGGCTTTCTCCGGGCCAGGAACGGCACCGGTCGAAGAACGGCCAGAGGCCTTACGGGGTAAACGCTGCGCAGTCACGACGGCATCTCCCTCGAGGGCGTGTGCACCTCACGCCCGCACTCGCTGGGCCGGGCACCTCCCTGGCTGGACCACTCCGCCTGACGAGCTGTCAGGCGACGCGGCCACGAGGGCCGGGTGCCGGCCCCCTCGTGCGTCTCGTGGGCGGCTGTGCCGCCCCCTCGATCACCGTCACGACCAGGGCCTCCCGCGAGGACCCGCACGGATCGCGTGCCCTCAACTCGGAAGGTACCTACGAATCGGTGATCGCGCAGGAAGCCAACCCGGTGATTCGCCAGATCGTCACCTCACTGTCGGTCGTCCGACATCAACGCCTGGTGACGGTGGCTCTGAGTAGCCGCCGTCTCGATCGATACCTACCCGCCCGGATGATCTTGGTCAGTTCACTGACTCGGCGTATTTACAAGATCGGCTTCGGGGTTCTACCACGTTCGCTTGAGGAATGCATTTTGCGTAGCGAAGAGAGAACCGTACCGGGTGAAAGGCCCTGCAGCGGGCTCACACAATGGGCGTACAAGACGTACGAGAAGCCCGATAAGCGAGTAATTTTTTGACTGCGGGACACACCACCGGTTCACCCGGTGCCCGGACCCCAACAGTTCTACCTAGGAGTGTGCGAAGTGCTGAAGAAGGCTGGTTTCGTGGCCGCCACCGCTGCGGGCCTGATGATGATCGGCAGCACCGCGTTCGCCGCCACGGGGGGCGACCACGGCTACACCCCGGACCCGACGTTCGGCGACGCGTACGCCACGTTCATCGAGGGCGGCGGCGCGCTCGGCTACGGCGCCGCGTCCCTGGTCGCCGGTGCCTACGCCGGTGTGCTGACCTCGCCGGCGTTGGTGCTGCACTCGCTGGAGCACCACCACCACTGAGTCAGGTCGCGCGAAAGGCCCCGGAGTCCGCTCCGGGGCCTTTCGCCGTGCCAGGGGTGCTCAGGAACCGAACCGGCGGTGCCGCCAGGCGTAGTCGCGGATCGCCCGCAGGAAGTCGACGCGGCGGAATGCCGGCCAATAAGCTTCGGTGAACCAGAATTCCGAATGCGCGGACTGCCAGAGCAGGAATCCGGAAAGGCGTTGTTCTCCGGAAGTGCGGATGATGAGATCCGGATCCGGCTGCCCCGAGGTGTAGAGGTGCTCGGAGATGTGGTCGACGTCGAGGATCTTCGCCAGCTCGTGAATGCTGGTGCCTTCGTCGGCGTGGTGGAGCAGCAGCTTGCGCACGGCGTCCGCGATTTCCTGGCGCCCGCCGTAACCGACCGCGACGTTGACCTCCATGCCGGTGCGCCCTTCGGTGCGGGCGGCGGCTTCGCTGAGTCGCTTGGCGACTTCGGCGGGTAGCAGGTCGAGCGCCCCGACGATCCGGAGCCGCCACTGCGTGCCCGGCGCGGCGAGCTCGTCGGTGACGTCGGTGATGATCTTCAGCAGCGGCGTGAGCTCGTCCGGGTCGCGGTTGAGGTTGTCGGTCGAGAGCAGCCACATGGTGACAACCTCGACGTCGGCCTCGTGGCACCAGCTCAGGAAGTCCGCGATCTTCTTCGCGCCGGCCCGATGGCCGTCCGCGACGTCCGCGAAGCCCGCTTCACGCGCCCACCGGCGGTTGCCGTCGAGCATGATGGCGATGTGCCGGGGATGCCGGCCGCGGGCTTGCTGGATGAGGCGCCTGCCGTAGGCGCTGTACACGACGTCGGACAAGAAGGAGCGAACACTCACGTCGAGGAAGAGTACGCACCCGGTGTGAGGCGTGTGACTCGACCGCTGTCCGGGAACCTACGGTCCCGTAACCTGGTTGAGTGAGTGTGCAGACCGAACCCCCAGAGCCCGTAGTGGACCTGCGCCCCCGTCTCCGGGGCCACATCCACTTCTGGACGTTCTTCGGCGCCCTCGCGGCGACGGCCGCACTGATCACCCTGGCCGCGTCCACTGTGTCCGCGATCGCCACCCTGGCGGTGTCGATCTACGGCCTCACGATCCTGGGCCTGTTCGGCGTGAGCGCGCTGTACCACCGCCGGCTGTGGAGCCCCCGCGCGTACAAGTGGATGAAGCGCGCGGATCACTCGATGATCTTCCTGTTCATCGCGGGCACGTACACCCCGTTCACCCTGCTGGCGATGCCCAAGCCCACGGGCTACGTGGTCCTGTCGATCGTCTGGGGCGGCGCTGTCCTCGGCGTGGCGCTGAAGATGCTGTGGCCGCACGCACCGCGCTGGCTGGGCGTGCCGATCTACATCGCACTGGGCTACGTCGCGGTGTTCGTCTTCCCGGAACTGCTGTCCCACGCGGGAGTCGCGGCATTGGTGCTGCTCTGCGTGGGCGGGCTGTTCTACACACTGGGAGCGGCGTTCTACGGCTTCAAGTGGCCCAATCATTGGCCGGATACGTTCGGGTACCACGAGTACTTCCACGCGTGCACCGTGCTGGCGGCGATTTGCCACTACATCGCGATCTGGCTGGCCATGTACGCCTAGCTGCGGTTTACCCTTGTGGATCTTCGTCAGGCCGTCGATGGCATTGCGGGTCCGCTCGTGGCTAATTAGCGGTCTTCCCTTCCGCTTGAAGTTCGGCCGAGATCTCACCTGCCTGCCGTTCCTCGTATCCGGCCCAGTACAGCGCCTCGTGGTGATGACCCCGGTCGACGTCCGCGATCACCCTGTACAACCGCGCGTTGCCGAGCCGGAACGCCAGCCACACCGACGGGTTCGCGTTGTTCGCCGGCCGGCGATCCATCACGACCTCGTGGGCCTCCCGCAGCGTCTTCGGCTCACCCTTCCGCACGATCACACCTCCCCGCGCGGGCTTCCAGCAGCGCCGCCAGGTCCTCGGCGTGGTCGCGGAGCCGGCGCAGGAACGCCACGCATTCCGGCCACGCTTCCTGGTCCTGCGGAGGGACCAGCGTCAGCACGAAGGGCGCGCCGGCCAACACCAGAACCGGCGGGGCCGACCGATCCGGGCCGGTCTCCTCCACCGTCACCTCGATACCCGGCCCCACCGCCCAGCGCACGCCCAGCCCATCCATCACTGCCGTGTCCTGCTTCACTCGCCCAATCCCTTGCCAACTCGGCGAACCCCTCCGCCGCCGACTCCAGCGCCGCCACACACCACCACGGCAACCCGCGCGCCTGCGCCAGCTCCTGCCACGCCCGCGACACCCGCCGCGCAGCATTGGCCGTGTTGGTAGCGCTCATCGGCGTCAGGACCGCGCGCCCGTGTTCCCACGTGGCCATGTAGTCCCGATACGCCTGCTCCCACGCCTCGACCCGCTCGTGGAAGCCCATCTCGCTCACGCGGCCTTCGGCGTCTCACCAGACCCACCGGACCGGGACGGCCTGCTCGCGGCCTGCTTGAAACCGTTCGCGCGGAACACGTAGGACTGGTACTTGAACTCACCCTGCCCCGCCACACGCGGCTCAGCCGTCAACCCGTCCAGCTCGATCGGCCGCATCCCCGGCAGCGCCTCCGAAGTGGTCGGCACCGGCTGAACATCGGCGAGCAGCGTGATCTCGAACGAAGCCCGCTTCGCTCGCGTCTCGGCCGGGTCGGTAACCATAACCTTCCACTGCCGCTTACCAGTCACCTCGTCCACCCGCTGCCGTACCGGACGATTCGCGGCCCGGTCCTCACGCGACTAATACTCGTTGTCCGGCGACACTTCGCCCACCATGACGAGGCCCTGCGTGAACGCGTCGTCAAAGTCGATGCTGAACCGGTGTCCCTTGTCGATAGCCATGCTGAATCCCTTGTGTCGTCTGCTAGTTGGCAACTTCCGGCGGTTCTCCGCCTCGTGCTGCTGCGGCGTGCAATGCCGCGCTCGCCTTGTCCAGTTCCCTCCGCAGTACGGCGATGGCGTCAGTCCACGAGCAGAACCACCGGGAACGCCTTACCGAACCGGACCTCCGCGCGGTTTGCGTACGTCAGCGCCCGGACACGAATCGGCAGATCAGCCGTGACGTGGATCTGAACCGTGTCGCGCATGCCACGCCGCGCCTACGCCGCACGTCGGCGAGGGACCGCCCGCTTGCCCAAGCCAGCTGGCCGAACGGCGGTTGCAATGGTCACGCCTACCTCCTCGGTGTCCTGGCACCGGGCCTGCCCCGGCAACCTGACACCCAGACTCCGCCAAAACGAGGGACGTGATCACAACGTGGCAGGACATCTCGGGACGTCCCTGGTACCGTCGAAGACGTCCCTACACGTCCCAAGGGGTGACGATGCCGAACGAACGCCTGCGTGACGCGCTCCTGCGCAACGGCCTGACACTGGAGCAGGTCGCCAAGGCCGTCGGAGTCGATCAGAAGACCGTCGAGCGCTGGATCACCAAGAACCGGACGCCCTACCCCAAACACCGGCACAAGATCGCCGCCATGGCGCGCGAGTCAGAGACCTACCTGTGGCCGGACTCCGTGACCCCGGAACGCAAGGCCGAGACGGCCGCCGCCGAGGTCGTGCAGGTCTTCCCGCATCGCAACGCCGTGCCCGTCGAGCTGTGGGACCGGCTGATCAAGGAAGCATCGGAGACCGTCGAGATCTTGGTACACGCGGCATTGTTCCTGGTGGAACGCCCGCGGTTCATCAAGGACCTGACAGCCAAGGCAGCAGCCGGCGCCCGAATCCGGCTCATGTTCGGAGACCCCGAGAGTGACAGCGTCGCCCTGCGCGGCAAGGAAGAGCAGCTCGGCGACGGGACGCTTGCGGCACGTATCCGTAATGCACTGGCGTCCTACCGGCCGCTGGTCGGGGTCGACGGCGTGGAGATGCGGTTCCACAACACGACGCTCTACAACTCGATCTTCCGGTTCGACGACGAGGTGATCATCAATACGCACGTGTACGGGTTCCAGGGAGCCCACGCCCCGTCCCTCCACCTGCGAAGACTGTCCGCCGGGGACCTCTTCGAGACGTACTCGGAGAGCTTCGAGTCAGCCTGGAACCTCGCCAAGCCGGCCACCTTCTAGGAGGCAGCATGACCCGAGTCGACTACTACAACGACCCGAACGCACCCAAGGCCAACAGCATCGCCGTAGCGGTATCGGCGTTCATCCAGGACGACAAAGGCCGGATCCTAATGATCCGGCGGACTGACAACGACCTGTACTCGATTCCTGGAGGCCAGCTGGAACTGGGCGAGACGTTGGCTGAGGCAGCAGTTCGGGAGGTCC